>CAZTEU010000008.1:0-10764 GCA_964612105.1 uncultured Gammaproteobacteria bacterium | reverse complement strand
TAACTAGGGTATATACGAACTCTAGGCGTGATAATAGCGGGAATTGGGGGTATATACGTCCAATTTGTGGTGGTTTGTAAACGTTTTGTTTACTATTCTGGAGTTTGTATATACTCGTTTTGCTATTGTTTTGCCTCTTTGTTACGCTCTAATAGCTTATCTTAATATATAAATATATGCAACAATTATTGGAGAAACTCAGTACAGAGCTTAAGTTGAGAAACTATAGTTCTCGTACAGTTAAATCATATGTGTATTGTGTGAAGAAGTATTTATTGTTTGTTAAGAAGAATAAATACAAGTCTGGTGAGGATGCAATAAAGAAATATATTCTGTGCAGGCAAAAAGAAGGAGTTTCTTGGAGAAGTATTAATATATTTGTGCAGGCGATTAAATTTTTTTACAGGGAGGTTTTGGGGGAGCCTCAAAATATTGACATAAGATACCAGAAAAAGGAGAGGTCTTTACCGGTTGTGTTGTCTAAAAAAGAAGTGCAAAGGATAATTTCTGTAATAGATAACAAGAAACACAAGCTATTGGTTTCCTTGGCATATGGTGCAGGTTTGCGAGTGGGGGAGGCTGTAGCTTTGCGTGTAAATCATATAGATTTTGATAGACAAGTAGTTGTTGTGAAGAGGGGGAAGGGGGCAAAGGACAGGATTACTCTTTTGCCTAAAAAACTTAAGGATGATTTAGAGGGGTTTATAGCAGGTAAAAAACCAAATGAGTTTTTGTTGGAGTCGGAACGTGGAGGTAGACTGCATGCGCGGACAGCTCAGAAGATATTCCAGAATGCGTGTAATAGGGCAGGTATTAATAAACAAGCAAGCTTTCATTCATTGAGACATAGTTTTGCTACACACCTAATAGAAAGTGGGATAGGCATTCGTTTTGTGCAGGCACTCTTGGGGCATAGTAATATTAGGACAACAGAGCAGTATACTCATGTGAGTACTCATAGTATTGGAGGGATTAAGAGTCCTTTGTAGGGTTTTATGAGAAAGGAGATCGTATACGTTTACTATGGTATAATACTTTTACTTAATAATTAACACATAACTATGAAGAAACTCCTTTCTTTATTGTTTGTTTCTCTAGCACTTGTAGGTGCTGGTTGTGGCTCATCTAGCGATGCAGATGTTGCTGGTAATGTCGCAGATGAGATGGAAGCTGCAAAAATATCAGCTTCTGTTGTGGAGACAAAGTTGGGTAACGCAGGAATTGCGTTTACCAAACAGGACGACACAGCAAAGCGTACAGCTATGTTTGCTGAGAACAACCAAGTAGCTGTAGAGGCGCTTACTAAGTTTAAGTTTGGTGGGTCTAGTGTACAGCTTAGTGTTATTGACCTAAACGACGCAAGTCGAAAAGGTTTTGTAAATGGAGATGTTCTTGCGCTTTACAACCAAGTAAAAGCAGCAGATGCAAACTACACTCGTAGCTATGCCTTATTGTCTGCAGAGGATGAAGATACAGTTCTTCTAATGATCTACAAGCCGGAAGACCAAACATTGGCAGGGCAGATAGAAGCAGCGCTTTAATAAAGACTTGCAAACAAAAAGACCTCTTAATGAGGTTTTTTTGTTTTTGTAAACGAATTGTTTACTTTTATGCATAACACACCTCCTACATTATGGGTAAATAATTGAGGGGAGTAATATATTTATTATAACTAACAATTTTATTACTGTTGACATAGTAGCTACATTATGATAATATGTAGCTACAGAGACAGTTTGTATTATGACTAAGATACACAAACTAATAGAGAGGCTTTTAGTCCGACCAACATCTCTGCACTATAATGAAATAGAAAGAATCCTTTTGCACATGGGTTTTGAGAAAGTAGAAGCAAAAGGCAGTCACAAAAAGTTTAAACACTCTAGACTTACACACGATTTAATTCTACCTGTACACAAGAATGAGTGTAAAGATTATTATAAAAGATTAACCTCTAAAATAATTAAAGAATATCTAATTGATAATTATGAAGGTTCAAATAAAACATTACATAACAATCAATAATCAAAAATACTATTACGCTCTTGGGTCACACGGAAAAAAAGAAGTGTTTGTCGAATGCCCTTCTGCAAACATAGCACAAAAATTTCTTAACGAAGACGTTCCTAGTTTATTAAATGACCTTCCAAATTTAATATTAGCTGAGAAGAAGTATAAGAAACAACAGTCAGAAACTATAAGATTTAGGGTTCACTTGAAAGATAAAATAGCAATAGAAAAAAACGCCCTTAAAAAGGGATATACAAACGTCTCTAGTTATTTACGAGACTTAGCTTTAGGATAATGTTGGCGGAGAGGGAGGGATTCGAACCCTCGGTACCATTTCTGGTACACCGCTTTTCGAAAGCGGCACATTCGACCACTCTGACACCTCTCCATATTTTAGGATAAACCCTACATTATTTTTTTGGTTTTTTCAAGCATCAGCAAAGAGGGTACAAGCCAAAATATAATAGAAGTGTCATTTTTAATATACGGTGAGTCCACAAGACTCATTATAATAAAGACAGTGAGAGTAAAAAGTAATGTTCTAGAGAATTGGCTTGGTTTTTGTCTTATCATAATAATGTATAGCCAGACAACAATCCATATAAAACTAAGCAAACCAAGCAGTCCAAGCTCAACCCAAAAAGAAAGAAACTGATTATGCGGATGATGAAATATTTCTATACCTTCTCCATTTACAGTTGTGTGGTATTTCTCAATACTTTTCTTGTAAGAAACAAGACCAACCCCAAACACACCCCTTTCTTTCAATAGCGATGCACTCTCTTTCCACATAGCAACACGTATTTGCCCAGATCTATCTTGTAGTAATAATTCTTTTCTTACAATGTTGTGTGCAGGTAACAGCATTAGTGTAATAAGCCCACCAACACCAGCACCAATCATTAACCAACGTGTCTTCTTGTTGAGTAAGGCAAGAACACCAAGTCCACCAACAATTCCCACAAGAGAGCCTGTACTTTTAGCAAACACAATTCCAAGAATGGAGAGTATAACAGCTAGACCACTTGCACTTCTCAACACCCAGTGAGATTTTTGTATAGATAAATAAAAAGCAAAAGGAAGCGTAAGTGCCAAGAAAAAACCAACACCATTTGGAAAACCGTACCAACCTGTTACACGGAAAGTATTTTCATTCTGCCAGAAATCCCATGGTACCATCCAACCTGTAAAATGCTGGAAAAAAGCAAATAGTCCTGTAACAAATCCGCTCAGTACTAATCCATATAATAATGTATGTAACTCTTTCTTATTTCTTATCGTTGTTACAACAATGACAGCAAACAGTGCAGGTTCTATATAGAAAGCTTTCCATGCCCCAAGTGCAGGTTTTATGTCTATTGCAAATAGTACACTTACTGTAGAAGCCACAATAAAAATACACGCGCTAATGGCAATAGTTTTATTTTTTTCAAAAAGTTCTTTTATTTTTTTATTAAGTTCTGGTGTGCGTAGAATCCAGACCACAAACAAAATCCAAAACATTCCTTCTAGTATTGTTGTTGGTAACCCAAACAAAGTAAAACGCAATAAATATGAAGGAAGAAGAAATAAAAAAATAGACAAGGCTAGCAAAAATCGTTGAGATGCTATTATTGCAAAGCAGAGAAAAAATAATATTAGATGAATAGTCATATCGTCTATACTCTATCTCTTTTTTGGGCAAAAATCAACACAAAAATGACGAAGCCCTCCACCAACAAGTGCTGATGAAGGGCTTTTGTCTGGTTGTGGCAGAGCTAGAGGAGATAGTGAATGCGGAGGAAGAACTCGTAGTCCCAAGCATCGCCGAGTTTGCGTTCGTGGGCTGCCAGGTCGACACCGTACCTCTCGAAGCGGAGCAACAGGTTGGTCCCACCTCCGTAGCTGGAAGACCCAAGCTTTGTCCAGTCTCCCCAGCCTTCCGCCTCGAGTCCAATATGTAGCCACTTGTGCAGCGGGTACTCCATCATGGCGAACCAGTACGCTCCGTTACTCGGTAGCGAGATTTCTATATCGGTCCACCCCCAGAAGGGGTCGAACTTCAGGGCTGTTGAGAGCGAACCGATAGGCTCGTCGATTCCGAAGTTCCATGCCAGGTGTGGTTGGAGCTTCAGCTTCCCGTCCAAGACCGGCACCTCAACTCCAAGAAAGAAAATTGGCGCCAGATCTCCGATCAGATTGCCAGAGGGTATGAACCTCGACATGAGCTTCACGTCGTCTGCAACCTGCAAGTTTCCATGGGCAAGCAGGCGGACCCGTGAAGGGTGGCGCGCCTCGGCGATTTCTGCTGAAAAGACGGTGCAAATCAGCACCAGTCCAGCAACAATCAAGGTTTTCATCTTCAATCCCTCTCTGTTGGTTTTGTGTCTGCTCTGCGTTTGTCAGACGGTATATCAAATCATATTTATGTATAAGTGTCAAGTACAAACAAAAAAAGCCAAATAAGTTGGCTACTTTTGTTGACCCCGACTACCTGTGTGGTTCGGGGCCTCCTTGGCGTGAGTTTTTTGCTGTCATTTCTTGCGAGGGTCTCCGAGCCTGATAATCTTGCTGTCATCAAAGACACGAATCCGAAGCTCCTCTGCTGGGGTGATATCTCCATACCCTCTTTGGAAGTACACCCGCGCACTCGGCCAACGGCTTTGGACGGCGAGAATCATGACATACTCGTCGAGAACCTTGTACTCCTGGTCAAACTCGAGAAGTTCTATAAGTTTCCCGCGCCTGGAGTCCTCATCGCTAGACAAGAAGTCCTTCATTTTTTTGTCAATTCCTTCTTGGAAGAGCTCTACACGCAGACGATCGAGAAGTCCCGTGCTGACGATTACAACAACACGAACCCAACCGTGTCTTGCTGGGTGCTGGCTTGTAATATCCAGCAGTGTGCTGGTAGCCCTCACCACGCCGACACCAACACTCTCAACGTCTTCCACCGCCTCCTGATCGAGGTATTCAAATTCACACATACGTTCCTCCATGTCTGCGTTTGTGTAGGCAGACACTTTAGGTTATCACGTACAATGCAATGTGTCAATAGAAAAAGGCCTTTTAGGCCTTAATGTTATATATTTATTATTTTTTTTGTAACACCTCTTTTACTGTGCCAAGAGAAATAGCTCTTGTAAGAATAATCATAATTCCATAAATTCCTGCTCCAAGAACAGCCAGTGCTATTACATGTAATCCCTGTAATAGGTATATAACTCCACCCATTACAATTGCAGAAAATATAAACTTAAAGAGTGTGAGATAATGCAGAACTTCTTTCGTATAATGTCGTATAACAATAAAGAGTAGAACTCCTGCGTATACTTCAGAAAAAACAGTAACCCACGCTGCGCCTAACATTCCATATCTTGGAATGAAGAATAGGTATGCAATAAGAGAAATAACAGCATTGGAAATATAAATCCACATTGTTTGTTTTTGTTTGTCTATTGCTACTGCCGTGTGTCCAAACACTGCCCCAAAATAAACCCCAAACACAGCTATAGACAGTATCTGTAGAGGCAGTGCAGCTGGAGCAAACTCTGGACCTGCAACAAATACCATAATTGGTTCTGCCAGAACAATTGTTCCAACCATTACAGGAATAGCAAACAACATCAGTGCATCAAAAGCCTGCTGATACTGTCTCTTAAACTCTTCTTTATTATTTCTAGCCCATGCGAACGCAAGTAGTGGTAGGATAACACCCATTAACATCATTGCTGTCTGTCCCAATATATCTATCACCCTATAAGCAGCTCCGTACAGACCAACTTCTTCAAATCTTTGGAACCAGGATAATAAAATAACATCACCTCGTAAATAAATTACATTAAACATTATAGAAATAGCTATTGGCCATGATTTTGTCATTATAGCTTTCCATATGTTCCAATCAAAGGCGAAACGTATTTTAGCTGTGTGCGTTGCTCTATGCCACATGTACAGCATATATACAACACTACTCAACCCAACAACAAACATTATTGGCAAGAAAGAATATTGTTGAGTTATTAGAAGCCACAAACCACCAACCATAACAATACGTCCAAGAACTTCACCTACTGCTTGTATATGCATTGTAAGTCTCTTCTGATTATAACCAATAAATATCTGATTCATGGATGTGGAAAGAAATGCAACAGTAAGAAGTGCTACAGCTTGTTTTACTTCTACTGGGTAAGGAAAGAAAAGTACAATAAGAGGAGCAAGACCCAAAAAGATTACAGCAGAAACAAAACGAAAACCAAGTAAGTTTTTTAACAACTTATCTTTATCAAATTTTGGTTCAGACAACATCTGTGCTGTTACAGGTGTCATTCCAAAATCTATTAGTATTCCAATAAACTGCAAGAAAGCAATAGCGGTTATGTACCAACCAAACTGCTCTGCCCCCAAATGACGAGTCATCATTCCAATACCAATAAGTCCAAGAAGCGTAGAAATCGCCTTTCCAATAATTTGTACAGCTGTATTGTGAGCCACTTTTCTTGTATTGCTCATATGTCGCATACTATATCAATTTTGGTGCGGTTTTTCAATTGACAAAGAGGTGGTATAATTATATAATCCAAGCGAAATAAATATAAATATGACCTTGTCCGCTAACAATACCACAATACTGAGTCGCCTTGTAATAGGCGCATTTGTTTCTACTTTGTTTTGTCTCTTGCTTGCAATACCAGCAAACGCAAAGCAACCTCAAGTAAAAGTACGAGACAGCGCATATAGTGCAAGATTTGTCAGTCAGTCAGAACCGGATCCTATAAAAATAGAAGCTGGAACAACAAAAACAATCACAATAAAGTTTAAGAACAGCGGAACAGCTACTTGGGATAATGCAGGTAGTCGTTTTATTTCTGCGTACACAATGGAACCACGATACCATGATTCTATGTTTGCAGGAGGTAATTGGATTTCTAAAAAACAGACAGCAAAGATATCTGGCACGGTTAAGCCTGGAGAAACCGGAACATTGAAAGTGCAACTAACTGCTCCGGAGAAAGTTGGAGAGTACACAGAACGATTTTATCTTGCTTCGGAAAATTATACATGGGTAGACAATGGATATTTCTTCCTAAAAATAAACGTCACGGAAAAAACAATTAAAAAAGCCATTGTAGAGATAGAGCCTACTGTTGTTGTAAAAGCGGAAGAGGTGGTTATAGAAAAAGTTGTTGATGACAAAGTTAAAAAAGAATACAAAGCAAAAAATGTTGGACAAAACTATACAGATATATCTGTAGAAGGTGGGCAGAAGATTAAAATGATTGTCCTTTTCCAAAATACTGGAGAAACAAAATGGGAAGAGCATGCTATTTTTGCAAACACTCCAGAGGTCTCCGGACTTTCTTTTGCAGATGATTCATGGCATGAAGAAGATCTAGTATATACAAAGGCAGAGGAAAAGTTGCCGGGGCAGACAATCAGAGGGGAGTTTTATTTCCGTGCACCAAGCGAGGTGGGAAACTATACTGCCATGTTTTCTCTTAATGTAAATCAGGAAGACGTGCCAGGCGTTTTTGCTGAGGTGGAAATTAATGTTACCAGTAGTGCATCTTCTAATTATAATAAACCAACTTTTAATGCGTCTCCAGAACCTGTGGAATCCGTTAGGTTGGATGCAGAGCCTCGGATACGTGTTGGAATGGAACAGCCAATGGATTTTGTGCAGTTTAAGAGTGAAGAAAATGATTACAGAGTAATTGTTGCAGGTGAAGAGATTGGAGTCTTAACAAAAAATCATCTCGGAGTTTTTAAATTCGATGGCACATACTATTACTTCAAAGGAGCAGATGTGGACTACGAAGGTCCAGCATATGTTCGCTTAGAGCCTATAGAAGGTCCTCGTGGTATATTTACGCTCCTTAACTATCAACGTAAAGTAAAATGGAAAGGTCCGAATAATTTTAATATATACCGTGGGGCTTTTGAGTACAGGCAAGGAAAAGTGGACAAAAAATTATACGCAATTAATGATTTATTAATGGAAGACTATGTTGCAGGAATTGCAGAAACAAGTAATGTTTCTGATATAGACTACATAAAAGCACTGCTTGTTGCAGCTCGCACCTACGCCTATGATGCAAAAGAAAAATATCCTTTCTTCGATGTTCTTGGAAACACTTATGATCAGCTGTATCTGGGTTATGAAAGCGAAAGACTAATGAGTAGGGTAGTGCAAGCACAAAAAGAGACGCGTGGTTATATGGTTACATATAATGGAGAAATTGTTGTAACTCCTTACTTTGCAAATAGTACAGGCATGACAAAGAGTTGGAAACAGGTTTGGGGAGGAAGGACAGCTCATCCTTGGCTTGTGCCAGTGGAAGCAAAATATGATAAAGGGCAACCAATGCGAGGTCATGGGGTTGGAATGAGTGCAAGAGATGCTGCTGTGCGTGCAGACGAAGAAGGAGTAAGTTGGATAGAGTTGCTTAAACACTATTACACAGGTGTTGAGGTAGAAAAAATATATAACTAATATGATGCATGTACCAAAATCGTTACGTAATTGGTTTTTAGTTCATTTTGTTTTAGACTTTGCATTTGGTATTCCACTTATTCTTGTTCCAGAAAAGCTTTTGAGTATCTTTGATTTCACAAGCGTGGAAACTTTTACAGCTCGTCTTGTTGGTGCAGCACTAATTGGAATTGGTGGAGCATCGCTTTGGGTGCACAAAGGAAATAAGGAGCAGTTTCTTTCCATGCTGGAGTTAAAACTTCTTTGGTCGGGAACCGCACTGGTCGCGATACTCATTTCTTACTCGGCAGGGTCGCCTGCACTTGCTAGTTTACTGTTTTTCTCCATCTTCCTGATATTTTTCTTCGTCTGGCTGTATTATTACAAGAAACTAAAATAGCAGAAACAAAAAAACACCAGGAATGGTGTTTTTTTGTATCCCCCGAGCCGCCTGCATGTGCTGGTCGTCTTGGGGGACGATGTGTGCAATGCATGGCGGTCTCGGGTCATCCCCTTGGTTCCTTCACCTCTGCAGGATGTCGGAAACATGGACAATGGTCCCACTGGGTCCAAAACTCGCGCGCCGAAGGGCTCTCTTCTCCTCATCAGAAAGTGCTTCCCGCCTGGCTTTGGCAAGTTCCGCGCGTAGCCTTGCGCGTTTGAAGTCTGATCGTTCTTTCATGTTGTGTCTCCGTGTCTGCAGGACTATATATTGTATACCAGTATTTTCTGAGGAGGTCAATGGCAAAATTAGTATGGTATAAATTACAATTAAAAAACCACCGGACAAACATCTCGGTGGTTTTTTATTGTTCTATTATTCTATATCATCTTTAAGGGCACAAACATTCTCATAACACACATAACCACTTTCTTCGTCGCAATCATCATCCTTATCACACTCCTCACGAGCTCCGTACTCATCTGTGTAATTATCTTCAACAATTATTTCTGTGGTTGTTGCTAGATCTTCCTTTGTTGGGAGCTCTTCAGCAACTTCTATATCCTGCACCACAATCTCTTCCTGTTCTTCTACTGGTGCAGATGAAGCACACCCACCTCCAATGAGCAGAAGTGTAATGCAGATTGTTGCAAGAAGACGACTCATATTATTTACTTACTTCCTCTGGCTTGCCAGGTGTTCCTTGTTTTTCTTCTGGCGCAAGACCACGTGTAATTTCTTCCCATATTCTTTCACGAATCTTATTCATAATTTCTGGATGTTCCTTGAGGAATATTTTTACTTTTTCTCTCCCAACTCCCATCTTCTCTTCTTCGAATGTGTAGCTGTTACCAGATTTGTTTATTATCTGATACTTAACTCCTGTATCTAATGTATCTCCCGGGATAGATATTCCTTCGTTGTACATAATGTCGAACTCCGTTGTCTTGAAAGGTGCAGCGACTTTATTTTTTACAACTTTTACTTTTACTCTGTTTCCAATTATTCTATCTGCTTGTTTAATTTGAGCACTACGTCTTACTTCTATTCTTACAGATGAGTAGAACTTAAGAGCTGTACCACCTGTTGTTGTTTCCGGATTTCCAAACACAATCCCAATCTTTTGGCGTGTTTGGTTAATAAAGATTACAGATGTTCCACTCTTGCTAACAATTCCTGTAAGTTTTCTTAATGCTTGACTCATTAATCTTGCCTGCAATCCCATGTGGCTTTGTCCCATGTCTCCCTCAATTTCTTTTTGAGGCACAAGGGCTGCTACAGAGTCTATTACAACTACATCCACTGCGTTGGAACGCACAAGTGTTTCTAGTATTTCCAAAGCCTGCTCTCCCGTGTCCGGTTGAGAGATTAATAATTCATCTACATTAATTCCTATTTTTTTTGCATATTCAGGATCTAGTGCATGTTCCGCGTCTATAAAAGCTGCAATACCACCCTCTTTCTGCACTTCTGCAATTATGTGTTGAGAAAGAGTGGTTTTTCCACTAGATTCCGGACCAAAAATTTCTATTATACGTCCACGTGGAACACCTCTTCCAAGAGCTATGTCTAAACTAATAGAACCAGTAGAGACAGCGTCTATGTTCATCTGATGTGCTTCACCAAACTTCATTATAGAGCTCTCCCCGTATTTTTCACGGATTTGTTCTATTGCAAGAGCGGCCGCTTTTGATTTGCCAGATTGTTCTGCTGTTTTTGTTGCCATATTTTCTATTATTAAATGTATCTGACAGGCTTTTTTAGGAGGTTGCTTATCCATAATATCGTGGTTGAGAGATAGTGTCAAATGGCTTGACAAAATCTGTATATGGTGCTAGTTTACTTTACTGACCCAACAAGG
>CAZTEU010000007.1:20948-87651 GCA_964612105.1 uncultured Gammaproteobacteria bacterium | reverse complement strand
ATTGTATTCTGCGACGATTAAAAAATGACTCTTGTGAGTCATTTTTTATTTGCTTATTTATTGTGGGGAAGCAGGTTTTGCTTGTTTTGGTATCACTACTATTAATCCATTGTAATCTGTCCATGGGTGTACTCCTTGAGGACTTTCTTCTTTACAAAGCTCGTTGCTCTCCTTATTATTGTAACACCCAACAGCCCCAGTGATAGCGTCTTTGCACTCCCCATTACACCAACCCCAGTTATCCAGCACCTGCACCCTTGGTTTGTAGACACACACTTCATCTGTTAATAGAAGCCCTCTCTTTTCTAGTATTTTCTGTGTTTCTGTAGTCAAGGCTTTATTACTCCAGTCACGGAACTTGGTGTTCTGTAGCGTTTTATTCGCCAGTAGAGTGTTTATTGTTGTCTGTGACCAGCCTATTTGTTGACGTAAACTCTTTGGACAGGTGTATGAATGAACAAATTCGAAGTAGTTGTCATGGCAGGCTCTTGGAGCGTTTCCAAATCTAGGATTATTTTTATCATCTTTGTTACAAGTATAACCTTCCCCAACCGGACAGTCCTTATCGTCCATACAGGTAAGCTGTGTTGTGTCTCCTGGTTTAGCGCACACACCTAATCCATCTGCGGAGCCATCATTTGTATCACAATAAGGTTTTCTGTTCTTGTATCTTCCATATGTGTTTGGGTTGGTAAGATCACCATCGTCCCAATTAATCATTACACGTTTTATTGGCATTCTGTTGTGGTCTGCGAAAGCGAAGAAGCTCATTACAGATGATAGTGTTTTATTTGCAATTATTGCTTTTTCTGCGCCTATTGCTTGTGGATCTTCGTCTGATCCAAATTTTCCGTTGTAATCTTTCTTTGTGGCGTTCCTTTGGTTTATCGTAACGTTATCTGCCTCTCCAACACCACAGTTTTCGTTTGGTTCTTCGAAGCATGTGTGTGGGTTTGTGGAATATATTTGTGGAACAATTAAATCTTTTCCTATGGTTCTAGACATGTCTTCTGGTGGACCAACAAGCTCTTTTTTATGGTCTGCCTTTTTAATCTCATCTGAATCTTTCCACTTTTCTATGTTGTCACCATTCCAGCCACTTAACCCTCCATTTCTTTGTACAACACGAAGTGACTTTGCAAACAGGCTATGTAATAACTCGTTACCTTGCTTAAAAATTGAAGGGGCATTCTCATTTGAATGAGTAACTACGAATTCTGATAAAAATTTCGGAGTTGCATATTCAGTCAAACCATTACATAACTGAAGACCTGCTCCCCTAAACAGGAAGCCGCTCATTAGTGCATCCATACATGCTATTGGGTATCCATCTTCTTGACTATTCGCGTATCTGTACGAAGACATATAGGCAAAATCACTCAATGAACCTAGTTCTCCTTTTTGAGAATCATCTTTTATTTTTGCCATACCGTGAGGTCGTAGAGGCAGACTTGGGTCCAAACGTCTATTTCCAATCATAATACCATCTTTTATCTTTACTGCGTATTTCCAAACCCTATCTGTCCAAGCCTTATTATCTGTTTGTTTAGGAGTTTTTGTTTTTGATGAATCATGAACTTGTACAAAATCTGTACACATGTCGTATAGCTCTGCAATCACCGTCATGTTTATTCCGTTTTCTTCATTTCCTTTGTCCAACGCACCAATCCCTGGCACCGGTGTACTAAAGTTCGACTGATTACACATTCTGGATGTATATCCAAGGAATTCTCCGTCTTCATTAAAGTCCATGGCAATCGCAAACCAATTATTAGGTCCATAATTATCATCATCATCAGAATTGTCACCACCCATGCTACTAGAAGGAATCACTCTGCGTTTGTCACATCTCATATCATAATGCCCATGGTATCCCTTTTCTGGATGATCATAGTATGTCAATGAGTCGCCATCACCTTCAAAAGGGTCGGATAAGTATTTCCCATTACTATCTTTTTTATTTATCCAAGCTAACTGGTTGTGCGGACCTTCCTCATGATTGTACCAATAAATAATATTATATCTTCTTGAGATGTAATTTCTATCTCCTGGCTTCTGAGCCTTTTTAGCGGCTTCCTCAAACTGTGGACCAAACGTGTCTTGAGAACCAGACACTGTAATCTTACTATAGTGCTTCTTATTAAGCTCTTTCATGTCTGCATCATAAGGACTATCATCAACATTTTTTTCTCCATATTCGTCAGTCTGCACATAAACCAACGCTCTCCCTTTGGTGTTATCTACACTACTTGACTCTGGGCTTAAGTATAATAAACTAACATCGCCATATGTATATGTTCCTCCTTGTCCTTCTTTATCAGTTGGGAATGTTGGAACAGGTCTATTCTCAACAGCATATTTATTGTCCTTTATCGCCTGTTCCAGATTAGCAAAATCGATATATAATTCTTTGTTTAGCAGCAAAGGTTGATTACCTTGAGCCCCACCAGTATACATTGTGGGTACAAAATATACTTTTTTCAGATGAGCTAGATTTAATGATTTTTCGTAATCAGAGCGGAATACAGATTGTTTCTTGCCAAATATTTTGCCACTTATTGGTGCAGAAGCAAATATTCTACCAGGATAGTTTCCTATTCCAGAAACCTTAACTTGGCCAGTAAATGAATTGCATCCGTAATCCAGCTCATAATAATTTTCATCTCGATGATATACTTCCATTGACTGACTGTTTGTAAAGTAAGCTGCTCCTACATTTTCTTTTCCCTCTTCTAGATTCCACAATCTTGGAGGGTGTCTCATTATTAATTTACCTTCTGTTCCTCCTGCTTGATAATCTGTGTTTGATATACAATTATCTTTTGTTTTAAATGACATTCCACTCCACCTATCAATGGGTAATAGTGAATTAGGAACAACAACAGACCCGCCGGAGTTTGATACGTATGGCAGACTAGTAATATCTTCCATTTCTGTACGTAGTATCACAGTATTTTTTTTGTTTAATCCTCGTTTTCCTTCAAAAAGATCCTCTTGTGACCATACTAACATTGCACCATACAGAGTAGTATCTTTATGACCACATGAAGCTGAAGCAAAGCCTATGGTTTTGATATTCTTTCCCTTTGTGTCTGTATTACAATTATACTGTCCCGCCACACCACATTCTTGTTGCTTATTAAACGACTGGTTGCCGTTACAAAGTGGATTACCTTCAAGAGAAAAATAGTTTTGATGAGTTGGTTTTTCGTTCTTCCCCAGCGCTTTCTTCTCATACTGCCCATCACCAACATTTGTTGACCTCCTACAATACGCAACACCTGGTGTAGCTTTATTGTCTAAAACTTCAGCATCCACACTTGGTGTGTAGCCTGCTTCTGGGTGGAAATTATCATTATCTATTCCAGAAGGGCTCACATCTATTGGTAACCAAGTAAGACATGCGTAATCCTGCTCTTTGTTCTTCTCATTGTAACCATTTATTGGCCTGCTTAAATCATATTCCAAACAATATCCTGTTAATCCAAGATGGCTCTCTTCCACAAGTTTCTTACCACAAGTACCGCTCTGCTGTACTATTTCTCCCTTGCTGTCTTTTACTGTAACCGCACAATCATTATCATTAACACACGGATCTCCTTCCAAATTACCTGGACCTGTACATACCCCGCTAGGTATCACTTTAGTGTTGAATGGCCAATAATCTACCGTCTGCACACCGCTATATTCCGCTTTTATGTAAGCGCAAGAACAATCAGTCTCTCCTTGACACACGTTTGCTAAACTAAAACTGGATTCTTTAGAAATGAACGATTCTCTTGTTAGTCCTTTGGCAGTGTGTTTTTTTGAAGGAGTGCTCTTAAGTACGCTTTGTGGGAATGGAGAACTTCTTTCTGGAAACGCCTTACACATGTTTCTTTGTTCCAGTATTTTTACAGCATTTTCCTGCCCTACTTTCTTAACCCCCACACCTGCAGGATCTGGTGTTACATTGCTAGAGAAACTACCTCCTATTAAGTGTATACACTCACCTTCGTAACAACGCCCTTCTTGTTTTAAACCACAGGATGTCCAGTTTGGTTTACTACCAGCATCTCCTTTGTCACATCCAATTTTTTGGGCTTCCTCTTTTGTAAACGAATCTCTATCTTGTTTATACACTAAGTATGATTTGTCTTCTATGCTAATGTGATCGTAATGTGTTACTGGATATTTATTTAGTAATGAGTAACCAGTGTAATCCTCTCCATACCATGATGAATCTCTTTCTACATATAATTTTTCTGATAATAGTTCACGATTTTCTTCCGGATCTACCCAATTTGTACAAACTCCATTTTCTGACTCATCGCACGCCTTAAACTCATAGCAGAAGTTTTGCGCTTTCCCTTCGCTATTAATTTTTGTAATAGATGTTTTACAAGATAACCATTCGCTACACATGCGATCTCTTTTTACCTTTAGGAGTAGGTTTGTATCATTATTCCCGTCTACTGATTTCTGAATATCTACCGGTCCAAAACCACTAACCTCACTCTTCTTGTACGTAGATTTACTGTCGTAGCTCTTCTTTGGCTCTTCTGTCCTATCGAACAATATACAACCTTCTTTAAGGCTCACCTGCCCCCCACATTCACTTGTGCCAGATTTTTGCACACTATCGTTAAAGATAACATAGTATGGCTTACCTTCTGCCCCTTCTGAGGTGTCTGCAGGATCTACAAGCTCTGTACATTGGTCGTAATTTGAAGGACATTGCCCAACAAAACCATCGTACTGACCAACTGATTTGTTTGACCATATACCGTATTCACCCTTTTTGTTTATATATTTCTCATAACAAGGGATGTCGCCTTCCAAATCCACACGATACCAACCAGCAATTATGTTTCCATCTTTTTCTACACGCGGACGATATTCACAAAGTTTGTTTGATGTCTTTTGTGGGTCTTTGAAGTATGTTGTAGCGTTTCCTACGCCATATGTACTACATCCAACACCTTCTTCATCACAAAGTATAGAAGCATTGTCTACTTCGTAGGCGTCTGGATTGTTTCTAACAAACACTTCTGTGTTGTACGAATAATCTAATGAATTATCCTGCTGTACTTTTGATTCCTCTAACGCAACTCTTTCACACCCCTGATCACGTGAGTCACAACTAAATTCATTTCTGTTGGTTAGATAAATTGGAGTTTCTGAATCTTCTGGAATAATAATAGAAGAATCTACAACCGCTGCGTTCTTTAGTATGTCCAAATCAGCAACGGTATTAAGTGCTATATGATCTATTAAACAGCTCTTTTCTCCTGCAGGGATTTCACATATTCCATTTTGGATTTCCTGGCCGTTTAGCTCTACAGTACAAAGCTCTGTCCCCTTTACCAATTCATTACCAACACTACATCCTAATTTATATATATGAGCTTTCTCACTTTCTTCTATGTCTGCTGTGTTGTTAGAATCATATAATGGCTGACACCCAATTGCTTCTTCACGACACAGCTTCTCAAAGCCTGTTGCATATGCTGTACTCTGATTTCCTTTCTGATCAAAGAATGAGTAACCACGACAGCCTAAGGCCTGTCCTGGGAATGGATCATCTGGCTTGTCGTCACAAACAAGAGGTACTTCTAGTTCTTTTCCGTCTGCTGTTGTGGTTTTCCATGAATCTTTTACAACATAATACGTATCTGATACACGTGAGAGTTTTACGTTGTCCAAGAATAACGTATTGTTTGCACCAAAAGATGTTATGTTAAACACAATCTTTGGATTTACCACTTTGTTTGTCACTTGCACAGGACCAAAACGATATTGTTTCCAATCATTACTTATGGATGCTGGTGTGTTTTGGCCTGTTGCAACATTGTGTGTAAATATTAGCGGTGAGTTTAATGTATCTCCATCCAACGATACTACAAGATTAAGAGTGGCACCTCTCGCCCAGAAAGAGATTTCATAAAACTCATCTTCATCCTTAGGATCTATTGCATCTTTTGTGTCTCCTTCCAGTACCCTGGTCAATGTCTTTGCGTCCACCATTAATGAGTGGGAACCAACCTGTATTGCTTCTGAAGATATTACAGCTGTCTTTGCTCCACCTTCTGCAAGATAGCCTTGTACAGGTGCGCTCTCTTCGTCTGACTCAAACTTATCTACAAAAATCTCTGCAACATTGTGTCCTGCTGTTCCGGTATATTTACGGCAACCAGAGGCAACAGCAGAACAAGATTTTGACTCTCCAGAATTTGTAATTGCTGCGTATACACATGTTCCATTTTGGTATCTTCCACCACCCTTACACCTTCGACACTCATTATTACTCCAAAAACCTGACTTATTTTGACATGCTTCTGCAGTACTAATATCTTTGTCTATTTCAAAGGTTGGGTTTGTTCTTCTAAGGTCACGACACTGTGAGGAAACTGTTACAGTATCTTTTAGTGTCCTGTAGTACACAGTTCCTTCATCATCATAAAGTGCGCGACAGTCTTCATTTGCTTTTACTCCAATATCTGAGTTATTTAGTAGGTTTGAGTAAGAGGTTTCATTACAGTCATTATAATATCCTTCCAGTTTTACCTTAGCATCTTCTGCATATGCAGGAGAACCTACTGAGAAGAACGTAGATACTGATGTCTTTCCAAGATTTGGTTTAGCTGTTTGTGTAATATATTTATGCTCTTCATCATCTATTTGTAGTAGTTTGTGGACTCTTAATACAAAACCGCTAGTAGCATCCCCTTCCCATGAGTAAAATGTCTTTTGATTAAATCCGTCTGGTTTTTCACAATATTTAATTTCACTGTAATACTCCAAATCCTCAGAACCTTCCAAATTGGTAAACTCTTCACAACCAGCATCGTCCGAAGAACATGACTGTGCATCTGCTGGAATGAAGTATTTTGGATAAGCTGATTCTTCGAAGAATGATTCTTCCTGTTTAAATGCATCATAACCAGAACATGTACTTGCACACATGAATTTTGTTCCAATTATTCCAGGAACATCTGATACTCCATTTAATGGAGTGTATAGCTGACAAGCAGTTTCCTCTGGAATACAAATTTGTGCAAAAGATTCACACTGAGCAGGTGCGTCTATGCTTTTTAATTCTTTTAGGTTTGTTGGGTAGTCTATCTGCGGTGTATTAGGATTTACGTCATAACAACCGAGATAGTCTGGTGCTTTCTTTAGGTATACAGTTGGTGCACCTTCTGCTTTTTTGGCTACCCCTCCAGCAAAACTCTGCTCATAAAATGCTGTACAACCTTCTGCACTTACAGAACATATCTGATTCTCTACTTGAGAGTTTAGGAACATTGTCTGATGGCGCCCCATTTTTTGTAATGACACCTTTTTCTCACCTGAATTAACCCATGTCTCTGTATCCTCTCCAACATTCTTTTTCTCTAAACTATATGCACGACACCCTGCACTTTGTGAGTTACACTGCCCAAAGTCTATTGTTCTAGATAGGTATGATTGAGACTGACCTTCCTCATCTGTATATGTCTTACAGGTATTATACTGAGCTGGGCAAACATCATTCCCTATGTGCCAAGTATTTTTTTCCTTTGTACAATATCCATAATATTCTGAGTCCAAACACGCACCATTAGGGCCTTCATTTATACAAGTAGATATATCCGCACATTCGTCTCGACGATCAGGTGAATTTGGGCTGATTAATTGCGGTCCAACAGCCTGTGATTCACATCTTGTCTCTGGAATACGAATAATCCAGTTTGGGTCTATAAGATGACAGTATGGATGCCCAACTGGATCATAAATAACTTTTGTTGAATCTTGAGGATCCTTGGCACAATCTTCAAAACCTTCCATTACCTCTCTTAATGTCCAAGGATTATCCGGATCTGACCTATACGTAGCCAACTCAAAACCAAGAGGAAGTACACGCAACTTACGTAGTTTTTGTACATTAGAGTAACAGTATGCTTTGTTACGGCAATTTGGATCTGTATTGTCTGCTACACGGAATGGAGAGTATAGCGGAAGATCTTTAATTATCTTTTGGTCTAGTGCTTCTCTAATTGTTACAGAATCTCCAAACCTAGCCCTTTCAATAGCATCACGCATTCTCTCATCTATTACACAATTATGTATTTCTAGAGCTCCTATTGGACAGGCCACAAGCTTGTCTATAGCGTTGTAGTTTCCAATTTGTTTGGTAGGAACAGCAGTAAACAGGTAGTTAAATGCTTGCTCTACAGTCTTCTTATGTCCAATAATATTCCCAGCATAGAAATCAGAAACAAGAGATCCAGAACCATCACTTGGCTTATCAGGAATAAGACCTTTCGTTAACTGACTTTCTAACAGTTGAGAAATAAAAGTATTTAGGAAAACTGTACCTGCAAGTGGTAGTATTTCTTTTGCACCAGAGCCATATATACCAGCAATCTGTCCATATGTGATCTCACTTTGTTTACTAGATGTAAGAGATTTTGCCTCTTCTTTAATTATAGATTCTGGAGTTTTTATCTTGTTGGATATTAGACCTTTTATTGGTTTAAACCCATCTGCACCTGCACGTTGTAATAATTTAGACTGCACATTCTGCGCTTGCAATCTGTCCACCTTTGTCATTGCAGCAAATGCTATACCAAAATCTGTCTGGCGTACATCAATAGCATTGTTTAATGTGTTTAAACTAAATAAACTAGATCCTGCATCTACTGCAGAACTAAAATGATCAGCTACTTGAAGGTTCTGCCAAGAACAGGACGGTTTAGGACCTCCTAGTCCTGCTCCAGCTCTGGCATCATACATTTTCCTAAGACCTATCTGTAATTGAGCCTGCACCCTAATATTTGAAGGCTTACACAGATTAAGACCAAAAGGTTTACCAAAATCTGTAATTGTAGACGCAACAGAATCTAACGCCGCATCGCGTAAATAATCTTTATAATTATCTGTAAAAATCAAAGGTTTCTGCCCCTTTCCTCCAGAACCCAAGTATTTTGCTGTATCATATGCAACCTTTCTAGTCATATATGAAACACCATTAATAAGACCACCAATACCTACTGCGTACAAGGTTTTTCCAATATAATCAAGAACTGACTCACCTGATCTTTGTCCTGCTGCTAATGCATCCACAACCGGAAGTCCAGCTGCACTTGCTGGACGTGCATATAATGTGAAACTAAAGAATTGAGAGAACAGAAATACCACAATAGCAACACTGATACCGATTGTTTTTTTCTTTTTGTGCTTATTGCTAAATAGCATAATTATTGCGTGGTGTCTGATTGCTTAAGCATTCCAGAGAAAGCTTCTTTTAGTTGATCGTCAGAAAATTGAGCTAAATCTGCTTCTTCTATTTGTCCTGTTTCCAAAATTATCTCTCTTAATTTAGCTGGATTATCTATTAATTCCTGCACATCTCCCAAATCTCCTCCACCGGGAATAGGTGCTCCATCTATCTCTGCAATGTTAACTTCTGGAGTACCAGCTATATCTGCAAAGCTTGGTGCCTTGTCCAATAGCTCCGATGCTCCTACTTGTTCCACATCTTCTTCAACAGGCAAATCTCTTGCTTCACAAGAATCTCCCTCTGGACACAATGGATCTGTGCCGTTGTCTATCTCTTGTTTATCAGTAATACCGTCTGAGTCTGTATCCGGAATATACGGGCTTGTTTGTATAAAATTTAATTCTTCGTAGTCACTCAAACCATCCTGATCTGTATCTATACTTTGGAGACGTGTTGTGTCATCCAGCAAAGCATTCAGTTTTTCAGAACCATCTGCCTTTGCTTTAATAACAAATGGCTTATAAATAGTGTTTCTTAACTGCAAAAAACCTAGGACAACAGTTAATACACCAAAAACTAACAATAAGACAAAGCCAGTCTTTTGTTCCGACGTAAATTCATGTTGAGGGGAGCTATTTTGCATACCCATTTTGTATACATTATAACACATAAAATCCGCTATAACACGGATTTATGTTGATAAGATTTATTGTGCATTACAACATGTCTGAAAGCTTAATCCACTCTTCTACAGAAAGCTCTTGAGCACGCACTTTTTCCGAATCTTTAATGGATTTTAACATGTTTTTTATTTCCTCTTTTTCTGCCTTTAGCCCCTCATGAAGATTACGCCAAAGTTGCTTTCGTTTGTTAGAAAAACCAGCCCGTACAACATCAAAAAAATGTTTGGAATTCTTCTTGTTCTGTATATTTGTAATAGAAAGAATTGCTGAATCCACTTTTGGAGAGGGCCAAAAGCTCCCTTTTGATACCTTTGATATTATTTTTGGTGTTCCATAATACTGTACAGCTACAGACAAAGTACTCATATTTCCTGGCTTTGCTACAATTCTTTCTGCAACCTCTTTCTGAACCATTACGACAATCTTCTCTGGTTTTTTGTCTGAGTCTAGAAAGAGGCGCAATGCATGGGAAGTTATCTGATATGGAAGATTTGCAACAAGTTTATACTTAGAAGATATGTCTCTCTCTAATTTTGGAAACATGTGAAGTACATTTCCCCAATGAATATCAATATTCTTGTATTCCTTTGTTTTATCAGACCAATATTCCTCTAATTTCTTCTCTATCTCAATAGAGACTACCCTTTTTGCTTTATCGGCTAGTGCAAACGTGAGCACCCCAAAACCAGGTCCTATTTCAATTATTGTGTCAGATGAGCCAATATCTGCAGTTTCTACTATCTTTTTTATTATCCCAGGATTAATAAGATAATTCTGACCATAGCGCTTACTTGGTCTAAGCCCATACTTGTCACACAACCCTTTAATTTCTGTTGGTGTAATCATGTTATTACATCAAAGCTCTTCCTCCCATATCTTTTGGTTGTTCTACTCCAAGAAGTTTAAGAGCCGTAGGAGCAACATCTGCCAACATCCCAACAGGATTGAGTAGGCCCAGATCTCCATTTGGTGGATCTCCTGCTGGACCTGCCTGGCCTTTCAGGCTATTGCTTATTATGAAAAATGGTACAGGATTGGTACTATGCTCTTTAACACTTTCGTTTGTCTGCAAATTAATCATCTCTTCTCCGTTCCCATGGTCTGCGGTTACTAATAAAACACCGTCTTTTGCTAAAACATGATCTGCAATTTCTCCCAAGCCTTTATCTACAGCTTCGACACCTTTAATACCAGCTTCTAAAATTCCTGTGTGACAAACCATATCTGTGTTTGCATAGTTTAGAATAATTACATCATATTTATCCGACTCAACTGCCTTAATTACATTTTTGGTAATCTCAGGAGCAGACATCTCTGGTGCTTTATCATACGAAGCTACCTTAGGAGATGGGATAATTTTTCTGTCTTCTCCATTAAATGGATCTTCTATTGTTCCATTTAGGAAAAAAGTGACATGTGCATATTTCTCAGTCTCAGCAACGTGGTATTGTTTTAGCCCGGCATTGCTAAGAACTTCAGCAAAACAGTTTGAAATAACAACTGGAGGGTATGCTACATTAGCAGACAAATCTTTCTCAAACTCTGTCATAGTTACAAAGAACAAATCTTTTACTTGTTCACGAGCAAACTCCTTAAATTCCGAACCTATAAAAGCCTCTGTTATCTGACGTGCACGATCTGGACGGAAATTAAAGAAAATACAAGCATCACCAGATTCTATTTTTGTTGTTGGTTTACCTTCCACACCTATTACTACAGGAACAAATTGTTCATCATATACCTTCTTCTTATATGACGCATCTATTGCTTTTAGTGGGTCTGTAAAATAATCAGTAGACTCACCCTTTACCATTGCATTGTATGCGAGTTCTGTACGATCCCACCTATTATCTCTATCCATTGCATAATATCTTCCAGAAACAGTAGCAATTTTACCCCTCTTTACCTCTTTAATTTTCTCTTGCAACTTCTTAATAAAATCCTTGGCTGTTTTCTCACCTGTATCACGCCCATCTATAAAAGCATGAATATATACTTCTTTTACTTTCTCTTCTTTACAAAAATCTAATAAAGCATCCAAATGATCTTGAGAAGCATGTATATTTCCAGGACTTACAAGCCCCATTATATGTAGTTTTGATTTGTTCTTTTTTGTATGTTCTACGGCTTTAGTAAACTGTTCGTTTTCAAAGAAAGATTTATCTTCTATTGATTTAAAGATTCTTGGAAGAGTCTGATAATATATTCGTCCAGCTCCTATATTCAGATGTCCCACCTCAGAATTACCCATTTCTCCATACATAAGCCCAACTTCTTTGCCGGCTGCGTAGAGAGTCATTACTGGAAACTCTTTTACAAACTTGTCTATATTTGGGGTATTTGCCATGGAAATTGCATTTCCATCACTTGGTGGAGCTACACCAAACCCGTCTAATATTGCTAAAACTAGAGGTTTTGGTCTTTCTGTTGATTTATTTTTTGCCATAGTTTCGTTAGAATATCATATTATAATAGTGAGCGTCCAGTCATATTTTTAGACTTGTTTATACCCATGATTTTTAGGACTGTGGGTGCCACATCAGCAAGTTTGCCTGGTTTAAGACTCTTTCCTTTTGTATCCTTAGAAATAACTATACACGGAACCGGATTAGAGGTGTGTTCTGTCATAGCTTGTCCAGTTTTTACATCCAACATACACTCGGCATTACCGTGGTCTGCAGTAATAATAACCGTTCCTTTTCTACGGAGCACATCCTCAACAATTCTTTTTATTTGCATGTCCATATACCTTACAGCTTTTTTTGTGGCTTGGAAATCTCCTGTATGACCTACCATATCTGCGTTTGGAAAGTTAACAGTAATAAAGTCGTACTTATTATTCTTTATATATGAAAGTATCTTATTTGTCACTTTACGGCAGGACATCTGTGGATGTTCTGCATAGTTTGCATGTCCTGTAGATGCAACTAGTTCCCTGTCCTCCCCATTAATTGGTTCTGGAAAACCACCATTTATAAAATAAGTAACATGAGCGTATTTTTCTGTCTCAGAAATATATAATTGTTTCCTTCTTTCTCCTACTGCACCAGCAAGAGCGTTAGGAATGTCTGGACTTGGGAATGCTGTGTATATTCCTGGCAAGTCCGGACCAAAATCTGTCATAGCAACGAAATGTAGTTTGTGGGGCATTTTTTTCCTCTTAAAAGACCCAGGGTTTCTTTTATTAAAATCTTTCTGTACAAATGCTTTTGTTAACTGCCTCGCTCTATCACTGCGCGCGTTAAAAAATAAAATTACATCGTCGTCATCAATTTTAGCGATTGGTTTCCCTTTCTTTGTTATCACTGTTGGTTGCAGATATTCATCTGTCTCATTTCTATTGTATCCTGCTTCTATTGCCTCTTCGGCACTTGTGGCAACATATCCTTTTCCTAGAACCATAGCATCGTACGCTTTTTTTGTTCTTTTCCACAACTTATTCCTATCCATTCCATAAAACCTACCTCCAACAGTTGCAATATGTTCACCATTTTTCATATTCTTCCTTAAATCATTAAGGAATCCAATAGCAGAGTGTGGTGTCGAATCTCTTCCGTCTGTGAAAATATGCAGATATACATTCTTTATCTTTTTCTGCCTAAGATATTTCAAAACAGCATAAAAATGACTGGGGTGTGCATGCGCACTCTGTCCATCTGTAAGTAATACCATTACATGTATCTTTGAACTCTCTTCTTCAGCGTGCTCTAGGGCATTAGCAAACGCAGGGTTCTTAAAAAAAGTCCCGTTTTCTATAGCATCACTTATCATCACAAGATCTTGCTTCACAACCCTACCTGCTCCAATATTAAAATGCCCAGCCTCAGAATTACCTGATTGACCTTCAAAAAGACCAACATGTCTACCATGTGCCTTTAATAAACTACTAGCATATTCATCCATGTACTTAAACAGATATGGCGCACTGGTAGATGTCACAGCATTTCCTTTTTTTTCTTTACAAATACCAAAACCATCCAAAATCATAAGAACTACAGGTGGGTTATTTTGATTTTCCTTAGTCATGGAATTATTATAACTCAAAATCCTCGTATATACGAGGATTTTTTATATTACTCATTATTTACTAATCTCCATTTCTATCTTCATCAGTCTATTATATTTTTCTACTCTCTCAGAACGAGACAGTGAGCCTGTTTTAATAAACTCAGAATTAACAGCCACAGCAAGATCTGCAATGAAAGTGTCTGAAGTTTCACCAGATCTGTGAGAGATAGAAGTCTTATATCCATTTTTCTTCGCAAGATATATAGCATCTATGGTTTCTGTAAGTGAACCAATCTGGTTAAGCTTAATAAGCACTGCGTTTCCAACCTTCATATCAATGCCTTTTTGTATACGTTCTGTATTTGTTACAAACAAATCATCTCCAATGACAGGAATTTTTTTACCAAACTTTTTCGTAAACAGAGCCCAGTTTTCCCAATCATCTTCTGCCAAAGGGTCTTCTATAGAAATAATTGGATACTTCTTTAACCAACCATCCACTACACGCATTAACTTGTCTGGAGATGATACCTGTGTAGGACTGTTTAGGTAATACTTTCCTTTGCGATAAAATTCGCTAGCTGCCATATCCATTGCTAAAAAAACATTTTTTCCTGGAACAAATCCTGCAGATTTTATGGCTTGTACTAAAAGCTTGAGTGCTTGTTCATTATTTGTTAACTCTGGAGCAAAACCACCTTCGTCCCCAACTCCAGTTGCAAGTCTCTTTTTGTTTAATAGATGTTTTAGTGAGTGAAAAATCTGAGAACCCATCCGCACCCTATCTGCAAACCTACGATGCATAGGAACAATCATAAATTCTTGTATTGACAAGCCATTGTCTGCATGACGTCCTCCATTAAGAACATTCATGGTAGCAACAGGCATTCTCCAGCCCTTCTCTTTTAATCTATAAGTAGTTCTTAAGTGTCTGTATAGTGGCCTACGAGAAGACCTTGCGGCAGCTCTTGCGGTAGCAAGAGATACAGCTAATATTGCGTTTGCACCAAGTTTCTTTTTATTTGCTGTACCATCTGCCGCTAACATTATTCCATCTATATATCGTTGTTTTGATGCGTCTTTTCCTTTTAACACCTTCGCTATTGTTGTGTTTACATTCTTTACTGCTTTTAATACACCGTTTCCACCATATCTCTTTTGAGACCCGTCACGAAGCTCTAAAGCTTCGTGAATACCTGTAGATGCTCCACTTGGTACTTTTGCAATACCTTCTGAACCATCTGCAAGAATTACAGTAGCTTCCACTGTAGGATTACCACGTGAGTCTAAGATCTCCCTAGCATTTACCTTTTTTATTGCAGTTTTTTTCATAATTTATTAACGAATTTCGTATGTAATATTAACTTCTGCTGTTACATCTAGGCTTCCAGATTCTATATTTGGTTCTGGTAATGAGCCACCGACAGACGACTCTAGTGTTGCTGTACGGAAAAATGGATATACTCCTCCTCCATCTGAAAATTCACTATAAGCGACCACCCTAACCACACTCACACCAAGCTCCTTAGCTAGTTCATCTGCTTTCACACGTGCTTTATTTATTGCATTGGAGCGCGCTCTTTTTTTGTAAACTTCTGGATCATCCATGGTAAATTGCAAGCCACTTACACTGTTTGCTCCAACATTCCCTGCAAGTGCAATAACTTTATTAGCCAAATCTACATCATAGCTTTTTACTAATACATGTTGACTTACATCAAAACCATCTTCAACTTGTCCATCTTTTTCTGTATAACGATATCTTGGATATACATTATAGTTCTTTGTCTGTATGTTTTCATCCTCAATTCCTAGTTCTTTTAATTCACTTATTAGATGATTCATTACTTTGGTGTTCATTTCTTGCGCCTGACTTACGGTATCTCCATGACTGTTCATCCCAATAGTTGTCTTAACCACATCTGGACTTGCTGTAACAGTATCCTCTGCAGAAATGGTAATTGTCCTCTCCGGACGATCTGCTTGTCCAATATAGTAATATTCCTGCAGATTATTGCGTATAAGGGTTGCAAACCAGATAATTACATATGCCAGTAAAATACCAAAGAGCGTTACAAAAAGTCTGCGTCCATGCTCCCCCATGTGAAATAAAGGTCCGCAAGACTGAGGTCTTGTAGAATCTGGGATTATTGAATCCAGGAGTGTTTTTTTCTTCTTTCTTTTTTTGACAGGCATATTATTATTTTATTTTTACATTAATTATTGTTTTATAATTATAGCATATAAACTATCCAAGTACTTTTACTCCTGGAAGCTCGTTTCCTGCCAAAACTTCCAACATAGCTCCTCCACCTGTAGAAACATGACTTATACTGTCTAAAAGCCCTAAATTACCAACAGATAATATTGTCTCCCCTCCACCAATTACTGTATGAGCTCCATCTTTAGATGCTTTAGAAATAGCATCAGCAATCTCATTTGTTCCTTTCTCATAGGGAGCTTGTTCGAAAAGTCCCATAGCACCATTCCAAACAATTAACTTGGCATTTCCAATTTCATCTTTGTATTTTTTTATTGTCTCTGGACCAATATCATATATTGCTTCACTGGGCTTACATATTTCTTTTAGTGGATCATTAATAGTAGCCACCCGACTTGTGCTCCCATCTTTTACCCCAACAATCCAATCAACAGGAGTAATAACATTTTCTTGCTCCATATATTCCAGAGCTTGTTCTCCATAATCTGGATCTACAAGTGAGTCACATATTTCAAAACCTTTTGCTTGTAAAAATGTATTAACTAGCGCCCCACCTACAAGCACTTTGTCTGCGTGCTTTATTAGGTTCTGCAGTACAGGAATTTTTGTCTCTATTTTTGCCCCACCAAGTAGCACAACAAAAGGATGTGCCGGCTTTTCTAACACCTCCGTAAGTTCTTTCATTTCTTTTTCCAAAAGCAAACCAGCAAAAGAAGGTAGGTATTGTGGAACCCCAACGTTTGATGCACTCGCACGGTGTGCTACAGCAAAACTTTCCTGCACAAAAATATCTGCGAGTTTAGATAGGTCATTTGCAAGTGTGCCTTGATTATTTTTTTCATCCCTAGAGAAGCGTGTATTTTCTAGCATAATTACATCACCAGGTTTCATTTCATTTACTACAGATTCTACTTCTTCTCCTACCAAACCATCCACTTTTTTTATTTCTTTCTCAAGGATTTCTGATGCTCTTTTTGCAACAGGGTCTAGCTTTAGCTCATCCACAACCTTTCCTCCTGGTCTACCAAGATGTGTTGTAAGAATAGTTTTAGCACCACTTTCTATTAGATACACAAGAGTTGGTAAAGCAGTCCTAATTCTTGTATCGTCTTGTACTTCTCCATTAACAACAGGCACATTAAAATCTACACGCATCATTACATGTTTATTATATATGTCTCCTGCCTGCTTAACTGATTTCATATTATAAAGTCTTTCCAACAATACCTACCATTTCTACTAACCGTGTTGCATACGCCCACTCGTTATCGTACCAAGAAAGTATTTTTACAAGGTTACCTCCTACAACTTTTGTAAATTCTGCGTCTACAACTGAGGAATATGGATTTCCAATATAATCACTAGACACCAGAGGTTCATCTGAAACATGTAGTATTCCTTTTAGGTTGGACTTAGAAGCTTTTGTTAATGCCTTATTTACCTCTTCTGGGGTTGTGTCTTTAGAAAGGAGAATAGAGAAATCAACAAGAGAAACTGTAATGGTCGGTACACGAATAGCTATTCCATCAAACTTACCATCTAGCTCAGGAATTGTTTTTGTTGTAGCTATTGCAGCGCCTGTTGTTGTTGGAACCATATTTTGCGCTGCAGCTCTTGCACGTCTCAAATCCTTGTGTGGTGAATCCTGCAACCTCTGGTCTGACGTATACGCATGGATTGTTGTTAATATTCCTTTTTCTACACCAAACTCTTTTACCATAACATCCATAACCGGAGCTGTGCAGTTTGTTGTACAAGAGGCGTTGTCTATAATATCTGCACCATCATATGATTCACAATTCACACCTCTTACGTATGATTGCACCCCTTCTCCCTTCCCAGGAGCAGATAGTATAACCTTCTTAGCCCCAGCAGTTATATGAGAACCTGCTTTTTCTTTTGTACGAAAAACACCTGTGCACTCCAACACAATGTCTACTTTTAGGTTTTTCCAAGGTAGTTTAGAAGGATCTTTTTCTGCAAATGCGGGAATTTTCTTTCCGTCTACAATAATATTTTTCTCATCATGACTTACAGACTTTGCAAAATCTGGATACGCTGTGTCATATTTCAACAAATGTGACAAAGTCTTATTATCTGTTAGATCATTTATTGCAACAACTTCTATATCTTTGTTGTCCTGCGCCACTTTAAAAGCATGGCGTCCAATCCTCCCAAAGCCATTTATAGCTACTCGTATGGTACTCATAATACAATGTCTTTAATACTATTAATAAAATTATCTAAATCTTCATCTGTAACTCCCTTTTTCTCTTCCTTAGGCTCATCCATAACTGGCTTTGTTTCTTCTTTTGGCTCCACAATCTCCTTTTTCTCTACTTTACTGGCTTTTTTAACTACTTTTTTTGCTGGTTTTACCTTCTTTTTTGTTGTAACCTTCTTCCTCTGTGTGGATTGTACCCCATTGTCACTATCTAGTCCATGGTCTTTTTTCCACTGTGAAATAACCTGCTCTGGATCTACATGTTCTCCCATAGCTTCTCCCGCCTCTCCTTCTTCCTTGCGTTTACTGGTTTGTTCTGAGGCAACAGCACTGGCTTCTGCTTTTTCTTTTTCAAATTGAAGTTTTTCTTTTTCTGAAAGATACCCTCCTTCTACCATTGTTTCATCACGAGCAATCATACCTCCCCCATCTTTTACAAAGTCCATTACTTTACTCTGTTTTTTCTTATACCCAGGTTTTTCGTAGGTAACATAATATTCACTTGGACCAACTAACATTGCGTATCGTCCTTTTGCATCTGTTAGCTTTGTTTCTATGAGCTTGTGGTATGCATTGTCGAACACACGAACAACAATATTTTTTATAGCATCTCCGCTCTTGTTGTCTGTAACAACCCCAAACGTATCTGATATTTTTGTTTTTGAAAACTTATGAGAAATAGCATAAAAACCAACATGTAGGACAAGGAAGCCCCCAATCATTGGAGTTGGAGAAACTATAAATGAAATACCCGTGGCTCCTAGTCCGATAAGACTTATTATGTGCTGTCCTGCACGAATAAAACTTTCTCTTATTAGTTGCACAGCAGGCTCTTCTTTTCCTTCTGGATCTACTGGAACAGAGTAATTAATCTCTGTGTTGTCATGTGTTATATCTAAATCATCACCATGATATATTCTCGTATATTGACCATCCACTTCTATTCCCTTTAGGTGTTCGCTAATTTTACCAAAACCAACTTTATCTACCTCAATACGATACTTACCAGGCTTTCCCATTAGGAAATATCTGCCTTGTGCATCTGTAACCTGCGAACGCCTTACAGCACCAGAACCTGCATCTATAAAACGGACACTTGCAAGGTCTAAAGGTTCTTTAGTAAAACCATTGTATACTGTTCCCCAAGTTTTATGTTTTCTCCTTCTAAAGAAAAGGATTGGTTGTAAGAACAGGAACTTCAAGAAAACAAATATTTGCGGAAGCTGAAAACCTGTAGCAACTATATTAACTCCACCAACTATAACAACTGCTGGAGCAACATATACCTGGTTCACCCTTTCCACTTCTGGATTATTAATAAATTCACCTAATACTGCAAATGATTTTTGGAATATATTGCCTGTACCCACAGTTATATTAACATTTGCAGGTTCTGAAATATTGCCTGCCTCATCCTGGGCCTGTGCTGTAATAACATATCTTCCAAGATCAAAGATTTTAGGGAATGTAAACGACCAATTACCCTTTTCGTCTGCCTTGGTTGTATAGGTGCCATCGGCAGCATTTACAACGAATGCTTTAAACAAATTCATTGAAGCTGTAATTTCCTCTAGGGGTATATCACCTGTCCTTATAGCACTCACAATTATTACAGCATTAGGCTCTGTTTTTCCTCTAACTGTAATTTGTTGTCCGGTTTCTACTTCTTCTACCACCACTTTAGTCTTAACCTTTACCTCAGGTGCAGGAGGTGGTGTTGTATCCAAAATGAAACAGCTTACTTTTTGTTTTGCAACTCTCCCTCTGTTATCAAAGAAGGTTGCTGTAATACACTTCTTACCTTCTTCACTGTCAAACTCCCAAGGCATCTCTGCAGTTACCGGAATATTCTCCACAACATTTCCAAAATTGTCCTGGAGTGTTACGCGTGAATATTTTGTATCCAGTGCAATATCTACAAGCGGACTATTTGTAATAGAAACAGGAGAGCCTTCTTTCTTAATGAGAATACTTGCATCTTCTTCTACTTTTTCAGTTTTTGGTTCTGTTTTATTTATTACCTTTTCTTTTACAGGTTTTTTTTCTTCTTTTTTCTCCTCAACCTTGGGTTTCTCTTCTGGTTTTTCCTCCGGCTTTTCTTCTGGTTTTTCCTCGGGAATTATATCCTCTTTGTCTTCTATTACTACCTCATCACATGCATCCCCAAGACCGTCATTATCTGTGTCTTTCTGGTCTGCATTACTTTTGTTTTTACAATTATCGTTATCGTCGATTATTCCGTCACCATCTGTGTCCATCTCACATAAGTCTCCTATCTTATCCTTATCTGCATCTTTCTGATCTGTATTTTTTACCTCCTTACAGTTGTCCTCATAATCAAATACTCCATCACTGTCTGTATCCATTTCGCAAGCATCCCCAATATCATTATTATTTTCATCTTTCTGATCTGGATTCTTTGTGTTCTTACAATTATCGTTATCGTCTATAATTCCATCACCGTCTGTATCTACTTCACAAGCATCACCCACACCATCGTTGTCTGCATCATTCTGGTTTGTGTTAGACACATCTGGACAGTTATCATCTGCACTGTCCACACTGTCTGCATCTGGGTCTAACAACGTTTTCTTTGCTGCAGACTGTCCCCCTCCCCCACCTGCACAACTCTGAGTTGTAACATTAGTTGTCGCAGCTGTTGTAGAAACTGTGTCTCCGTTTCTTGCAACAACATTGGCTGTATAGCTTGTATTACACTCCAAACCTGTAAACTGATATGTCCTAGCAGTGGTAACTCCAGAAGTCGCATCTCCAAGAGTAATATAATAATTTGTTCCATCTCCAGACCAATTAACTGTCATTTCATGGTATGCACCAGTACTTGTTGCTGTTGGTGTATTCGCCATCGTATAGAAAGCGAACTCACTTGCAGAGGTTGTACTAAAACCATACTCATCATAAGCATACAAATTTGCTACATACTGTGTATTAGCAGTAAGACCAGAAAGAGACGATGTTGTAACAGCATTAAAAGTATCATCACCAAAGTTAGAGTCTGTACTACTTGTGTGTGCAGAATCTGATTCTGTAACACCAGAAGAGCCTGCCTTATAGAAAATCTTGTATTCTTTGAAGTTATCATCTGTCGATGTTGCCCCAAAATTAAATATTACGGATAACGTAGAAGTTGTGTTTAGGAAAAGGTTGGCAGGCTTGCTAGGTTCAATAGTATCGACAATAAAACCTGTAGAAGTTACGTTTGTACTATCTACTGTTCCATCATTTGCAATAAGTCTTACAGATGCTTGTGTACTTGTAACCCAAGCTGTTTCTAAATCTATTGTAAAACTAAGCGCATTTCCATCTGATGTACTAGTAATTGTTCCAATCTGACCTGTAGAGGTTGTTGCGGAACCATCATCTTGGGTAATTGTTGCTATTGTGGAGGAACTCCATGTCGCACCTCCATCATCTGTAAAATCAACATAAAGAGTAACTGTATCACCATTTGTATCTGTGATTGTTGTTGTAACAGTCACATACCCACTTCCATCTTTTATCTGTATAGGAGCATAAGGAGCAATTAGCGTAGAAGCAGTATTTTGTGATGAAAGAGTCCATGTTCCCGCCCCTGCTGGTGTTCCTGCTACAGTTTGCCCTATTCCAGCATCTGTACTTGTTACCGCACCAGTGTCAGAAATGGTGCTGTAAGAAATAAAAATACAACCACCACCACCGGCTCCACCACCTCCAGTAACTCCTCCACCACCATGCCCACCATCTGCCCTAATTGTGGAACTATCAATTGTAACAGTTGTTCCTTCCAAGTAAATACCTCCACCAGCTCCCCCACCAGCATCACGGTCACTTGCTCCGGATGCACCATATCCACCATCTGCAGTTACACTACCTGCAATTGTAAGAGACCCAGATGCGTCTAGTTTTATATACCCTCCTCCATCTCCACCAGACTCATTGGCATTCGTACCACCTCCACCACCAGAACCCATAGTGCTTGGATTTGCTGCTGTACAATAAGCAGAACCACCAAGAAGATCATTTGCGTCTGTTATTGGAATTTGGTGATCACCGTCTCCACCACGACCTCCGTGTCCACCACCAGAACCAGAAGACTGCCCACCATTACTGTCTAACAGACCAGGTCCAGTACCATTACCATCAAAACCAGATGCACCACCAGTAAAACCAGTCGAGCTAGCAGTAACAAAACCACCAGAATTAATTGTAATTGTGGCAGCAGCCATATCCACCTCATATGCCTGTGATGTTGTATTGTCTGTGTGTGTAACAGTACCACCACTGTTCACTGTGAGGGTGCCTGTCAGTGTCTGAGTAGCTGTGTTTTCTTGGTTTAGGTATGCCGCATCTCCAACTGTTATAGAAGCACCTGTGCCTATATTTCCAATAAGAGTTGTGGTAACAAAATAATCACTTGCAGATACCCCTGTCATTGTGAAAGTATCAAAACTGGCAGTCTGACCCGACTGCACTGTTATCAATATGCTGGTTGAAGTTGCAGTCACAGCAACCTGGTCGGATGTGTCTGGAATACCCCCACTCCAATTATCTGCATCGTTCCAATCTCCTGTTGCACCACCAACCCAATTGTTCGCAGCTGCCTGACTTTCCCCTGCAAAAAATTCTCCAAATCCAACACTAAAATACCATACGCTAATAAAAAGTAGGATGGAAAAAAAGGCCAACCATTTACTATAGTTTATGATTCGCTTCATACGTGTTGTACTTTATATTATATCAAAAAAACCCGACAAAGTCGGGCTTTTTATACACATTTTTTTCTTATGAGATCTGTTCTGCTACTTCTTCCGCAAAATTCTTATTTTCTTTCTCTATTCCTTCTCCCACAACAAATCTTGCAAACCTGCGGATAGTGATTTTTTCACCTATTTCTGCTGTTTTTTCTGTAAGTAGCTGTTCGATTGTTTTATCTTCATCTTTTACATAAGACTGTTCTAACAAACAAACTTCACTATAGAATTTATTCATTTTTCCTTCCACAATTTTCTCAATCATTTCTACTGGCTTTCCTTCATTTTTCAGCTGTTCACTGTGAACATCTTTTTCTTTTGCTATTTCTTCTTCTGGCACCTCATCACGAGAAACATAAGCTGGTGCAGACGCTGCAATGTGCATTGCAATATCGTTTGCCAGACTTACAAAATGTTCGTTCTTTGCAACGAAATCTGTCTCTGAGTTTACCTCAACAAGAACTCCAATTTTTTTACCATGAAGATAGCTTACTACTATACCTTCCGCAGCAACTTTACCTGCACGTTTAGCGGCTTTTGCGATTCCCTTTTTACGTAAGATTTCTATTGCTTTGTCGAAGTCTCCATTAGCTTCGTCTAAGGCTTTTTTACAATCAAGCATGCCTGCGCCTGTTGTTTCACGCAGTTTTGCTATATCTGAAGTATTAATTCCCATATTTTTATTTTATTTGTCTTACAGTATACCAAAGAATGGTATAAATGTAATTATGCTGTTGCTATAGGAGCTTTTTGTTCCTTTGATTCTGCAACAGCTTTATTTTTTTCAAACTCTTTGCGTCCTTCTTTTACAGCTTCCGCAACGAGTTCTACAATCATTTTAATAGATTTCACTGCATCATCATTTGCAGGAATAATATAGTTTGCTTTGTCTGGATTTGCATTTGTATCAGCTACTCCAATGATCTCAACACCTGTCCTATTTGCTTCTGTTACTGCTGTTTTTTCGTTTTGCAAAGCTGGTAGGAACAGCATGTCCGGCATCTCTGTGATACTTGCAAGACCACCTAATGATGCATCTTTCTTTTCTAAATCTTTTTTAATTTCCAATTGCTCTTTCTTTGTGTATTTCTCTAACTCTCCAGACGCTTGCTTTTCTTTCATGTCTACGTAAGAGTCAATAAGCTTCTTAATCTCTGTAAAGTTAGTTAAGAAACCACCAATCCAACGATCTGTAAGATATGGCATACCACATTCTATTGCGGCTGATTTAACAACTTCTCTTGCTTGTGGTTTTGTAGTCACAAACACAATAACCTTACCTTCTGACGCTTTCTTCTTGACGATATCAAGAGTCTTTTGCATCACTACCCTGGCTTTCTCCAGGTCTATAACATGAACACCTTGGCGTTCTGTAAAAATATATGGCTCCATTTTTGGATGCCAACGAGAAGTTGAATGCCCAAAATGCACTCCGGCCTTGAGCATCTCTTCTATACTTGGAATATTCATAGTTTTTCCTTTAACCTCTTTCCGCTAGCCTCGTGAGTGGTCACGAAGAGGAAAAAATGGCGAAAATGAGGGATAAATAAAGATGCCCACATTCTACATGGATTGTGGACATCTGTCAAGAGGCAATTATATCTACTGAACCTTTTCAACACCACCACCTTTCTTAGCAACGTATTTTGTGGCTTTCTTACGATCTTTCGGGCTTTTGTCTACAACAGCATGTAGATCTGTTCCTGGAATAGGTAAAGCGCCTCCGTATACTCTATCTATATCTCCTTGCTGTGCAGCATAGTCGCTAGCTAATTCACTCTCTGCTTTTGCACGAGCATCTTCTTCCATTCCATCCAACAGCTTGGAAGCTATGAAAAACTCTGCGTATAGTTTCATTTTCTTTTCTTTCCTCTTTGCTTTTTCTTCATCTGACAATCCTTCTTCATCAAAAGCCTTGTCAGCTTGTCTAGCTTGCTCGCCCAATTTCATAGCTTTTACTCTCTGATCTTCATATCTCTTCTTAAACTCTGGTTTTGCCATTATTCCTTTAGCAATTCTTCTAACATCTGCATCGTGTTTCACTCTAAGTTCTAACATTTTTTGGCCATGTATTTTTAGGTTTTCTGCGTCTTGTGCATCCATACGCTCAGTAGCCTCATCTGCAACATCTAGTGCTTCTGTTCCAGCTTCATCATATTCTGCTAGAGCTACTTTTAGAACTCTTTCTTTTTCTGCCTCCTGCTCCTCAACTGAAACCATCTCTGGACTAAATCTGGACATCTGAGAATCCAACAAAGCAAGCTCTTCTTCTAACTTTTCTATCCTATCTTGAAGATTCTGCTTCTTCTCCTCAACTTTATAATCAATCTTGTCTCCTACTTTTTCTGATTCATATCCGTGAAGAATGGACATGAGCACAATTAATTGAGCCCTCTTTTCATTATATTCTCCTGTCAATCCATCTTGCCCTTCTTCTGGAGCTTGTTCAGCTGAACCTGTATCTTCTCCTATATGTTTTATTTCCTCTTCAACAAAACTCTCAACACGCTGTTTATCTTCTTCTGGTAATTTCTCAAGGTCAGCGACAGTCATACCTTCACCAAAGTCCATGTTTACACTCATTCCACCCAATAAATCATCAAAACGAGAACTTCTTATTGACTGGCCTGGCTTAACTTCCATGCTCATTCCACCAACACTAGCTTCTTCGCTGGCTTTCACAAGTTCTGCTTTTGGCTTCGCATCATCTTTACCTGCCTCATTTTCCATATTAGCAACCCCGGCACCAACAGCAAAACTAGCGGCTGCTACACCTGCAGCGGTGGCAAGTGTTTTTTTCTTACTTCCTTTTTTTGCCTTTTTCTTTGGTTTACCTCTTTCTACAAACTCATCATAAGCTTTTTCTTGTGCACTCGTGTCTGTATGAGTAGTCACCTCTTCCTCTTCCACCTCTTCACCTCTTTGTTTTTTAAGTACTTTTTGTACATCTTTATCGAAGAACTCGTCTGTTGTACCCTCTACCACCTGATCCCCTTTAGTTCTAAGGGTCTTTTTACTACCTGCCGCAACACCACCTTCTGAGTATTGCTGTCCAGAATCTTCTTTTTTAGTTTCTATTGCTAACGCATCCGCATCTGATAATGCCTGCTCTAGTTCTCCACGCAATTCTTCTGCTTTTCTACTTTTATCCGACTGAATATGACTTACCACATCCGCCAAATATGTCACAATTCCTTCCGCCTGTTTACTTTTTGCAACAGCTTCTGGACTTGTGTCGCCTTCTGTTTTCTTTTTATCTAATAATACTGCACCTTCTACTGTACCAAGTACTTTTGACAAGTCCCCAAATTTATTCTCTATTTCTTTATTTAAAGCCCTTCTTTTAAACACCCTAAATCTACTGGTTCCTTCTAATTCTGTCTGCAATCCTTGAATCTCGTCTAACAGTCCCAAAGCTACACCTCTTGCATCTTCTCTGGAAATGTCCTGTATAGGTTCTGATTCTTCATCAGCTGTTTCCTCGTCGGCTTCCTCGACTGACTCTTCTTGTATAACAGTAGGCTCAACTTCTGTAGCAGGTGCTTTAGCCACAGGTTCCTTTGTGGGTACATCTTCTACTACAGGTGTTTCTGCTTTTTGGCGATATTGAGAAGCATCTATAACATCCAAGAGTTTTTGTGCTTCTTTTCTTGCTACACGAACATTCTTTAACTGGCTATCTCCAGCCTCTTTATTCTGATAAAAAGCCAGAGCCTCTTGCTCTTCTTTACTGAGCTCTTTTCCTTTTTCTGATTTTGCAAAAGACTTCTTACCAAGCATTAGTATTGCGATACTATTGTTTGTCGAATCCCTCAAATCTTTTGCATTTTTTACTAGATCTTCGTTTACTGACCCCAAATGATCTTCTGGTATCTCTATTCCACTGGCTGGTTTACTAAGATCTGCTTTTTCTAGACCTACAGTCTGAGCTAAATCTGCTATTTTAGCGTCCAACTCAGTATATGTCTGTGGTGGTGTTGTTGCAGACTCTACCCCCTCCTGAGCCTCTATTTCCACCTCTTGTGGCTCTATTTGAGGCTCCAAGCCTGTAGGTTCGGGCTGTGGCATGGATTCACGTGCCCCTAAGCTGTTTTTTGCCATATATGTTGTTTAATTATGTACTTATTGATGATAATAGTATAGCCTACACATATGGGCTTGACAAGGCTTGTGAAGTGTGCTTAAATATACCGTTCATCACTGGAGGCAATCATGAACCACGAACACTCTCGGGTGGGCGTGGTTGCCTACCTGGAAGATGTGCACACCACCCCAAATGCATGCGCAATAAGGCGCATACGGGGAAGGAGAAACGATCCGGAATCGATGATCAACAAGTTGAGAATCTTGATTGGTCCGATACCGGAACACAACCAGATCAAGACCGGAGTTACCATGCTGGCCTGTGGCCTGATTGGTAATATCGAGTCAAAGATCCTGAGGACGCCCCCTGGCGACCTCCCTGTTCCTCTCATCATGTTCCTTGCGGAGCTTAACTGGTACGCATACCGATGCCTCTTCCGAGGAAGCGATGCGCTTGACCATAGGCTCCGGAAAGACAGCCTTTCCAGATGCGTAAGACTGCTCATGCATGTGCACAACAGAGAAGACTCCACCAGAGTCACTCGCCATTTGGCTGTCAGCCATTTGGGAAGAATCTGTGCATTTGCGCTGTCTAGAGTTATCAGATACAACCCAAGAGAGCTTGGGCTGGATGCTGAATGGCTCATGCGCACACTGCTTGACGCTGAAGAAGAAGCTCGGCATATCCGCCTGAAAAAGGAAGACACAACCCCAGAAAGTCTCCGAGATGTTGCGAGACGACTGTGGGATCGCACACTCCCCGCGAAAAGACCGAAGGACCTCAAAGGTCACTTCCCGGAGAAAAAGTCTTCCAAAACCAAGCGCCAGCGTCGCGTCAAAACATCGCCCGAGATTAAGCATGCCGGGCGAAGGGTAATCAGCAGTAGCGAAGGGACACTCGTTTACGTCACTTTCGGCAAAAACCGTAGCTGACCTAGCAGAAGGTAATCAAGATGAGAGGGCACCCGTCACTGCAACAGCAGAGACGGGGCCCATAAAAAACACGTCAAAAATTGGTGTGTTTTTTTGTATCATTTCGCATCTATTGACATTTTGTAAAACATGCTATACTATTCATGTTCAAAAAGCTTGTCATAAAATATATGGATACAGGATTCACAGTTCAAAATCCAGAGCCCAAGAAACCCTTTATTAAAACCCCTCTTGGGATTTCTGTTTTAGTGATTGGAGGAACAGTTCTACTGCTTATCCTTGGATTCATTATTACCACTGGCTATTACTTTATCAGGATAAAAACTGGAACTGCTGATGAAATTGCACAGAGATTTGCGGGAGAATTTTCCTCAGACTCATCACTTCAGACCTTAGATAAAGAGTTCTCAATAAGTGATGTCAAGAAAGCAATACATCCTTATAACCCAACAAAAGGAAAGAGTTCTGCTCCAATTACAATACTTGTCTTTGAAGATTTTGAATGTCCTTTCTGTCAAAAATCATACCCGATATTTAAAAAAGCTGTGGAAGAGTTTGGTCCAGCCGTAAGAGTTGTGTTCAAACACTTTCCACTATCCAGCATACATGAACGAGCAATTCCAGCTGGTATTGCGTCATCATGTGCTTTCGAACAAAAAAAGTTTTGGGAATATCGTGATGACTTATTCGAAACAAATAAGCTAAAGGATGACGCTCTTACAAAATCAGCTCAGAAAATAGGATTAAATATGGTCAAATTTAACGAATGTGTAAAGAGTCAAAAAAACCTTGGATACACTCATCAAGATTTACAAGATGGGCTAATTTTTGGAGTAAAAGGAACCCCAACATACATTATAAACAATACAAAAATTGAGGGTGTGGTAACGTCAGATCAGTGGCGCACATTACTCGTTGATCAATTAAACTAATATGCGTAATTTATTAGTCCTCATATCCATAATAATATTTGCCCTACCCTCTATCGCCTTTTCTCAGTCAGATGACTCAAGGTGTTTTACACTAAGTAAGTGTGTAGAAATTAGACAAAATACATTTGGACTAAGTGAAAAAGACGCTAAGAAAGACCCACTATACCAAGGGCTAGATGCGCAGGATGCTTGTGGAGGTAAAACTGCAAAAGTAAAAGAGGGTGATGTGGAAAAAGAAGAGCTTGTGGGCTTCTGTTATCCAACAACACGTATAGAAACAAAAACTAGCTTTGGAAGCCAAACTGTATTTTCCAACATAGGTGAATTTATACAACTTATATATAGATACGGAGTAATATTAGCAAGCATAGTAGCACTGTTTATGATTATGACAGCAGGACTCAAGTGGATTTTTTCTGCTGGCTCCCCAGAAGCTATAACAGGAGCAAAGAAGCGTATTGCTGGAGCTTTAATGGGTCTATTTCTTGCAGCAATATCCTACATGATCCTAATTATTATTAACCCTTACTTAATAAATTTGCGACTCCCTCAGGCGTGGTTGATTAATCCGGAAGAATTAGCACCAACATATTGTAGCGAAACAAAAAAGGACTTAGCTATTCTCTACACTGCTGACCAGATAAAAAATAATGCAGAATCAACATTAAAATCACTGAAAGAAACCAGTCTTAAATCAGCAACATACAACATTAAACCCGACAAAGCTGTTTGTGGAAATGAATACTTTGTAAAAGGAACTAATGGGCAGACGTGTGCAGGTACGTTATGTCCCAAGAAAGGAAATAAGAGTCAGGTTTGTTATAAGAAGGTTGGAAACAAGCAAACTGACTGTTACGAAGGAAATATTGTAGGTACTGTGTTTAATAGTAGTATGTTAGCGGATACTTTCGCTGGAGATGTGTTTACAGAAGACTGGAGCTTTGCGTGGGTAGGAACACCTTCACTATATCTTGTATGTAGTAATGGAAAGTATATAGCTACTGGACATGATTCAGTTGGTAAAGAAGAAGATACGCAAAGAAAAATGGTCTACTACTGGGTTACAAACTCAAAAATAGACGAAAAGCTTAAAGAGTGTGATGACAAAGGTGGAGTAAAAGGTCTTGTTATTGGCTTCTTCTTTGACGAAGCAGGAGACGCAACAGATGAATTTCACTTTATTGGTATGAGTGGAAAGAATGCTATAGACCTAGGAGATACAGGTACTGCATTTGATGGGGCTTTTGATAAAACAGCCAAGACTGCATCTAAGTCTCTGTTTATCAAAGTAGAAGATTTTAAAAAAGGAATAAGACTAGATATTAATGCTTCTCATATTCATGATATAGATGATAATGAGAAAGATAGAAAAGCTTTTTACGGAGCTCTAGGATACGAATAAATATGCCAAATAATATTTCTATAAAGCACGCACGCGTGCACAACTTAAAGGATGTATCAGTTGATATTCCAAAAAATAAATTAGTAGTTATCACCGGACTCTCAGGGTCCGGTAAGTCTTCACTTGCTTTCGACACAATATATGCTGAAGGACAAAGACGCTATGCAGAAAGTCTTAATGCATATGCACGTCAGTTTATGGACATGCAAGATAAGCCGGATGTTGATGAAATACAAGGACTGTCCCCTACAATTGCTATTGACCAAAAAAATTACACACAGAACCCTCGTTCTACAGTTGGTACAGCAACAGAAATAGCAGATTATTTGCGCCTTCTTTTTGCAAGAGTTGGTATACAGTATTGTCCGGAAACAAATACAAAGGTTATGAGTCACAGTGTTGGAGAAATTACAGAATCAGTAAGAAAGTTAATTAAGAATGGGAGCGGTCTATACATATTATCTCCAGTAATTAAGCAACAGAAAATCAAACCAAAGCTACTGTTAAAAAAACTAGAGCAAAGTGGTTATGATAAGTTTCGTGTTAACGGAGTGGAAATGACTATCGGTCAGTTGAGTAAGTTTAAGTTCGAAGCCACAAGAACATACGATATAGATGTACTAATTGGGTACATAACAAAAAAGACCACAAAACTAATGCATGGAATGATTGAAAAGGCTGTAGATCTTTCAAATGGTTTCGTATTGTTGTGGGATGCAAACGAGGATGAAGAATATACTTTTGCTATAGTACCTGTGTGTTTAGAAACAGGAAAGACATTTGACCCAATAGAACCTCGTTCCTTTAGTTTTAACAGCCCATACGGGGCTTGTGGACGCTGTGGTGGTCTAGGAAGAATATTAGACGTAGATCCAGAGCTTGTTATTCCAAACCCAAGACTAACCCTCGCAGAAGGAGCTGTGCAACCTTGGACTAGAATAGTTGGTAATCAGCAGTATTATCAGAAGCTACTTAGTGCTGTTTCTTCGGCACACGGCTTTAGTGTAAATGTATCTGTACAAAAACTACCTCAAAATGTAATGGATCTTCTGTACTATGGAACAGACGGGCAGGAGTATCTTATAGATAATAAGAAAGTACATTTTGAAGGTATAATTCCAAATCTTACACAACGCCACGCAGAAACAAACTCAGAATATATAAGAAAAGAGATAGAACAATACATGCGAGAGCGTGTCTGTCCTGTATGTGATGGAAAAAGACTAAAACCAGAATCTTTGCATGTAAAAATAGGAGACTTCTCTATTTCTGATGTTTCTGAAATGAACATAGAGGAAGCTCAAGAGTTATTCGCACTTTCCAGACAAGCATTGAGTAAAAATTTAAAGAGCCACGAAAACCCATTTATACAAGGATTACTTGGAGATAAAAAAGATATTTCTAAGCCGGTAGTAAACGAAATTACAGCTAGACTAGACCATCTTATCCGTGTAGGACTTGGATATGTTTCTCTAGATCGTTCATTATCTACTCTTTCTGGTGGTGAGGCTCAGAGAATTAGACTTTCTACACAGTTATCTGCTGGTCTTACAGGTATTATCTATATATTAGATGAGCCTTCCATGGGGCTACATTCTAAGGATACAGAAAAACTAATAGATACATTGAGACACCTAAGGGATATTGGTAATACCGTTATTGTTGTAGAACATGATAAAGCAATAATAGAATCTGCTGATTATGTTATAGATGTAGGTCCTGGTGCTGGTAATTATGGTGGAGAAATAATGGCAAAAGGATCTTTACAGCAGATCAAGAAGAGTTCAAAATCTCTTACAGGAAGATACCTCAGCAGAAAAGAAAATATTTCAATGCCAAAAAAATATCGCAAGGGTTCTGGAAAAACAATCACTGTCGAGGGGGCCAAGGCATTTAACCTAAGAAATATTGATGTCTCTATACCTCTTGCAAAACTTGTCTGTGTTACAGGAGTGTCTGGTTCTGGAAAAACAACCCTAATACATAAGATTCTTGGGCGTGCACTGTCTAAACACTTCCACAGAGCAAAAACAGAGGCTGGAGAACATAGCAAGATTAAGGGATTAAGCTCTGTAAATAAAGTTATCTCAATAGATCAAATGCCAATTGGACGTACTCCTCGCAGTAATCCTGCAACATACACAGGTGTATTTACTGCAATACGTGAACTGTATGCAAATCAATCAGAAGCACAACTAAGAAATTACGATGCTGGTACATTTAGTTTTAATGTAAAAGGTGGTGGTAGATGTGAGGCCTGTACTGGTGAGGGATATGTCCGTATTCCAATGCAATTCCTTACAGATGTTTTTGTAGAATGTAATGAATGTGAAGGAACAAGATATAACCGTGATACATTAGAAATTCATTATAGAGGGAAAAATGTTTCAGATGTACTAAACATGACAGTAGAAGAGGCGTATAGGTTTTTTGCAGACAAGAAAAATATTGCAGACAAGTTACAAGTATTAAGAGATGTTGGATTAGGTTATGTACAACTTGGACAACCAGCAACTACCCTTTCTGGTGGTGAAGCACAGCGTGTAAAACTAGCAACAGAATTATCTAGAAAAGCAACAGGTAAAACTCTTTATATCTTAGACGAACCTACAGCAGGTCTTCATTTTGAGGATATTAAAAGACTCTTACTTGTATTAAACAAGCTAGTAGACAAAGGAAATACAGTACTAATTATAGAGCACAGCATAGATGTAATAAAGTCTGCTGATTGGATTATTGATCTTGGACCAGAAGGTGGTAAAAAAGGTGGAGAAGTTGTGGCGGAAGGTACACCAAAAGACGTGATTAAGATAAAAGAAAGTTGGACAGGAAAGTATCTTAAAGAGGAGATGAAGTAAAAAAGAAACAAAGACAAAAAAACACCCTTTCGGGTGTTTTATTATGCTTCTTTTTTAGTTTCTTCCTTCTTCTCAACCACCTTCTCCTCTTTCACTTCTTTCTTTTTAGAGACTTTCTTTTGTTTAGGCTTTCTTACTTCTTTAAGTTTTTTCTTATGACTACGCAAGTAGTATGCACGAGACTGACGAACTTTCATTTCACGAACCAGCTCTATCTTGGCCACAACAGGTGAATGAATAGGGTATATTTTTTCTACTCCTACACCATTAGATACCTTACGTACTGTTAGTGTTGCAGATGGTCCTTTACCATGCTTTGTTGCTATTATTAATCCTTCGAAAACCTGGATTCTCTCCTTTTCCTCTCCTTTTACGTTCTTTTCTTTAATCTTCTGGTGGACACGCACTATCATGCCCGGTTTAAGATTATTGCGAATGTCTTCACTCATATTATATGTGTTAGCGAGAGGTTGAGCGGTCCCAACATCGGAATTTTTCTAAAGTAGAATCAGTGTATATTATTTAGCATTATTTGTCAATAGCTCTGTTTTCTCTATAATGCCTACAACCTCAGAAATTGCCTTATCTAGCTTATTCTGCTCATTTATTACAGTATGGTCATAGATATCTGTATATTCTAGCCATTCTCTTGTATATTCCATTCTTTCCTTAATATATTCCTCAGAAACACCCTCACGCTGACGAATCCTTTTTTCTAGTATGTCTAATGGGGCATTAATGAAAATTGTTACCAAATCTGGCATTAATTTCTTTGCTTGTATCACACCTTTGTAGTCAATTTTCCATATTCCAATTTTATCACTACTTTTTACACGCTCTATTTCGTCAAAGGTCACTCCATAATACTTGTCGTTATAATGCTTAGCATGTTCAAAATATATCCCATCCTCTATTCCCTTTTCGAACTCTTCTTGAGAAATAAAATAGTAAGGATTTTTTTCTGATTCTCCTGCACGCATATCACGAGATGTGGTTGTAACTACACGTTCTATTGGAATTTGTTTTTCTAATCCATTTATTATGCTGTCTTCCCCTGCACCTGATGGACCAGAAATAACTATAATTTTTCCTTTTCCTTCCATATTATTTAATATTTTCTAAATAACTTTCTAGATTATTTGGTAGTTTGGACTCAAAACAGACTTCTTTTCCACTTAAATCCTCAAAACATAGCTTTGATGCGTGAAGGAATAGTCTTTTTAGTTTTTTATCTCCTTTTTTTATGAGCTTCTTGTTTTCGTATAGTGTGTCACCTACAACAGGGTGATTAAAAGCAAACATGTGTACACGTATCTGATGCATGCGCCCAGTGTGTATTTTTGCTTTTATCATGGAATATCGTGCAAACTCTTTTTCTACCTTATAATCTGTAATTGCCTGCTTCCCATCTTGCACCTTTCCTACATTTTTTAGATTTAATTCTATTTTGGGACGAGAAACCATTCGCCCATCTTTTCCACGGTCTATATCAAAATCAATTGTACCTTCTGGTCTCTCCATGTGTCCGTACACAAGCACATCATATTCTTTTTTAACTGTCCTAGTCTTAAACTGAGCTTTTATATGATCAAACATCTCTTGGTTTTTTGCAATAACAAGAAGTCCAGAAGCATCTCTGTCTATCCTGTGCACAATACCTGGACGTACAGAGCCCTCTCCCACTCCTTTTATTTCCGGATATGCATTAATTATTCTACCTGCAAGAGTATCTTCTTCGTTTGCCTGTGTTGGGTGTACAAGCAGTCCAGCTGGTTTTTCTACTATCAGATAATCCTCCTCTTCTTTTATCATCTTCAGTGGCTTTGTAGAAGGGTGTAGTGTTGCTTCTTTCTCCTCTTCTTGCACAATATCATCATTTTGCAAATCAAAAGAGACTGTATCATTCTCATGAACAGCATGACTTGCCTTTTTTATGCTTTTACCATTAATTAAAACCTTTTCAGTTTTAATTAGCTTCTGAGTTTTCGCCCTACTAAAACTAGTTTTGTCAGCCAAAAAAACATCCAGGCGGGAACCTGCACTGTTTTCTTCTACTTTGTATGTTTGTTCAGACATAATGGTAGGCCTGGGTGGAATTGAACCGCCGACCCCAACGTTATAAGCGTTGTGCTCTAACCACTGAGCTACAGGCCCATACCTAGAAAACGCTAATACTATAACAAAAAGTCTTAAATATTTCAATGGTGAGTATATACTCACCATCCCCACACTATCTCCTTGAGAAAAGAAACACTGTGAGCGCGCCTCGAGCCTTTGGATGTAAATCCGCAGGCTGTTGGCGCGTTCTCCTTGCCGATCCGTAGATCGGAGATTTATGGTTTTTTACACGCAGTGAAAGCGATGGCTAGATTGCCGTTTCCGTCTGACACCTTGGTGTATGACTTGACTTTCTCCTCGCAGTTACCGACCTTGGCAGTGAACTTGGTCCCGAAGGTGCCAGCCTTCATAACAGCCTGACCGCTCATGGAGCTGAAGAAGCTAGAAGGACTGAGGGTTGTGTACTGATATCCCTGGACCTTGTCACACTTCAGGGAATGCGACTTCTCGAGAACATCTGCTTCCAATACGATAGTAGGCGAAACCTGTCCACCACACACAACCCCATTCTGACAGCGTAGAGGTGCCTTCGCTTGCGCGAAATCTACACCAAGACTCCAAAGCGACTGTTTTTTGCCACTAGAAAGCGTAATGCTACAAGTACCGGAAATCCGCGCCATGACGCCGGCCTTACCAAACTCTTCCCACCAGGCGTTGGTGGTCTTGAGCTCGATTGAAGCCTTCATCATCTTGCAAGTCATCTGGAACTTGCACTTACCTGTCTTGCTGTCACAAGAATCAGCTGTGCATGGATCTTTGTCGTCGCACTGCGTCGCTTTACCCGCAACACACTTCTTGTCTGCACACTTGTCGTTCTCCGTGCACTTGTCACCGTCATCGCAGGACGCAGTGTTGGAGCTGTGCAGACAGCCTTTTACTTTGTCACATGAATCATTGGTGCAGGGGTTGGAGTCGTTGCAGTCTTTCGTGGTACCTGGAGAGCATTTGCTGTCCTTGCATTGGTCAGACAGAGTGCAGACACTTCCATCTGTGCAAGTAGCAGAATTGGGTAGATAGACACACCCCTTGTCCTTGTTGCAGGAGTCGTTGGTGCAGGGGTTGGAGTCATTGCAGACCTTCTTCTTACCACTCGTACATTTGCTGTCCTTACAGGTGTCACCAACCGTACAAAGGTTGCTGTCGTCACAAGATGTCAGGGGTGGAGAGGGCTTGTATTTGCATCCGCTGTCCCCGAAACAGAAGTCAGCAGTGCAGATATCATCGTCCTCGCAGTCCTTATCTTCCTTGCATGCAATGCAGCCAGTAACTGGGGTACCCGCAACACACTTCTTGTCTGCGCACTTGTCATTCTCCGTACACTTGTCACCGTCATCGCAGGGCGCAGAGTTGGGCAGTGAAACACAGCCCTTCTTCTGGTCGCAGGAGTCGTTGGTGCAGACATTGCCGTCATCGCACTTATCGTGCTGCAAGAGTTCAACGACACACCCCTTGCCTGTATTACATAGATCAAGAGTGCAGGCTAAGCCGTCACTACAGGGCTTCTTCTCACCGATGAGTTCGAAGAGGCACTTGCTCCCCACATCACCGTATTTCTTCTGGCAATAGCCAAGGCTCTGCGAGTTCTGGATAGTGCTTACATCCCAGCAACCAACGAACTTACTGCCTTTCGCAAGGCAATCGCTGTGTTTTGTGCACTTGTTGTGCCCTAAGCACTCTTTCTCCTTCTTGAACAAGCACTTACCGGTGCTGGTGTCACAGCTGTCGCTGGTGCAGGGGTTATCGTCGTCGCAAGCAACTGGAGAACCTTTCTGACAGGATCCATCCTTGCAGATGTCACCCTTCGTGCAGGCGTTCCCATCCGTGCAAGTCACAGAGTTGGGCAATGAAACACAGCCCTTCTTCTGGTCGCAGGAGTCGTTAGTGCAGGGGTTGTCGTCGTCGCAGGACTTCAGTTTAACAACACACTTGCCAGACTTGCACTTGCCCTTCGGCTCAGTGCACGGCCCGTCATCTGTGCAGTCTTCGTTGTCCGCGAATCCATACTGGCACTTTTTGTCCTTGCACGAGTCCGTAGTACACGGATTCTTGTCGATGCAGTCGACATCGAACTCACAGTCGCACTCTCCAGACTTGCTGACATGCTCACAACCACTGAAGATGTCGCACGAGTCACTTGTGCACTTGTCACCATCATTGCAGTCTTTCGCCCCCTGAGGGGTGCATTTTCCGTTCGTGCAGGTGTCGGCGGTAGTGCAGGCATTCCCATCCGTGCAAGTCGCAGAGTTGGGCAGTGAAACACAGCCCTTCTTCTGGTCGCAGGATTCGTCAGTGCAGGGATTGCCTTCGTCCGGACACTTTTTGTCTATTCCGGAGATGCAAAAGCCCCCCTCGCAGAAGTCATTCAATGTGCAGACATTTTCATCGTCGCAGTCGGCGGAGTTGTGCGTGTTGGTGCATGATCCGTCCACAGAATTGCATGAGTCGTTTGTGCAGACGTTCCCATCGTCACAGTTTACTCCCTTGCAGTTGTCCACCACGGTGGTGAACGTATCTGGGGAGTCCACTGCGTCATCGGTCACATCATCGGCATCTTGGTGCGTGTCACCGGAATCACTTCCAGCATCATCCTGCGAGTCTTCCACATCCACGAACCCATCTTCTCCACCATCCAGCACAGAGCTGTCAGGTGTTGCGTCCAGGTGCGTGTCATTAGAATCCTCGTATGCATCATCGGCATCGACAGAACTTCCGTCGATACTGCCGTCCTCGGATTCTGCATCACACCCTTTTGTGCTCTGCAGACAAACCAAGTGGTCCTGTTCTGCTTCGGAGAAGGTGTCGATACACCCCCCCATGTTGAAAACAACTACCAACGCGAAGAGCGCAGCAGCCTTCCTCTCAAATGTGACGTTCCTCATGATGTCACTGTCTCCTCGCGCTAAAGCGCATCTGTACCCTGTTTCCCGTAACAGAGTGGGTTGATGCTATCCTCAAATTAAAGAAGACACTATCAACCCACTCTAAAAAACCATATTTTTCCCTCCTCTTTTGTAAAGAACGTAGTCGCTTAACTTAGCAAAATTTTCCACTTCTGTCAAGTTAAAGATAGCATATTTATGCTATATCAGCATTGTTACTTTATCCAAGTTTTGATATAATTGCCAGTATATGGATGAAAGAGTAAAAAAACTGCTTATTTTAGCGGAAAATTTCATGAGGCAGAGCAAGGACCCAGTCCACGATCTCTCGCATGTAAAGCGGGTTGTCTCGCACTGCAGAAGCATCTCTAAAGAGAGTAGTTTGAGCAACGAACAATATCAAGCTCTTATACTATCTGCTTGGTGGCATGATGCAGGAAGAACACTCAACAAAAAAGCATCTTTTGTACTGATGCCTTTTGTGGATGACACGTTGTCTGCTTTAATGCTTTGGTACTGGACAATACGTTTCGGTTTGTTTGGTTCTGTCGTAGGAATGGCCACACGAATTATTTTTTGTAAGAGTATGGGAACAGGAACAGTTTTGACAAAAATTTTACTAAGAAAGAAAAATAGAATACTGCTAGACATATTAAAAGATGCAGATGCTCTTGATTTACTAAACGTAGAACGAAGCAAAGTGATTTGCAATCTAGCAGAATCATCCATTAAATATCGCATTGCGTACAGGATAATGATTAGGTGGATCTTTGTAACAAATCAATTTGAGTTTAGAACTCAGTCTGCAAAAGAATTATTTATACAAATTTTAAGAAACTTCCTCGAATGGATTAAACAAACAGAAGTATATGAATGGCATCTTAATTTTATTCCCAAACACAAACTAGATAAAAATATTGCTATCGGCGAACTAAAACTCATTCAGTTTTCTACAATAATATAAATGTTATGGCAATAAGAACGTCTCGTATTTCTCGCCTAAGAAACAAGACACAAAAACAACTAGAGCAGCACACAAATAAGTTGTTAAACTTTTACACGCTCACATCCTTAGCTGGTGCAGTTGCATCTTTGGGATTACTCCTAGATAACATTGCAATAATAATTGGAGCAATGGTATTATCTCCTCTAATAATTCCTCTGATTGGATTCTCTCTTGCAATAATAGCACTAGATCTCAAAAGACTTGTTAAGTCTGCACTTGCTATAATATTGGGAACTGCTGTTACTATCTTCGTTGCTTATTTACTAGGAAAACTTGCTTTTCTAATAGAGGGAGTAGGGGTGCATATAACAAATGAAATGTTCCTTCGCACAGAACCAAATCTATTCTACTTCCTTGTAGCCCTATTTAGTGGTTTCGCAGGAGCTTTCAGTTATGCAAAACCAAAAGTTTTAGAATCATTAACAGGAATAGCAATTGCTGTTGCTGTTGTTCCCCCACTTGCAGTAAGTGGACTAAGTTTTGCACTAAACCAAAACTCACTTGCGTACGACAGTTTTCTATTATTTCTTTTCAATCTCGCTGGAATTTGTTTTGGAAGCATACTAATGTTTTTGCTTCTCGGTTTTGGAAGAGACATTGAAAAATAAAAAACTAAGAAAGAAAGTAACAAAAGTTACTTTTATTTTTTTAAAAAAATATTTTTGTAAAAGTTATGCACAGTTTTTGAATGTTAAGTATATAAAAAAGCAAAAAAAAAGATTATAATATTGTAAAAGGTCGAAGCATGTTCACATCGATGCTTGTCGTGTTAACGTGTTGTATGTGTAATGCCATTTGGCATGTACCATGGTCATATCAAAGTTACACGTATTCAATCCATAGAGAGGAGAAATAAAAATATGCCTGCAAAAAAACGTAAAACTGCTAAAAAGCGTAAACCTGCGAAGCGTAAAGCTACAAAGAAACGCAAACCAGCAAAACGTAAGAAAAAAGCTGCTCCAAAAAAACGTAAAACTGCTAAAAAGCGTAAACCTGCGAAGCGTAAAGCTACAAAGAAACGCAAACCAGCAAAACGTAAGACAACAAAGAGAAAGACTACGCGTCGTAAAACAACTCGTCGTAAAAAAAGATAAAGTCTTTATTAAAAAACCCCGCTCAATGCGGGGTTTTTGTTTTTTATAGATGTTATTTTGTTTGAGCAAGACCGTCTACATTAAAGTAAATTGTTCCGCCCACTCCATCAAACTCAGTAGAAATAATTTCATCCTTCATCATTTTAGATGTCCCTACTCCCTTATCTGCAAGAAGTGACAAAAGTTTAATGGCATTGTATCCTTCTGTAGAGAATATTCCTGGCTTATTTCCAAATTTTTCAAAGTGTTCATTTACAAACTTTTTATCTGTTGATGCGGACTCAGAAATCATACTAAATATATAATCCCCTGCTTTTTCTACTTCCATGTTAGAAGATCCAATAAACACTGACGTAATTTTTTTGTCTTGCAACATTTTTGCTGTGTTTGGAGCTAACTCATCACAAATATTTATTATTACTGCATTTACACCTTCTTTTGTAAGAAAATCAACAGCGCCTGTAATTTCTTCTAAATTACACGCAGCTTCTTTCTTTACAGTAGTCACTCTCTCTATCTTTAAGAAATCTGTAGCAAGACTAATTCCCCTTCTCATGTTGTCACTTTCATTTGAGTACTTTGATGTAAAATCTCCAATTAAACCAACTTCTATCTTTACTGGATCTAGTACTTTCTTCATTCCATCACTTTCTGGTTTTGTTGCCTGTGCACATCCTGCACCAACAAGTAAAAGACATGTTACCACTCCCATGAATATTTTGTTTGTCATAATATAATTAGTTAGCTTATTATAATTTTCTGTCTGTTTCTCCTGTGTATTCTATTTCTTCTTGTGCAACTCTACGTATTCCTTTATCATTTGTCAACTCCTCATACGTCTGTGCTACTAATCCTGGAACACGTGCTATTATGAAAAATCCTTTCATGATACCCCAATCAAACCCCATATCTGATAGTACTGCTGCCATTGCCCCATCTATATTAATAGGTAATTCTTTAGAAGAGGCGTTGTTAAGCTCTTTGTGAAAGCTTTCTGCAAATGTACAGTGTTTTCCATATATACCTGTGTCTTTTGCAACGGAAAAAATTGTATCACTCCTGTGATCTTTTGACAAGGTTGGGTGTCCATATCCTGGTACACGCACTTTCTGTTCCTTTAGTTTCATAACTAAATCTGCAATATCTTTTTCGTCTTTGTTTTCTTGAAAAAACTTTGCAGAACCTTCTATTGCGCTACCGTGCCTCTCACCCATAGCCAAAATACCTGCAGAAACACCTACGTGCAAACTATTCTTTGCAGACGCAACAATACGCGCAGTATTAGCACTTGCTGTACCAGGGCTATGGTCTATAGCAGAGGTAAAAAGTACATTCATCATTTTTGTCTCGTTTTCATCTGGAAGGTCTCCTTTTAGGAGAAGAAAGATAGTTTCTACAAAACTCTTTTTCTGTGCTAACTCTGATAAATCATATCCTCTTATTGCCTCCTTGCCATCTTTTATATCTGTTATCTTTGTGGTGTATTTCATACGTATAATTATTATGAATATGGTTTAATTAGTTCTGCAAGTTGTTCGTAATGTTCTGCAATCATAACCCCAACTTCTCCAAGAGCTTTTTCTTTTTCCTCTGCCCCCTGTCCCGGAGCAACTATAGCACCAGCATGCCCTATATCCATTCCCTCTGGGAATATGTTTGCAAACTTTCCCCCAACATATACAGCAAGAGGTTTTGTATATTCCTTATTATTTATTAGATCAACAATTTCAAATTCATAACTACCTCCGTGCTCTCCAAAAATAATTACAGCTTTTGTTTGTTCATCTTTTTCAAAAAGTTTTAAGAGATCTGCATAAGTTGTACCCATTAAAAGATCTCCACCTACATGCACAGCTGTACTCTGACCCATGCCGGCCTTGCGCACCTGCCATGATACCTCATTCGTCATTCCACCAGAACGTGAAATTATTCCTATGCTTCCCGGAGTAAAAACTTCATCTGCAGAAGTTTTCGGTCCACCAACAACACCCAATCTTCCAACACCTGGAGTAATATAACCAAGTGAGCTGGGGCCAATTATTTTTGTTCCTTTTTCTTTTGCCATTGCCAAGCAATATGCAGTGTCTTTTATAGGTATACGCTCAATAATTGTGTTAATGTATGAAATACCAGAGTCTATAGCCTCCATTATTGCACCCTTTGCAGCAAACGGGGGTACATAGATAGCTGATGTTGTTATGTCTGGAAACTCTTCCATTGCTTCTGCAACTGTGTTAAACACAGGTTTACCAAGCACCTCTTCACCACCTTTTCCTGGACGTACTCCACCAACAACATTTGTACCATAATCTAACATAGATTTTGCAGCCTTCTGCCCTTCTTTACCTGTAATTCCCTGTATTAATACTTTTGTATTGTTATCTATTAGTATTCCCATATTAATTTATCATTTTTGCTAACTCACCTGCTGTCTCGCCCATTGAAATTTCCTTACCAAAGTATTTTATGTTGAGATTATTTCTTTCGCCACACTCTCTCATTAATCTCATACCTTCTTTTTCATTTACACCAGCACGACGAATAACAATTGGATATTTTGGTTTAATCTCATCTAGTGCTTGTATAATTCCAGCAAAGGTTGCACCTACGTCTGTAAAGTTAGAAACTCCTCCTGCAATCCATAATCCTTTTAGTCCGGGTTTAGATAGTACTATCTTTGCTAATTCGTATACTTTTTCCTGAGGAGGGTTTCCAGAGTATTCTGTATAGTTAGATGCAGACAAACCATTTTTTTGTAGCTCGTCCATGTTTGCAATACTTGCACCACCCCCAGAGAAAAGCACAGCTATATCACCATCCATCTCTATATATTTTCCAGCTGTACCACGATAATACCCCTCTCCTTTATCTATTTCTTTTACCGAAACCTCTCGTTCTGTTGGTGGGCGACCCATCATTGTTCTTGGCTCTAAAGCTTTCCACTCATCATGCCTAAAGAAAGCATCATCATCTATCGCAATTTTTGCGTCTGCTGCAACCCAATCTCCCTTTTCTGTTTTTACAAGTGGATTTATTTCCACAAGACGTGTGTCGCTATCTAAAAAACACTTCCAAAGCTTCTGTGCCACTTCTTTACACTCGTTTGGGAGATTGTCTGGATTTTCACTCCTTATGTCTAAATGAATTTTCTGTATTTTTTCATCCGGAACATCTTCTATATCCACCCCACCTTCTGCAGAGTACACAAGTATCAGCTGTTTACCATTTGTATCATAAGTGATGGAGAGATAGTGTTCTTCTATAATGTTTAATTTTTCTTCTACTCTTACAGATGCAACATACTGTCCGCGCACATCCATATTGAAAAGGTCTTTTACTGCCTGAGAGGTTTCTTCTGCTGATGAACAAAACAATATAGCATTATTCTTCCCTCTTTTTCCAGACAATACCTGTGCTTTTACTACAACATCTGTAACTCCTAAACTATTATATTCCAAAATAACATCTTCTCCTCTTTTTACGTTAAAACCCTTTGGAATAGAGATGTCGAATTTACTAAAAATATTTTTTCCTTCAAATTCGTATAGATTCATATTTATTTATTAAAATCCATTCGAAAGTTCTTTCCGTGATCATTAAAGCCAAACTTCTTGTATAGCTCATGTACATGTTCTCTTCCGTATCTACTTTGTGCAAGCAACTTATAACAACCACGTAGTTCTGCCTCTTTAATTACACTGTCTACAAGATTTTTTCCAATTCCTTTCCCTCGATATTCTTCTTCCACATATACATCCTCCATTAATCCATACTTTTTATCATGAAGCTCGTTGAAAATTAGAAACAAGAAAGCATGTCCCACTATTTTTCCGTCTTCCTCAACTGTAAACTTTACAGCTGTTGTTGGTAGGTCTGTTTTATTCATATTAGATAATAATATCCTTTAATATTTTACCAAGTTTTTTTGTAGAAATACCACCACCCTTACGTTCAAAATCAGAAACATTAACTCGTTCTTCTTCCATGTCATTTTCTAATATTCCCCAATGCTTCTTATTATATAACCCTTTCTCTTCTCCAGCCGGAATATGACTGTTATATATTATATTATTTACTTTCTTTGGTAAATAATTTTCTAGTGCACTAATACGTTCAGATAGTTTTATTGGAGCGAATTCTCCATTTGCTGTATATTTATTTCCTGCCACATATATAATTGGTGCACCAGATAATTCTATGGCCTCTTTGGTTCCTTTTGCTAGGAGTGATGCAATACTACTGGTGTACAGATCCCCTGGGCCAGTAACAATTATATCTGCATTTTCTATAACTTCTTTTGCTCCATCAAAAAGTTTTCCGTCTCTCTCCAACCAAGCTCTTTTTATGGTTGAGTCTCGCAAACCTTCCGGATCATCTATTTCTCCCTCACCCTTTATTGTTCTCCCGCTCTCTAGTTCTACATTTAGATCTGTCATATCTAGTGTTGCAGGAAATACTTTCCCTACACATTTTAAAACCTCTTCCATTGCTCTGATAGTAGCAACCAAATCATCAGTATATTTTCCAGCAAGACCTAGAAACAAAGCTCCTATATTAAAATTATTTAATTTTTCATGTGTGGTAAATCTATTCTTGTATAATAATTCTTTTAACAGATTGTAATCGTAGGAAGAAAAAGAATATATTACACGAATTAAGTCTGCTGTTGGCAAATAACCAACCTCGTCTCTCATCTTTGCGCTAGATCTTCCAGAATCACTCATAGAAACTACAGCATTTATATTGTATTCGTCTACAAATGGCTTTAGTGAACGTACAATAAGAGATGTGCCGTTCGCGCCACCAAATATTACAATGTTTTTCTTTTTATTCATATTTATTCTACTGTAACACTTTTAGCTAAATTGCGAGGACGATCTACATCACGGTCTAGCGCAACTGCAATATAGTAAGCAAACAACTGCAATGGTATTGTGTTTAATAACGGCTGTAACAATTCCATTGTAGAAGGGACATATATTACATCATCTGCTAATTCTTTTGCTTCCTCATCACCATTTGTAGCAATTAATAATATTTTTGCTTTACGAGCCTTTGCCTCTTCTATATTGCTTCTCATTTTATCGTATAGCTGATTTTTTGTCATTATTCCTATTACTGGGAAATCTTCATTAAGCAATGCAATTGGCCCATGTTTCATCTCTCCTCCCGGGTATGCTTCTGAGTGAATATATGATATTTCTTTTAATTTAAGGGAGCCTTCTAAAGCTACAGGAAAATTATTACCTCTTCCAAGGAAGAAACAATTATTCATGTCCTTGTATTTAAGGGCTATTTCTTTTATTTTCTCTTTATTACTCAGTATTTCATTCATTTTTGTTGGAACCTCCAGAAGAGCATTTAATAATCTCTGCCCTGTTGCTAAACTTATTCTTTTTAACCTTCCAAGTTCTATTGCGTACAGCAATAATACAGCAATCATGTTTGTATATGCTTTAGTAGAAGCAACAGCAAGCTCTGGTCCTGCATGAATGTATGTACCACCATCTGTCTCTCGTGCGATTGTAGAACCAACAACATTAACAATACCACGCACGTAAGCGCCTTTTCTTTTTGCCTCACGAAGTGCTGCAAGAGTGTCTGCAGTTTCTCCTGATTGAGAAATACCAAACACAAGCGTGTGCTGATCTATTATTGGATCACGGTAACGGAATTCACTTGCAACATCTATTTCTGTTGGAATACCTGCTAAACGCTCGAAAGCATATTTACCAACCATCGCAGCATAACTAGCTGTTCCACATGCAATTAAAACCACACGCTTAATATCTTGCATTTGCTGTGGTGTCATATTAATTCCACCAAGTTTTGCTGTACCCTCTTTAATATCAAAACGACCACGTATAGCATCTTCGAAGACTGTTGGCTGGTCGTGTATTTCCTTTAACATGAAATTGTCGTAGCCTTGTTTTTGTGCGTCACTTTCATTCCAATCTATCTCCTCAACACACTTAACAACTCTTTCGTCTTTAAGATTAAAAGTATTAACACCATCTCTGCATACTTCTGCGACCTCTCCATCATCCAAAAAAACCACTTGCTTTGTGTGAGCTAAAATTGGTGTTGGATCGCTTGCTACAAAATATTCATCTTTGTGCATACCAATTACTAGCGGACTACCCATCCTTGCGGCAATTAAGCAGTCTGGATGGTCTTCATGCATAACTACAATCCCATATGTTCCTCTAACATGTTGTAACGCAGACTCTACTGCATGACGCAAATCTCCATTGTAGTGAGAAGCAATTAGGTGAGCAAGAACTTCTGAGTCTGTTTCTGATTTGTAGTTAATGTTATCACCTAACTTTTTCTTAATCTCCCTGTAATTTTCTATAATTCCATTATGAACAAGCGCAAGCTTTCCATCCATAACAACATGAGGATGAGCATTCTCTTCTGTTACACCCCCATGTGTTGCCCAACGAGTGTGTGCAATACCCATAATTGCTTCGTGAGGATAAATGCTCACTTTCTCAGAAAGTTTATCTATCTTACCAACTGATTTTATGGAATTAATTTTCTTATCATGAATTACAGCAAGACCTGCGCTGTCATAGCCTCTATATTCCAACTTACGTAAGCCATTTAACAAGACAGGTGTTGCTCTGTTAGAACCAATGTAACCAATAATTCCACACATATTTAATGTATTTATATAATATTAAGAGGAGACAGTTTGTGATGTTTGTGTTCCTAATTTTATTTTGTTTGCTTCTTCTAATTCTTCAGGAGTGTTTACTCCAAACCACTCACCACCATCTTCTATGCACACCGCCTGCACTCCCTTTCCATCTTCTCTTGCCATAAGAATACTTGTGTTAAGCCCGTACTCTCCTAGTTTTTCTATTATTGGCATACGAAGGAATGCATCCTGATACCATTCTTTATCAAAACAATACGTGCCTGTATTAATTTCATCAATATCATTTTCTTCTTCCAATAACTGCTCCTTCTCTTTTATAGAAACAAGGCACCCTTCTTTATCACGTATCATGCGCCCTAGGTTTGCTGGATTATCTTTCTTTACAGACAACACAGACACAGCATGATTGCTTGAGATATGTTTATATACAAAATCTTTAATAGTTTCTGGAGTATAAAACGCACTATCATCCCCGCCTAAAACAAGAACATTAGAAATATTTTTAGGGAAACTTCTCATACCAACAAATGCAGCATGTCCTGTTCCAATTTGTTCCGTTTGTGTTGCATAACACGCACGATTCTTAAAATGCTTTTTTACAGAGCTTGCCATAAAACCAACTACTAAACATATTTGAGGCTTTGTAAAACCAACAGAATACAACATATCCACTGTGTGTTCTACTATTGGCTTTCCACCAATCTCCAACATAACTTTTGGCTTGTCCGAACAACCCAAACGAGTACCTTTACCTGCTGCTAAAATTACAACACCTATGTTTTCAAAGTTTTTTAACATACTCCATTATTTCCGTTAACGAATCAAAATACAGAATATCTTCACCTCTGTCTTCTGTCTCATGCTTAAAACCATTCTTCATGCCAAGAATTATTACATCCGGAAAAAGCTCATGTATTATATTATTCTCCTTTAAATTATCGTTTATAAAATACAAAGGTTTTTGATCTATAACCTTTTCTATGTATTTTTCCTTATTCCCATGTGATAGTTTTACCTCGTCAACAAGTTCTGCAATTCCAGATGCATCTACTTTCTTTTTTTGGAATTCAACATTACCAGAAGAAAGCAGAACAATCTTTTCTCCTTTTGAGCGAAAATAATTTAGAAAAGGAATGGCGTCATCGAACAAATAACTTTTTTTAATAGTTTCGTCTAATTTAGAAAGAATATCATCAGAATTAATATCTATTCCCATTTCTTTTAAGACTTCTATGTGTATCTCAAAAGAGTAATCAAATCCATAACCTTCCCCATCCCATTGTATTGATTTATGGTACGAAGATTCAAATGTTTGCTCATCAACACCAAAACTTGCAAAGACTTTTCTTATTTCCTCTTTAAACAATCCTGTTCTGTTTAGCGTGTAATCAAAGTCAACTATTAACATAATTAAATATTAAAGACTGTTCCACAGCTGATCAAAAATTTGTTTCTGTGTTTCATACACCCCATCATTTTCTATTACAACCCCCACAGGCTCATTTTTTGCGTTAAGAGATATGTATGCTGTCTTTCCTGGATATATCATTATATATGTTGATGTGTCTGTCTTGCCACTCATCCACTTTCTTTCGTCCAACCCACGAAGTTTTCCTCCCTCTCCAATTGCAATTACTTTTACTCCAATATTTTTGGAAACACGTACATCTGAAAAAGTTTCAAATCCTTCATACAAATGTTCGCGTAATCCTTCTGTAGAATAAACTCTGTACATCTCTTCTTCATTTTCTTCACAAGTATTCAATATATCTTCCAGAATCAGGGATATTTCTTTGTGATCAAAGTATCGTGCAACTGGGCGCTCTCCTCCTTTATTATGAAGAGCTAGTAACTCTGGTATCATTTTTTCTAATCCCTTATCCGCTCTTTGTAGATCTTCCTCTCTACTTCTAATAATATTTTTTAACTTATCCGGATGCTCTGCAACAAAGAATTGCTTCTTCTCCTTTTCATAAAAAGATACCACTTTCTGCTCTTGTAACCACTTGAGTGCATCATATGTAGTTCCACGGTTAAGATCACAGTTTTCTGCCAATTTACGTACAGAGCTTGGGCCTAACGATAACAGCGCCAAGTATATTTTGGCGCTTTTGTCAGAAAAACCTAGTTTTTTTAGAAGTGATATATCCATATCTTTGCTAAGGATAAGGATATCATAGATATAAATACTGTCAATTTTTTTTCGACAGTTCTGTGGATAACCTACATATTCACTTGACTTTCTTGCTAAAATAAGGCACTATTTGCTCATTCACACCCGGAGGGAATCATGCGATATTTCGCACTTACACTGCTACTGGCTTTCCTCCTGGGAAGCTGTGTGGCCGTTCAGCAGAAGAGGCGTCCAGTCGTAGTATGCGACAAGGCTCTCTGTATCTGCAAAGAGATGTGGAAAAGCAGGAGCGGAAGGGTCGCTCACAGACGATACACAATGATGCCTGGGTGCAAAAAGTACACCAGAGACATCCGGACAACCTGGGAGGTTAGAAGATGAGATACTTGGTCCTTGTGAGGCATGGAAACTACATACCAGAAGAAGGTGGCATTCTGTCACTGATGGGCAGAGAATCTGCAGAAATGCTCGGCAAGGTGCTGATGAGGCGGTTCGCGGGGCAGAAATGCTCTGTAATCTCTTCCACGAGAGTTCGTGCAACACAGACTGCCGAAATCATCTCCGAAGAGTTGCTTGAGTACTTCATCTCGCACGAAGTCCTGTGGTCCGATGCAACAAGAAGAGAAGATCTTCCACGCGCAACCACACTCATGGCAATGCATGGGTCCTTGTACGATGTGGTGGTGGCTGTGACTCACTATGAGTACACGGAGACCTGGCCGAAGTACATCGCGGAACACCTTCTGCACATGCCTCCAGTGGAAGTCCAGCGCTTTCCGGAAAGACCTCTCGACAACTGCATGGCTTACGTGATTGACTTGGAGCAGAAGACCTGCGAGCACGTGAGCTTCATGTAGACCAACGCGACCAGACTCGCAAAAAACCCCGGAGTTGGAGACCCGGGGTTTATCATTTGTAATTGTTTTTTATATCTTTGTTCCAATATGACGAAGTAGTTTTGCCATCTGCGATACATAGCCCCATTCGTTATCGTACCAAGCCTGCACAAACACTTGTGTTCCATTTGTTACCAATGTAGAAAGGGTGTCTACTGTAGCCCCATATTGAGAACCAATATAATCTGTAGAAACTAATCCAATATCTGATGTGTTCAAATTCTCTGGAAACTCTTCTGTTGATGCTTTGCGGAAAAAATCATTAACCTCGTCACGGTTTGTTGTTTTTTCTACTTCTGCCACAAAACTAATGATAGACGTTACAGGAACAGGCACACGCAATGCATTCCCATCTAATTTTCCGTTTAGCTCTGGAATAACTTTTCCAATTGCTTTTGCAGCACCAGTTGCAGTAGGAACAATAGAAATACCTGCTGCACGCGCACGACGAAAACTTTCTTTCTTGTGTGGGTGATCTACTAAGTGCTGATCATTTGTATATGAGTGTGTTGTTATAACAGTACCATGCTTAATTCCAAAGTTCTTGTGTAGTGTTTTTACAACAGGTGCAAGACATGTAGTTGTACATGATGCAGAAGATATAACTTTATGTTTCTCTGCATCAAAATCATTATGATTAATTCCATAAATCATTGTGATGTCCTCTTCTTTTGCTGGCGCAGTGATAAGAACATATTTTGCCCCTGCATCCAAATGTTTCTGACAAGATGCTCTGTCCTTAAAAACACCCGTAGACTCAATTACAAGATCTACATCATATTCTCTCCAAGGAGCGCTATCTATTCCATTTACATGATGGAATGGAAGTCTTTTTCCATCAATTATTAATGCTGAGTTATTGTCATATGACACTGCTTTGTCCCATCTTCCATATATTGAATCAAACTTAAGCAAATGTGCGTATATATCTGCATTAGATCTGCTATTAACTGCCACAATCTCAAACGCAGGATTGTCCCAAATAACACGTGTTAGTATACGCCCAATACGGCCAAAGCCATTAATAGCTATACGAATCGGTTTCATACAAAAAATATTAAATTACTACGTTAATATAATTAATCTGACCTGTCACCTTCTACAACAATACCTGCTTTTGGTTGTAATAGGTTATATAATGAGTGGAAGATTGCTGTAAATTCATTATCTAATGCCTTTTCTATTTCTTCTACGGCTCCAGACATTAACAATTCTTTTTTAACAAACTCTGTAACACGTTTTCTTTCTTTCATAAACCCAATAGCTTCTGTTTTGTGTCCAGCTATCTTATCTCCAAACTTATCAAACGTCATTGTTTTCATTTTTTCGTACAACACACTATCGTGTTTTTCTAAAACTTCCCAAATAACATTCTGGAAACCTGTAGCTAAGTGAACTTCTGCAACATGCATTGCTGGAAATAGTGAGAAGTATCTTTTTGGAAGAGTAGAAGCTCCGTGCTGTACAGCCAAAACATGCCTACCTGGGTTCATTGGATCTTTTCCAAACATAAACAAATCATGATGAGCTGTGAAATCTAGAGGAACAACATCTAATGGCTGTCCGTCTGGGCCTAACACTCCCCCATGTGCAGAACCAACATTGATACTTATCTTGTCTAGACCCCTCTCATGTCCTGCACCAAGATTAGTCATGTGTTCTGAAACCATATCTAGGTAAGCATTAACTTGGGGGTATTTTGTATTTTCTCCACCAACTTCTCCAACCTCTCCTCCAACACTAACAGATGGGATATTCTTGCTTTTCTCGTAGCTACGGATAAAATGAAGTAGTTCAACTGTAAGCCTTGCATTCTCCCCCTGATTTTCTCTGTCTGATTTATTAGGGTCTGCTGTTTCGAACTTGGATGAGTCTAAATCTATGTTATACACTCCATTTTCTATTGCTTTTGTAATAGCGTCTTTTATCCTCTGCATCTCAGCATCCTTGTCTATTGCATATTTTTTGGGATCAAGCTGGTAGTGATCCGCTTGTACATATACTTTACGGTTCTTTAGTCCCAAGGAAATATATGCTGCCTTACACAATGCAGAATACTCGTCTTTTTGTTGACCTGTGTACCCAACCTCACTAAGTGCTAATTCTAGTATTAGATGAGGGATATTTAGTTTATCTGCTGAGCGTACAGCTGAGCGTACTGTGTGAAATGTGACCATTCTACTGTTAACAGCAGGCACAGTGAAGAATTGGTCGTCTCCATTCGCTTTTTTCTGGTAGTACTCTGAATTTGATGCTGATTCTATTTTTAGGAAGTCTGCGATCTTATTAATCCAAAATATAGACGCTTTCTTTACTTCTGGATTTTCACTTACACTTGCATTGTATGCTAGGCTTTTGATCGTATCGTCTTGTAATTTTTGCTGATCATTAATTGAGTTGATTCCATCAAAACCAACTGCACATGATTCCTTTACAAGAGATTCAACCTCTTGCTGTGAGTTTAGGTCCTTGTATGATTCCTCAGACATATTATTATTTATTAAATAATCTTCAATTATATTTTTGTTTCCTGCTATAATAGGCGTCCTTTCATGTAGTTTGGTCGGTGTAATATCGAGTATATTCCTTTCTCCGTCAATTGCCAACCCCCCTGCTTGTTCTATCAAAAATGCCATAGGCTTTAGCTCATAATTTAATCTGAGCTTTCCCTTGTATTCCCCTTCACCTTTTTTATCTATTGCCGAGTATAGAAACACACCTCCTTTTATAAGTGTCCTGTGAATATCTGCAACAAGAGAGCCTATATACCTTCCGCCACACCCTTTTTCTGTCTTAAGGCTTTCTACAAAATTTCTGTCCTTTTCTGTCATATACCTCATGTTTTTCTCATTTATACTGTAGTAAGGACATTTGTCTGGAATTGTAATTCTTTCGTTTGAGAGATAAAAATCTTTTGTGTCTGGATCTAATGTAAACTCATGCACACCATCTCCAAACGTGAACACTAGAACTGTGCTGGAGCCATACAATATATATCCTGCAAGCACCTGCTCTCTTCCAGTCTGTAAGAATTGCCTTTCATCTGTGCGTTCTACATCTTCTCTTTTTTTCATTACAGAAAAAATTGTACCAATACTAACGTTTACATCTATATTTGTGGATCCATCTAGTGGATCAAAAGCAACAATGTATTTTGCATTACTTCCGTGTTGAGACATGTCTACAACGGTATCTTCTTCTTCAGAAGCAAGGGCAGCAATGTGTTCACTGTTTTTTAAAATATCTTTGCATAAGTTATTTGCAAAGACATCTAATTTCTGAACTTCTTCATTTTGTATATTCGTATTACCAGCAGACCCTAAGATACCTACTAGACCTGCTTTGTTTGTGTGATGTGAAATTGTTTTACCAATACGGGCAAGATCACTTATTATCATTATAAGCTCTCGCTGTTCTGGGTGATTTGACAGGTGCTTAAGTAAATATTGAGACAGAGGTTCTGGATACATATTATTATTTAATCTGTATTAATGCAGGAGTATAATACACGAAATAATAGCCGGCTACAAGGCCATTTTGGTGGATTAAAAAAGACCTAATCTTAGGTCTTTTCTCTTATTTTTACCATTCTTCATCATCTTCGTCTTCTATATCACCATCTACATCTTGCTCACCATCATAATCCTCATCTTCTTCCTGATTTGTTGCATGATCCCACAACTCATCTGCATCGCTTTCAAACTGCAAATCGTCTGAATGATCAATATACCACTGATCGAACGCTACCCTCAATTCTCCGGAGTCTGATGCTTGTTCAAAAAGATCTTCTAGCAAAGCATATTTCTCCTGATGAGAAAGTGCTATGTCCTCCTCCATTTGTTCGAACACCTCAAGCATGTGTGAAAGTACTGCTTTTTTTGTTCGGTCAAAGTTGCTACCACTCATATTTTTATGTCTGTTTTTTATTATGATTTAGACTATACACTCAAAGAAAAAAAATCGCAATAATCTTGTGGATAACAAAAGATTTGTTTGTAAAAATTGTATGTGATACCCTTAATGTATATGAAAAATATCAAAATATTATCATGGAATGTTAATGGACTAAGAGCTGTAATAAGAAAAGGAGAGTTCCAGAAATTTATAAAAAAATATAAACCAGATATTGTTTGTTTACAAGAAACAAAGGCACATAGAGAGCAGGTTGTCATAGATTTGCCGGAGTACGAAGAGTTTTGGAACTCTGCAGAAAAGAAAGGTTATTCAGGCACTGCTATTTTTACAAAAATAAAACCTGTTAATGTTACAAACGATTTTATTTCTGGAGTACAAAAAACAAAAAAACTTTTGGATAAGCAGGGTCGTGATGTAGCACAAGAAGGGAGAGTTATTACTGCTGAGTATGATAAGTTTTTTTTAGTAACTGTTTACACGCCTAATGCAAAAGATGATTTATCTCGTTTAGGTTTTCGTCACAAAAAATGGGATAAGATGTTTCTCAAACACTGTAAGATATTAGAAAAGAAAAAGCCTGTAATATTTTGTGGAGACCTAAATGTTGCCCACAAACCTATAGATCTTGCGAGACCAAAACAGAATGAAGGAAACAAGGGTTTTACAAAAGAAGAGCGTGAGGGTTTTGATAACTTTGTTAAGGCAGGTTTTGTGGATACTCTTAGGTTAATAGAGGGAGATAAGCCAGAGTTGTACACATGGTGGTCACACTGGGCAAAAGCAAGAGAAAGAAATGTGGGTTGGAGAATCGATTATTTCTGCGTCTCCGGCAAATTTAAAAAACACATAAAAGACGCTTTTATTCTTCCTAAGGTAATGGGGTCTGACCATTGCCCAACAGGAATTGTAATTAAAAACAACTGACCCCGCTTTGATTACTCGTAGCGGGGTCGTTTCGTCTCCTTTGGATTGTATTTTCATCGTGATTGAATGCTCGAACGGAGAGTGAGCAGGTAAGTCTACTGCGCAAGCTTCACGACGTAGTATTTTCCTGTCTCTTCATATAGCTGGGGAGTCTCAGGACGGTCTGCAAAGAACTCGTCAACAGCCTTGGTGCATCCAGGCCACTTCTCAATCGGTTGACAATCATCTATGTAGTCCGGATGATCTGGAAACTCCAGATATTCATCGAACATGACGATACCACCAACTTCGACCATCGGGAATAGATGGAGCAGCGCGTCTGCATAGCCCTGATACAGATCAACATCGATGTGCAGAAGGGCAATCGGACGATCCGGAGCTTGAGGAAGAGTATCGCAGAGGTAGCCCCCAACCAATTTGAAGTTAAGGTCTGGAAACTCTGTCCTGATACCCGATTGAGACAAGTGATCCAAGACGGTCTCCTCGCTCACTTTCCATTCTCCTTTCTGAGGCTTACGCGGAGAGTCATCTATGGTATCCGGCTCGGGCCAACCCTCGAAGGAGTCATAGCCCCAAAGAGTCCTGCTTGGGCGTTTTTCAGTTCCGACAAGATAGGCAAGCATGTTGAAAGTCCCGCCCATTCCGAGTCCACACTCCACTACATCACCATTGAGTTTGACGACCCTGGCAAACATCCGCGTCATGTACTGAAATTGACGCAAATAACCTACCCTAACCACCCCAGATCGTTCCCACTGGGTGAGAGGTCTTGGTCCTTCCATTTTTTGTTCTCCTTACCTCGAGATGATTCTCGAGAATTCTGCACATTTTTTATCACATTAGGGAGCTTTTGTCAACTTAACAAGCTCTAATCATTACCCAACAGGAATTGTAATTAAAAACAACTGACCCCGCTTTGATTACTCGTAGCGGGGTCGTTTCGTCTCCTATTTGTTTGTTTTCGTCGTCAGGTGAGGTAGTGATACCACGTCGGCAAGATGAATGCTACAACAAGCACAATCCCTGCATAAATGCCAGCAAGCACGTCGTCAAACATGATTGGCAGAGCGGTGTTTAGGGTACTCCACTTTTCCACTCGTGAGATGCCAAGCCACTTCGTCGTGTCGAACACACGAAAAAGAGCGAGGCCAGTGAGAAGTAGAGTATAGAAGTGCAGTTCTGTGATGAAGTGCATGTGTTCATGCACAAAGCAAAGCGGTAGCAAAGCAATCATCTGCCCCACAAACTCGTCGATGTTCGTCTCGTTGAAGTCGTGGTACGCACACTCGCCAGTGTGACGAGGTCTGCGACCCCATTTCAGGAGCATGACCTTCTCTGCGTCCTGCACAGCAAAGACTCCGATGCACAGGAGAAAGGAGGTTAGACACAGGACAACAAACGAAGGTTCGGAGAATCCCTCGCTAGCGAAGACCAGTGCAACAATCACCACTCCCACAACAGAACCAATCAGCCCCCCTCCTTTACCTCTCTTTCTAACAAGCCAAGGAAGAAAGCCTGTGAAGCAGGTGGTGGCCACGCAGACCATAAACCATGAACTCCAGGACAGGCTTATACTCTCTCTTTTGTACTTCATAACAACCCTCCAGCGTTTTGTTTGTACACAAAAACTAGCATCTAATGCTAGTTTTGTCAACAAAAGATAAATTAAGCTTCTGCGATTGGTGGTAATATATCCCTTTTTGCTACTTCTTCAAAATCAGGAATCCCACCTTCCGGTATTTCTTGCTCAGGTTTTTCTGCAGGAATTGCAGGTTGTATTTGTGGGGTTGGTATATTCATTGGATATTCTTCCGGCTGTCTACCTCCTCGCTCATCGCTCAGTTTTCTTTTGTCCATATTCTTTATTTTAATTATAGGGGAATTTTATCATAAATATTTTTAATAATCAAAAAACCCTCAACCGGGTGGTTCAGGGATTATATACTGAGTACAAGGTCTAGGCGGCGACCTACTTTTGCCTTTCGACTATCATCGGCGCTAATGGGCTTAACTTCCGAGTTCGGGATGGGATCGGGTGTACCTCCACCGCAAAGACCACCTAGACTCTATACTCAGTATGAAGAGTTATTCAACAAAAAATATAAATGTATCTAATAAAAACAACTCTGTGTTTCCGTAGTACACTCGAAATATTAGTACACCTCGGCTACGATCGTTAGATCTTACACCTGGTGCCTATCAACGTCCTAGTCTCGAACGATTCTCAAACGAATATTAATCTTGGAAACGGCTTCGCACTTAGATGCTTTCAGCGCTTATCCGTGCCGAATTTAGCTACCCAGCTATGCCCTTGGCAGGACAACTGGTACACCAGAGATTCGTCCACCCCGGTCCTCTCGTACTAGGGGCGAGTTTCCTCAATATTCAACGCACACAGCAGATAGGAGACCGAACTGTCTCACGACGTTCTGAACCCAGCTCGCGTACCGCTTTAATAGGCGAACAGCCTAACCCTTGGGAGCTTCTTCACCCCCAGGATGCGATGAGCCGACATCGAGGTGCCAAACAGCGCCGTCGCTATGGACGCTTGGGCGCTATCAGCCTGTTATCCCCAGAGTAACTTTTATCCGTTGAGCTTCCGCCATCCTATATTGAACGGTCGGATCACTAACTTCTACTTTCGTAACTGCTCGGGTGGTAGCCCTTGCAGTAAAGCTAGCTTATGCGTTTGCACGTCCAGTCCGATTTCCATCCGGACCAAGCTAACCTTTGTAAACGCCTCCGTTATTGTTTAGGAGGCCACCGCCCCAGTCAAACTACCCATCAGATACTGTCCCCCATACCCGATTCAGGGTGCAGAGTTAGATAAGTCACAATACAAGGGTGGTATCTCACTGGTGCCCGAAGGCTCCCACCTATGCTGAACATGTAGAGCAAATTATCAATATCAAACTGTAGTAAAGCTTCATGGGGTCTTTTCGTCTTGCTGCGTGAATGTCGCATCTTCACGACAATTGCATTTTCGCCGAGTACATTGTTAAGACAGTTGTCACACCGTTGTGCCATTCGTGCGGGTCGGAACTCCAATTGCATTATATTACTATAATGATTAGACTATACCTTCATCTTGCCGACTATCCGTAGGAGAATTTTCTCCGTAGAAGTCTTTTTGAGGCAAGAGCCGACGTGTTACCCGATTATATTATCATATCGAGTCTCCTCTTTCGAGTCAGTCGTTACGGGGTCAATTCTGATATAAATCAGAACGACTTCCCACGGTATTACCCTCTCCATTATGAGTTAGGGCTTCACCGTTATGAGTCGGTTTGCTGTATTCTGTTGCCAGAATATTCGGGCGAGATACTTTTGCGTGACCCGCATAGTATTTCATTCACCCGACAAGGAATTTCGCTCTGGACCTTCTAACTATTTCTAGCTAGCATGGACTTTGTCTTTATCCTGTCTTTTTGATCATTTCTTTAATCGCAAGTGCTTTTTTCTTATCTTCTCTGTTCATTTTACTCGCTATATCAATGATCTTTACCACTCCTGACGCGCTAAGATGTTCTCTTTGTCCCATTAATTTAACTACTTTCTTGAACTTAATGAAGTCAAACTTCTTTTGCGTGTGAAGTGGATATTTTTCAAAGAATGGAATTACTACTTTTTGTAGTTCATCCAGACTTCGAATTCTAAGTTCGTATCGATCATCATGATTTACTCTTACCACACCTGACTCAAAATATTTCCTGAGTTGATGAAGCAATTTTATATCACGTTTGTGTTGAACGATACGGAACTCCGGTAAAACTTGATATCCGGCTGTCATAGAAGGCTGTTTATTGATACCTATATAAAAGGTACCTTCACCATCTACAAATCCGGCTATCCAATTTGGATTTAATGTCATAGGATAGTAGTTTATAAGTCTCTGAGGTGCAATGGTGCACCTGCAAGTTGCCCCCGTGTACTGACACATTTTTACTACTCAGCTTCAATCAGAATAATTCTTTGCTGAATGAGTAGCGTCAATCTTTTGAGGATTTTCTTGCATATCACTACAATTTATGGACCAATCTTATATTACTATAAGTTGAGGCAGCGTCTTTGATACAACCGTCCCAGTCCTCAACTTGTCCAAGAAATGAACAAGTTGACCTTAGGACGGTTATAGTTACCGCCGGCGTTCATCAGCGCTTCAGTTTAGAGCTTCTTTCCGAAGAAATAACCCCGCCCTTTAACGTTCTGACACTGGCCAGGCATCGCCCCCTATACGTCATCTTACGATTTAGCAGAGAGCTGTGTTTTTGGTAAACAGTCGCGTGACATCTTTTGTTGAGCCCCACCGAAATGGGGCGGGCCTTATCCCGAAGTTACGGCCGCTGTTTTGCCGAGTTCCTTAACAATGTTTCTCTCGTGCGCCTTGGTCTTCTCGACCTACCCACCTGTGTCGGTTTGCGGTACGGATTGATTGTACTTGACATGAATAAGCTTTTCTAGGCACTTCTCCAACCTGAATTGACTTTGACCGAAATCGCAGTCTTCCACTTGCGTGACGTGTAGCCATACAACGCTCAGATCTTTGAAATGCACACCTATTCACAACATACAACCAAGTGCAGGAATATTAACCTGCTCTTCCATCGGTTACGCCTTTCGGCCTGGCCTTAGGATCGACTAACCCAGGGACGATTCTCGTGGCCCTGGAAACCTTGGGTTTTCGGCGTGGGTGACTTTCACACCCATTTTTGCTACTCGTGCCTGCATTCTTACTTCTCATTGCTCCACCGTTCCTCACGGATACGGCTTCGGCGCGATGAGAATACTCCTCTACCCCTCATACATTATAAATAATATATGAAGCCACAACTTCGGTATAATACTTAGCCCCGGTACATTTTCGGCGCGAAGACTCTTGACCAGTGAGCTATTACGCTATCTTTAAAAGATGGCTGCTTCTAAGCCAACTTCCTGGTTGTATAAGAATCAACACCACCTTTAACACTTAGTATTAATTTAGGGACCTTAGTTGGTGGTCTGGGCTGTTTCCCTTTCGACTGTGAAGCTTAGCCCCCACAGTCTAACTTGCATGCTATTAATCTCTGGTATTCGGAGTTTGATTGTAGTGGGTACGGCGAACCGCCCCGACCACATCCAGTGCTCTACCCCCAGAGGGAACACATACAGCCAGTCCTAAAACTGTTTCGAGGAGAACCAGCTATTACCGAGTTCGATTAGAATTTCTCCGCTATCCACAACTCATCCCCGCATGTTGCACGGTGCGTGGGTTCGGTCCTCCCCCTAATCTTACTTAGGGTTCAACCTGGTCATGGATTGCTCACTCGGTTTCGGGTCATGTATATGCAACTAAATCGCCGGTTAAGACTCGGTTTCCCTATGCCTTCGGACTGGTAGGTCCTTAAGCTCGCTACATATAGCATACTCGCAGGCTCATTCTTCAATAGGAACACAGTCGTCCTTACGGACTCCTGCTCTTTGTAAACGTACGGTTTCAGGAACTATTTCACCGCCCTCTCCGGGCTGCTTTTCACCTTTCCCTCATGGTACTGGTTCACTATCGATCACGTTTTATATTTAGCCTTATCGCATAGTCGCGACAGATTCAGACGGGATTTCACGTGTCCCGCCCTACTCAGGAGTACAGACACACTATATATAATGCATTTCGTCTACAGGACTATCACCTTCTTTGGTTTTACTTTCCAGTAATATTCGACTATACAAAATATATAATGTCCGGCATAACAGATATCCGATACTGTATCCTACAACCCCTATATTGCAACGGTCTGTCCTTTAAGAGTTTGGCCTAAATCATCCGAAGACAACCGTACCATTCTCAACACAACATAGGTTTGGGCTGTTCCGCGTTCGCTCGCCACTACTTACGGAATCACACTTTTCTACCAATCTAATGGTCACTATCTCTTGCCCGAAGGCTCGAGACAATAACCAAGAGAATGGAATATAAAAAGCTTTTGTTGTTTTCTATTCCTCTAGCTACTGAGATGTTTCACTTCGCTAGGTCTTCCCCTCATGCTTATGTATTGGGCATAAGGTATGTGGTCATTACACCACATGGGTTCCCCCATTCGGAGATCTCCGGGTCAAAGGTTGCTTACCACCTCACCGAAGCTTTTCGCAGGTTGCTACGTCCTTCATCGTTAAAACGTGTCTAGGCATCCACCGTACGCTCTTGAATTGCGCACTACGAAAACACAGAATTGTGTTTTCTAAAGATTTAACATTTACATTTGTTTGTTGATATTGAATTGTAATGATCAGTCATTATCATCCGTACAATCTTAGTAATCAATTATTACTGAGACTAACGACTGGTAATTAGGGAAGAAAAAAACCGCGTAAAGCGGTAGGACAAATATGTGGTAGTCTTACCTGCTTGAGTATCTAGAATATGTGATTGAGTGTAACATGATTTTGCTACTTATATTCCAGAGGTCCAAGCTAGGCACCGACAGTTGTCGGAATGTACTGGGGACGTGGCTTCCTTTGTTCCGGAAGAAAGCGATTTACTGAGTTTTTAATGCTCGGACATTATATATTATTGTGATAATCTTGTCAAGTGCTGTATATAGGAAAAGGTGGGGATAAGGTGTGTAAACAGAATACCCCTAAGTTAAGGGGAATTTTGAGGGTAATTTCTGGATTTTTGAGGACCTACCAACATTTGGAAAATAGCACTAAAATGTGATATCTTATGATTAGTTCAAATAACAATAGTTTACATATACTCTCATAATCATGAAAAAGAAAAACATTATCCGCATTACAGTTATTTCCGTAGTAGTATTACTGCTTGCATGGGCAGAACTTGCTGTCGGAATATTTGGAACTCCATGGGCAGGGTCATAATCATAAACTGTTTTTAACAAATTATTATAAAATACGTATACTAGAAATACATAATATTATGATCGTACAGAAAGCAATTATTAAAAAAGGAGATAAATTCCTTGTTGTACTAAGAGCTCCAGATGCTAAATATTTTCCAGGACACTGGGATTTTCCAGGTGGTAAGTTGGAAGCTAACGAAGACTCTTTTATTGGAATAGAGCGTGAAGCTATAGAAGAGGTTGGGTTAAAAATAAAAGCAAAAGAAGTTGTTGGCACATATGAAATGGATCTCGATAATAATGGGGAAAAAGTTTCACATAGATTTATTGTTTACTCCACAGAAATACTTTCTGGTGATGTTAAATTGAGCCATGAACACTTGGAGTATAGGTGGGCAACAAAAGAAGAAATACTACGGTTACCAATAGAACCATATATGACAAGCTATTTTAATGAACATAAATAATAACAGAGATATAAAAAAACCAACAAAACCTATGTCTAAAACAAAAAAAATAAAGGTGCTCCAATATGCAAAAGTACAAACAGTCGTAATGGCATTTGCAGGGCTGGTTTATGGGCTATTGTATTCTGGAATTGGGGCAATAATAGACATAACAACAGTGGGACTAAACTTTGGAAGTGTACTTGCGCTAATAGCTATACCTGTAATGCCACTATATTTTGCTGCCTTTGGTTTTGTTACAGGTGTTGTTGGCGCTTTCTTGTACAATCTAACTTCTAGGTGGTTTGGTGGGATGAAGATAGATGTTAAGTAGCAGGTCTTTATATTTCTTTGTTAATCGGTTATTATTAATAATATAATTAATATAATTTATAACATATGAGAGGAATGCGTAAAATGGTAGATGGTAGAATTATGGGCGGGCCACCAGAGGGTGTAGACCCAAAGGTATATGCTATGAAGGAGAGGGATAAAAAAATAAGAGCTGAGTTTAAGGAAATGTTTTCACAAAACAAAGAGCAGATTACTACTCCTGCAGATTTTGAGAGTTTTGGAAGTGAACAGTTGAGAAATTGGGAGGATACTAAGGTTGGCTCTTCATATACAATGCGTGCAAATTCAGACAGTGCTCTTGTGCTGTTCAAAGGAAGCGATAACCAACTACACTCTGTAGAAATAGACCTAAACAAACTAGATCTTGATGGAGAAGACATAACACCGCGCACACTAGATTCATATCTAGAATTACACACACCACTAACACCTTTGGGAGGTAGTGATAATAAAAGAAATGATAATACAGAGGAAGAAGACTTATTCATTTCTATTGTTGCAAGACTGTACAGAATACGTAATTTGAGAGTTAGAGAAGAAGATGCAGTAGAAAAAGAAAAAGAGAGGATGGAGGGTGTAGAAGACTTTGGATTGTAATAACTAGCCAATATGAACAAGGCTCTCATTATAATAGATCTACAACAGGATTTCTTTAAGGAAGGATTATTAAAGGAACATAAAGAAAAGTTGGTAAACAACGTAAACGAGCTCATTGGAATCGCCAGAGAAAGAAAAGTTCCAATAATCTGGGTACGTCAAGAATATAAAAAAGACCTATCAGACGCACCACTGTACAACAGAAAAAATAATAAGTCTGTAACAATAGAAAATACAGACGGCTCCAAGCTTCTACCTGAACTAGATTATAATGAAAATGATTACAGCATTATAAAAAAGAGATATAGTTCATTTTTTAAGACAAATTTAGAAGAGCTGTTAAACAAACTAAATATAGACACTCTAATTGTTGCTGGAATTAACACAATGACTTGTGTGAGAACAACTGCACTGGACGCTTACCAGCGTGATTACGATGTAATTCTTGCATTAGATTGTGTAGATTCATACGATGTAGAACAACACGAAAACTCAATAAAATATCTGCAATATGCAGCTACTGTTGGAATGAGCAATAAAGATATTTCTGAATTAAAACAATAATTTTCTGTGTACTACATCTACATAATAAAATGCGCTGACAATACTTTGTACACTGGAATTACTACGGATGTTAAGCGACGGATAGAAGAACATAACTCTTCTAAGATAGGAGCTAAGTTTACAAAAGGAAGAAGACCTGTAAAGCTGGTCTACTCAAAAAAGATGAAGGATAAATCCTCCGCATTAAAAGAAGAGTATAGGATAAAACAATTAAGTAAGGGAGAGAAAATTAAATTAATTAAAAAACTCGGATAAACCGAGTTTTTTGTTTTCTTATTTTATTCTGTCTTTTATTTCTTTTTCTTCTTGCCTTTTTTCTTTTTCTTCAACCAAACAATCATTATAACTAGTACTACCAATACAGAAACAATTACAGCATATATATTATGCACAAGCATGGATACTAGAATTGTTACACCAGATAATACCAAAGCCATCACAAAAGTAGCCAACTTAACAACACCACCTGTAACTTTACCAAGCAAAGGTAACACATCTGCTAGTACAATAAGTGGTCCAAATAGCATTATTAAACCAATCCACATAAGTAGAAAACCAATTCCTCTTAACAACCAAGTCATAAATTTGTGTTCTCCTTTTAGTTGGCTTATTGCAGAGCCTGCGCTTCCTTTAAACGCACGGTATAATGAATCACCTTTATCATCTGTATATCTTACTATCTGACTGCCCTGTGCTAGTCCAAATACAGTAGCAGAAATATTAGATGGGACAGCAGAATAACTAATCCTCACATCCCCCACTAGAGGTGCTTTATTCCCCCTATCTCCAGGATATATATATTTTCCAACTATCTTGTTTTTATAAAATGGAGTTACATTATCTGCAGTGAGGCTTACAGGTTCATAGCTTGGTATAGATAAACTGCTTATGTTTAATCCATATGCACCAACTGTTGCTCCAGCTGAATGGGTAGTACTATCTTGTTCTGTTTTGTTTACGTTTTCATGTCCCGCAGGTACTTTAAACTGAGAAGAGTTTGCGGGCTCACTTACCCAATCTGTAGCATATGAATAAGTGGTTTCTGTTTCCTGTGATCCACCTACCTTAGATTCTGTTTTAGAGGAGCTGTTTTCTACCCAAGCATATACCTCTACACTTTTCTTTACAGACAAATAATCTCCTCCAGTAAAGTAATCGTCTCCTGCAATAGGTTGAGTTGCTTTTAACAATCCGTTTGCAGCAACAAATTTACCGTTAGAGCCAGTATTCACCTCAACAGCACTTATACGCTCTGCTTGCTCTGCAAGTTTAGAAAGATCTACGCGTCCTTCATTCCAAAATAACAAACCAAACGCTCCGACAAAAAGTATAGCTCCAACCAATATTCCTTTTATAGAGCCCACGATACGATTACCATAACTCCTTGTTGTTTTTTCTGTATAAGAACCAGAGCTTTGTCCTGGTCCAGGTGATGGTGTTGGCATATAATAAAATTAATTTTACAAGAGTATTATACCAAAATGTTTAGAAAAAAACGATGCAACTTCCACCTGACTTTTCCTCTTTCCAATCACTAATATATTTACTATTGTCTAAATATTTTTTTACAGCAGAATACATTTTCCCTTCCCCTATTCCGTATATAACTCTACAATACTTTTTATCCACTAAAAAACGAGATATTTCTATCTCTAATTCTTCCAAAGCTTCTACGATAGAAGAAGTTTTGTGTAAATCAATTGTTTGTATATCTTCGTCATTAGACGCAGAGAAAAAATCCAAGTCAGAAATCATATTAAACGTTTATGGGTTCGGTCTGGCAGTGTCATACTGCCAGACCTGCGCCTTCTCCTTTACTCAGAACCCTCTTCTGCAGAGAGCTGGTCGATTCGCTCGCGTATTTCGTCTCTGGTGAGAGATCCAGCAATCTGCACAGCGCTGTGCGGAATTCCCTGATCTGAGTCCCACCTGAATGACCTTGATATCCTCCGCTGTGGATGATCCAAGGCTCTGAGTGTAGAGGAGCTTGTGCGAACAATCCTCCTCTTTACTCCATCTTCTGATATCTCTTCCAGCATCCTAATCATTCTGTCCCTCCTTGATTTGTATTTAATATACACACAAAATCTGTTTGTGGCAACGCTATAAAAGAAGAGAGCCCCAGGTGAACAAAGTCACAAAGGGCTCTTTTTTCTGTCGATGGACGCTCGTCTAGGCGAGCGCGCAACCGAACTTCTGGGAGCTCAGCATCTCGCGAGCCACTTCCGAGAACTCGCACGTTGCCGTACCTCTGACTCCAGCTGACACTTCTACTCCAAACTGTGCCATTGGTCCTTCGCCATGAAGCGCCGTACCGAAAGACCCTTCATTGGCTACGCGTGTCATGTGGTTGTAGTAGAAGTCCAGCACGAAAGAAAGAAGTAGGTTGAAAAAGACATCCAACTCTCCTTCTGTGAGCTCTATGCTTTCACCCCCTCGCTTCATCGTAAAGACGATTCTACTACGAACTTCTTCCGGGTCAACCCCTGACTCTGCCAACGTGGCGAGCTGAGGGATTGGGATACGGAACTCGAACATGTAGTGTAGTGTTGTCTCGGCGATGGTGATGTGCCCCTTGTACAACAAACCATCACGAACATGCTGGACAAACCTTTCAATTCGCACTCTCATATACCCTCCTATCTTCCGAAGTTTTGTCTCTGCCACGACACTCTCGTAGCTGAGGTCTCCTGCTTTGGATGACGCTTTAACCTAACACAGATACTAGGTCGTGTCAAGACATACCAAAGCGTATAACAAAACTGAGCACTAGGCTCAGTTTATTTGTACTGGTGGTGGGACTCGAACCCACACGCCCGAAGGCACCAGGTCCTAAACCTGGCGCGTCTACCAATTCCGCCACACCAGCATAATATCCAACACATTAAACCATATATTCAGAAAAAAAACAAGACCCTCATACAATGAGGGTCTATT
>CAZTEU010000007.1:0-20848 GCA_964612105.1 uncultured Gammaproteobacteria bacterium | reverse complement strand
CATTAAACCATATATTCAGAAAAAAAACAAGACCCTCATACAATGAGGGTCTATTATCTGTTTTAGTCTTTCTTTCTACCAAAGAATCCTCGTTTCTTTGCGGGTGGTTTTGGTCTATCATGAGACGGTCTAGGTCTGTCACCAGAAGGTCTTTGACCTCTGTGTGGCGGACGTGAACCACGACCTCCAGAAGGACGTCTGTCTCTTGGGGGTTCTTCTGTGAAACCTTCTGGTTTCGGAAGAAGTGCTTTCATGGACAGGTTTACTCTTCCAAGATTGTCTATCTCTTTTACTTTTACTTTTACCTTATCACCAATGTTTAACACATCTCCAGGTTTGTTTGTACGTGCCCATGCAATTTCACTTACATGTACAAGCCCATCTTTTCCTGGAAGGATGTTTACAAAAGCTCCAAAGTCTTCCAGTCTTACAACCTCACCATCATATATTTCTCCTGCTTCCGGATCTTTTACAATGTTGTTCACGGTTTCTACAGCCTTCGCCATTCCTTCTGCATCATTGCTTGTAATCATTACACGCCCGTCTTGCTCTATATCCATCTGCACACCTGTATCTTCTATAATCTTATTAATAACCTTTCCACCCGGACCAATAACATCACGAATCTTTTCTGGGTCTATCATAATTGTAACAATACGCGGTGCATGCTCCGACAGATCTGCTCTTGGCTCTGCAATAACCTTGCCCATACTCTCTAAGATTTGTGCACGAGCAACAGCAGATTGTTTTATTGTCTGTTCTACAATATCCCATGTAAGCCCAAGGGTTTTTGTATCCATTTGTACAGCTGTAATTCCATCTTTTGTTCCAGCAATCTTAAAATCCATTCCACCTGGACCGTCTTCTACATCTTGCAAGTCTGTAAGTACTTTCCAATTTCCCTTTTCATCGGAAGCTAATCCCATAGCAATTCCAGCTACAGGTTTTGCAAGTGGAACACCAGCTGCCATAAGTGACAGAGTAGAACCACAAGTAGAAGCCATAGAACTAGAACCATTAGAACCTAGCACTTGTGAAGACACAATAATTGTATATGGGAAATCTTCTTCCTTTGGAAGCATTGGTTTTATTGCTCGCTCTGCAAGCGCACCATGTCCAATAGCACGTCGACTTGGACCTCTCATAAATCCAGCCTCTCCGTAGGTGTACGGTGCGTCACTGTAGTGATGCATGTAGCGCTTCTTTCCCTCCTCATCCATGGAATCCAAAAGTTGCACATCTCCTGGGGAACCAAGAGTTACAACAGAAAGAACTTGCGTATCTCCTCTCATAAACATACCAGAACCGTGCACACGTGGAAGCAGGTCTACTTCATTTTGTAGCTCACGAACTTCATCTAGTTTTCTTCCATCCAAACGCTGGTCTTTTTCCAAAATGCGTTTTGAAATTTCGTTTGAGACATATAGTTTTACATTTTTTAGTCCAGCCGCAATTGCATCTTCGTCAAATTCTTTTCCTTCTAGAAGCGCTGTCGCTTGTTCCTTTAGTCCATCTACCATTGCTGTCCTCTCTTTTCTTGTAATTTTCTTTGAGTTGAAGATCGCTTCATCTGCTTTTTCTGCAACCATACTCTCTACAAGTTCTGCAGCTTCCATTGCAGGTGTCTTTTCTGCATCTTCATTTACTTCTTTTTCCAAACCAACCTCGCTCTGTACTTTCTTGATAAGATCAAGTACGGGTCCAAGCTGTTCCCCTCCCCATTTCATTGCTTTGTACATAACATCTTCTGAAACTTCTTTTGCTCCAGCTTCTGTCATGATTAGTTTTTCTGTTGTACCAGCAACAATAAGATCTAACTTATCATTAGCTTCTAATTGGGACTTTGTTACATTAAGAACAAACTCTCCATTCTCGTCCATTCCAACACGCGCACCTGCAACAGGACCTTCCCAGCGGATAGAAGAAATGTGTAGTGCACAACTTGCAGCAATAAGTGCAGCAATTGTAGCATCATTTTCTTCGTCATAAGAAAGAGTGCTTAGTACAACTTGCACATCGTTTCTTACGGTGTCATCAAAAAGCGGACGAATTGTTCTATCTATAATTCTACCAGATAGTGTTGCGTTTTCACTTGGGCGCCCTCCACGCTTTATGAAGCGAGATCCTTTAATCTTTCCCGCTGCGAACATGTTCTCCTCAAAATCCACCATCAGTGGAAAATAGTCTATATCCCTCTGATTCTTACTCTTTACCGCGGTTGCCATAATCACGGTTTCTCCGTATTGCACTGTACAACTTGCTGTTGCTTGTAATGCAAAATGCCCAACCTCTATGGTGAGCTCTCGTCCGCCCCATTGGGTGGACCACTTCTTTACTTCTAACATATATGATCTCTTCTAGAAGATGATCAAGATGAGATAGATCCTTGTGGACCTAGATTCTTCTCGACCATCATCAATTAATTAATAAGGAACAAAAAACAATTAACAAATTACTTTGTTGGTTGTTTTTTAACCCTTGCTCTTTTGTGCCCTTTCTTATCTGTAATTAGAAATGTTCCCATGTCTTCACTCATGTCTATAAAATCATCCGCTTCTGCCATTAATCTTCCAGATGCTGTTTTACCAAATGCTACAACCTCTACTTGCTTTCCAGAACTCTTTTGTAGGTATTCTACAAGTGGCAAGTAATCTCCGTCTCCAGACACGATTACAATTGCATCTAAGCTTGGTGAAAGACGAATAGCGTCTACCGCAAGCCCAACATCCCAATCTGCTTTCTTAAAACCACTTCCATATACTTGTAAGTCCTTTTCACGAGTTTCTATTCCAAGATTATACAAAGCCTCAAAGAAAGGTTGTTCTTCCTGTGATTCTGTACGAACAACATATGCAATTGCACGGATTAGCTTTCTTGGACCAACCGCTTCTTTTACAATATTTCCAAAATTAACTTTCTGTCCATAAAGATTCTTTGCGCTGTAATAACAATTCTGCACATCAATAAACACCCCTACACGTTGTTCGGGGTGTTTAAGAGGATTATTTTGTTTATTTTGCTTTTTCATCAATACTCTTTTTGTCTGCCGGTAAAGCTTCTTCTGCGACAGGCTTTTCCAACTGTTTTGCTTGTTTGAGTTTTAGGTCTTTGACCAATTTTTCGTAACCCTTCAAGTCTTCTTTTTTGAAATAACGCAGTAATCTACGTCTCTCACCTACTTTTCTGAGTAAACCTCTGCGAGATGAGTGGTCTTTGTGATGGCTCTTGAGATGTCCCGCAAGCTCATCTATCTCAGCTGTTAAAATAGCTATTTGGACCTGAGATGATCCTGTATCTCCCTCATGGGACTGATACTTCTTAATTAGCTTTTGCTTTTTTTGTTTAGAAAGCATACATGCATATATTTACCAGGCACAGCAGGGGCATGTCCTTACTGGTCTGAATCCGATGAATCGGAAGAATTAATGGTCAGAGTATAGCAATAATAGGTGAATATGTCAAGTCAGAGGAGAGAAATATGGCTAATATTAGTTAAAAATGAAGAGCGCCCGGCCACCGTGTGGATGACCGAGCGCGTTGCGTCCTTTGTGTTGAGCTACCTGTTGTAGACCGGTACGTAGGTCTCACTCCTGAGATTGTAGTCTCCCATCTCCTGCAGATCCAAGGACTCCCCGCTGGTTCCAGAGAAAGCCAAAGGAGCGAATGTCTTCTCTTCCCACTCGAGACGAGCGCTTTCCGCAAGGGCAAACAAGTACCATCCGGGCATCCTGTCCTTGATATAGCAGACGAACGAGAACAGTCCCCAGAGCCCGGCAAGCCGATAGCCGGCTTCTTCGATCAATCCGGCTGCAACATGTGCAGACCAAATCGGTCTGTCGAATGAGGCGAGACTAATCGCCCCAAATGACTCACCGCTTTCATTCGGATCGACTTGGAAGTTTCTGGATGTGAACCTTGGGTCGTTGATTCGCCCCCATCGTAGACTTTCTGCGCAGAGCAGTGATTCTTGTGTCGCGCACGGAGTTCGTGGAAAACAGCTTGTCCTTTCGACAATCACCTTCGGCTTTGGACCGTTGACCAGAAGAGCTGCGACGTGTTTGAGCAAGTAAGTGCTCCTGCTGTTGATCTTGTTCAAATCCTCTGGTTTTCCGCCAAACTTCTTGAGTGTGATCTCGATCATCCTCAGGATTTCGAATCCCCAATCAGCACCACTTGCGTACGCTCTTGGCTGAAGATCGGAACGGATGAGTGGCATGTAGCCGTAATCCCTCAAGACCCACTCAGGACCAGCTGTCAACATCTTGGCAATCTGCTCCGCAAGGATTGACCCCGGTTCCAAAACTCTGCGCAGATCCTCATCGGTTCCACCCAGAGCTAGAACTTCGTTCGTGATGAGTTTCAGGATCTCAAACCTCTTTCCGCTGTCACTCAAAACCTTTGACCTTGGACGTCCCATGACGCGCTCCTTTTCTTCCGGCTTATCGCTTAATGGAGCACCATGCCCCACCCTACGACCTACCGTGTAGATAATTAAAAGTTAGCTCTTTTTGTGCGTTTTGTCAATATAAATGCGAACACCACCGGAACCAAAGTAACGGTGGTGTTAAATGAGTATCAGTGTACTCGCCCACATCGCACCTCCAGATACGATGGGGATTGTAGTGTTGTCGAACCAGCCAACCCATTCTGTGATAGCACCCGCGAAAGTGCCGACCAGCATCATGTAGACCAGTGTTGGTGGATGTATCGGCGGATAGAAGCCTGCAAGCTCGTCGACGGCCAAAGTGAGAGCCAGGGCAACCATACTTGCAACACAGAAACCACAGAACCCTGCGATAGTCTTTTTCTTGGATCCGTTGTCGCCGTTTAGGTCTTTGAACATCATTCCGCAGATTCTCGCAGCAGGGTCGCCGTATGCAAGAATGAACACAGACATGAACGCGATGTGGAGTGGAAATATCCAGTACGCGATTGTAATTCCCAGCAAGTAGCTTGTCATTGCAGTCATGTTGTTGAGCTCTTCCTTGCGCATACCAACATACTCTACTGCGAAATCCTGCAATCCTTGCCATTTTCTCAGACCAAGCTCTCCGCTAAGCGCAAGTATCCACGCAATTGGAAAAGCTACGCCGAGTTCCAGCTCTCTCCACCCCATGATCTGCACAAACAAAAGCGTGAACAGACCACCGAGCTGATGAAACACCGCTCGTCCTATCTGCATCCTACACCTCCGTGTATGCTGATTGGTGACTAAAAAACTACCTCCTACATTTTTATCACAAACTAAAAAATAAAACAAATATTAGAAGAGTTTTTGTTTTATGGAAGTAGCACAAGCAAGTGCAGCTGCTAGAGCATCTGCAGAGTCATCTTGTACCGGTTTTTTTGTAAGAGACAGTAAATGTTTTGTCATGTGCTGTACTTGTGTTTTTGTTGCGTGCCCATTACCTGTAACAGCTGATTTAATTTGTGATGGAGCACAAGAAAATATTTTTATTTTATGTTTTTGTAAAGTTAATAATATTACACCGCGTGCATGAGCAACCTGTAAACCTGTAGTCACATTCTTTGCAAAAAAAAGCTCCTCAACAGAAGCAACGTTGGGAGTATATTTTTTTATTATTTCTTCTAGAAGATTTTCCAAATCCAAAAGACGTTCTGAAAAACTTTTTTTTGTGTCTGTAAAAATACATCCGTAATCCACAATTTTCCAATCCTGCCCTTCTCCTTCTATAATTCCATAACCAATCCTCCCATATCCAGGATCTATTCCAATTATCCTGTTTTTCATAATTATTTTTCGTTTGTATATACTGCACGCACATCATCTAGTTCGTCCAAAGTGTCATAAAGATTAGAAACCTTTTCACTTGCTGAGTCGTCCAAAGAAACAGTATCTTTTGCTGTCCATTCTAATCCAGAGTCGTCCGGTTCTACTCCCGATTGTTCGAAAACTTTTAGTGTTTCTTGAAAATTTTCTACAGATGAAACAATTTCCACTCCCTCTTCTTCATCTATAATGTCCTCCGCTCCAGCATCCATAAGAGAAAGTTGGAAATCGTCCCAATCGTTTATTTGAGATTTCTTTTCCGATGTAAATCTGATTATTCCTTTTCTTTCAAACTGCCACTGTACACTTCCCGGACCACCCAAAGAGCCTCCATGTCTTGTAAGCGCATGCTTTATTTCCCCAACTGATCTGTTCTTATTGTCTGTTACAGACTCTATAAGAAAAGCAATTCCATGCGGACCAAAACCCTCATATATAATTTCTTCAATAACACTCCCATCTTTTAGTTCACCTGTCCCACTTTTTATTGCTCTCTCTATATTATCCTTTGGCATATTAACAGACTTGGCTTTTTGTATAGCAAGTCGTAGGGAGAAGTTCATTTCTGGATCTCCTCCACCCTCACGAGCAGCAACAGTAATAAGTCTACCTGCTTTTGTAAACATACTGCTACGCGCTTGGTCTGTCTTTCCCTTTTTATGCTTAATTTTACTCCACTTGTTATGTCCTGACATATTTTGTGTAAGAATATATATAAGAAAATGTATATGTTATGTATACATTATATAATGTATAGAAAAAAAGCAACAAAAAAAACCCGAGTTATACTCGGATTTACTCATCTATACACGATATTCATGTATAAGTGAGACCACGACTGCGGACGACAAGGTGTGAAACCTCGCCGCCCGCAGCCGCTTTGCTTCCCACGGGGAAGCTCCCCCTTGGAAGGTGTGGCCCACCAATCATCAAGGGTTCTTGCGCCCTTGACGACAGTTAGCCGACAGGGCAGAGCACGCAGTTGCCCATCGCGTCCTTGTACTGCGGAGGGCAGTACTGGACACACGCCCCGGTCTTGGGGTCACAGGCATCGCTGGTGCAGTTGTTCTTATCATCGCAGTTCACCGGCTTTCCTTTGCACTTCCCGGTGACCGTCACGACCTTCTTCCCGTTCATGAAGACCTCTTTCACCTCGCAGATGTCAAAGATCGTACAGGAGTTTGCGTCGTTGCAGATCACGTTCAGGTCTTTCGCAATCTCGTTCGGTGAGTACGAACACTTGCCGGACTTCTTGTCGCACGAGTCGTTGGTGCACACGGTGTTGTCGTTGCAAGGATCCTCCGGTGGAGTGCACTTGCCTGTTTTGGCATCGCACTTGGAGATGGCGCAAGGGTTGCCGTCGCCACACTGAAGGTATTCCTTCGAGACACACTTGCCGGAGTTGCAGTTGCTACTCTTGGTGCAGGCATCGTTGTCGTCACAGGTCTGGATGTTCGACTTGTTCTGCGTGTAGCATCCCTTGAGCTTGTTGCAGAGGTTCTCCGTGCAGGAATTGCCGTCTTCGCAGACGACCAAACTCCCCTTGCACTCACCGCTGATGCACTTGTCGTTTTCCGTGCACTTGTTGGCATCCGTGCAAGGCTTGTCGTTGTACGCCTGCGGACTGTACTTGCACCCTCCGGTCTGCGGATCACAGGTGTCATCAGTACACTCAACAGTGTCATTGCAGATCTTGGGCTTGGACTTGCAGGTATTGCCGACACAGAAGTCACCTTCCGTGCAGGCGTTACCATCGTCGCACGTTCCCTTCTTGGACTCGCTCTTGCAAGTGCCTGTCTTCTGGCAAACATCCTGCGTGCAGGCGTTACCATCGTCGCAGTTCTTCTTGACGCCTGCACACACACCTTGGACACAGAGGTCGCCGAGTGTGCACAGATCACCATCCGTGCAGGAAAGCTTGTCCTGAAGCGGTTCGTGCTCGCAGTCCCCGAACTTGTCGCAGGAATCCACGGTGCAGGAGTTCTTGTCGTCGCAGTTCTTCTTCTTGCCACCCTGGCAGGTACCGTTCTGACAGTAGTCCTTCGTTGTGCAAGGATCGCCGTTCTGGCAGGCTGCGGGAGGTTGGGCAGTCTTGGGCTGGAAGATGCATGCGAGATCCTTGTCGCACTTGTTCTCGGTGCAGGTGTTGCCATCGTCGCACTTCATGGGCGATCCGGACTTGCACTCGCCCTGCGAGTCGCTTCCATCCTTCTTGCCACACTTGTCGTCGACAGTACACTTGTTGCCATCGTCGCAGTCCTTGACCTTCACGGTCTTCTTGCAACCATCCACCTTGTAGCAGTACGCGTTGGTGCACACGTCGCCGGTGCATGGCAACTTCTTGCCCTTGCAGTAACCTCCGGAACACTTGTCGTCTTCCGTGCAGGCATCTTCGTCGTCGCACTTCGTCCCATTCTTCTTGGACTTGGTCACACAACCGCCAGCACTTGGGTCACAGACACGAAGTCGGCATGGTGAGGAGCTCTCGGAGCATTCCTTCACAGCACCGACGCACTTCCCCTTGCTGTTGCACTTGTCGATGGGAGTGCAGAGGTTGTCGTCGTCGCAAGACTGACCATTCTTGAGGGTCGTGTGCTTGCATTTGCCCTGGGTGCAAACGTGCTGGAGACATGACGCATCGACACAGGTGTCGATGGTACACGGTTCCGGCAGGTATGCCAGCTCGCAATCCTCGTTGTCGTAGCACTCGGGCTTCGGAGGAACGTACGTGTCCTCCTCGATGGTGGCGTCCTGGCTGGTACCGTCGGCGGAAATGCCGTCGGACTCGCCAGAAACCTCACTGTCAGGACTACACGCGAGGACCGTCCCCGCGATCATGATGAACAGCAGATGCTTCTTCATCTTTCTCTCCTTTCCTTGAAATGACGCCGAAGCGTCGTTTGGTGGGCCACGCATTCTCCACGCCTGTCACAGGACAGAGCAGAGGTGCTTAAAATGCTCAGAAAAGCACTTAAAACACCCCTTCTTGGTGAAAATTGCGTTGGTAATGTAAGGAGCATTGGACTTATGAATATACCATATCACAGCATTTTGTCAAGTGTAATAGTAAGAAAAACAAAAAAGACCCAATTACGGGTCTTTTTTTACTTATCTTAGCCAATTATTCCTCAGTTTCTTGTACTGGTATTACATTTTCCGACTTATACCCTGTACCTGCAGGAATTAACCTTCCAATAATCACATTTTCCTTTAATCCTTCCAAGTGGTCAATTTTACCTGTAATTGCTGCATTAATCAGCACCTTTGAGGTCTCTTGGAATGATGCTGCAGACAGGAAGCTTTGTGTAGAAAGAGACACCTTACTAATACCTAGGAATAACTCACGTCCGGTAGCTTCTTTCTTTTTGTTTTCTTTGGCCTCTTTATTTGCTGCCATGAGTTGTGATTTTTCCACTGTTTCACCTGGCAATAAATCTGTGTCTCCAGCATCTTCTATATACACACGACTAAACATTTGACGAATAATAACCTCGACATGTTTGTCGTTTAGTCTCTGACCCTGTGATGCATATATATCTTGAATTTCTTTCAAAATATAATCCTGTACATCATCACGACCCCTGAGTTTAAACAACTGCTGTAATTCTATACTTCCTTCTGTAAGCTGTTGACCTTTTTCTACCTCATCTCCATCTTTTACCCAAAGCTTGTACCCCATTGGAATTATGTATTCTTTGGTGTGACGACCTTCATAGCTAAGAAGTAATTCTTTTCCATCTTTTCCAATAATTCCAGGGTACTCAGCTTTTACTTCTTCGCCGCTACTTCCGCGAACTAATAGTAAGTCACCTTTTTTAACTTTATCGTTTGGTTCTACCATTACATCATCACCGCGTTTTACACGCACACGAATCTCATCCATTCCTTCGAAGTGAACTTTAATTATTTTTTGTCCACGACGCCCCTCGAAAATCTTACGACCTGTTGGGCTTGTAATAATTTTTCCATCAGCATCTTCTATTTCTACTGTTCCGGCCACTTCACTTAATACAGCTTTACGTTTTGGTTGACGTGCTTCGAACAACTCTTCTACACGCGGTAGACCTTGTGTAATATCTCCTCCACCGGCAACTCCACCCAAGTGGAAGGTTCTCATTGTAAGCTGTGTTCCAGGCTCACCAATAGATTGTGCAGCCATAATTCCAGCAGCAAGCCCTGGCTTAGCTACACTATTGCTGGAAAGATCATACCCATAACATTTTATACAGATTCCTTTTGGAAGTGCACATCTGCGTACTGTGCGTACAGGTATATTATCTAGATTTCTCTTTGCGATTTCACGACTTATTTCCTGTGTGATAATTTCTCCTTCTTTTACAATTATCTTTCTTCCGTCTTTAACTGTCTCGTGCGCGTATCTTCCCATTACACGATCTGCAAGTTTTTGTCCCAGGTCTTCTGAGTTCTCAATTGTCATTACAACACCGTCTTCTGTTCCACAATCCTCTTCTGATATAACAACATCTTGAGAAACATCCACAAGACGCCTTGTAAGATATCCTGCATTAGCGGTTCTAAGAGCTGTATCTGAAAGACCTTTACGAGTACCATGACTTGATATGAAGAACTCAAGGACTTCGAAACCTTCTTTAAAGTTTCCCTTCACAGGCAACTCAATAATTTCTCCACTCGGAGAAGCAACAAGTCCTTTCATTCCAATAACCTGACCAAGTTGCCCCCAACTTCCACGAGCTCCGGAGTCAATCATAGCAAATACAGAACCGTCTTTATCTAATCCTTCTTTGTTGAAACCAACAACATCTTCCTTAACCTGTGTCCAAATCTCTATCACTTTGGTGTGACGCTCAGAATCTGTAAGGAAACCTTGTTCGTATTGTTCTTGTACTTTTAATACATCTTCATCTCCTTTTTTAAGGATAGCTTCTTTCTCTTCTACACGACCAAAGTCATTCATTCCCAACGAGTATCCTGATTTTGTCACATATTTGAACCCAAGTGATTTAATTGCATCCAATGTATGTGCAGTTTTTTCCTGCCCATAAAGTTCTAATAGAAGTTGGATGATAGCACTTGTTCTCTTCTTTGTTATTGCTTCGTTATAGAATGGAAGTTTTTCCGGTAACATTTCGTTTAGTAAGATACGTCCAATTGAGGTTTCTATAATAGGACCCTCTCCTTCTTCGAATTTGGAAAGGTCATCAAAACGTACTTTTATTCTTTCTTTTAGTGAGATGATACGACTCTTGTAAGCAAACTTTGCTTCCATTATGTTTGAGAATATTTTCTTTACTTCTTCTGTGTCATCCTCAGCATATTTTGTAAGGTAATAAACACCAAGCGCAATATCTTGTTGGGGAGTTGCAACAGGAGAACCTGTAGCTGGTTTAAGAATATTTTTCTCAGAAGCCATTAAGTTTTCCGCCTCCCACTTTGCTTCTTCTGTTAGTGGAAGATGTACAGCCATCTGGTCCCCATCGAAGTCAGCGTTAAACGCTGCACAAGCTAATGGATGTAGTTGGATTGCTTTTCCTTCTACAAGTCTTGGGCGGAACGCCTGAATACCCAAACGGTGCAATGTTGGTGCACGGTTAAGAAGTACACGTCTTGTTTTTGTAAGTTCTTCTAGAATATCCCAAACCTCTGGTGCGTTTGTTTCAATATAACGAGAAGCACTACGCACATTGTGAGCTAGTTCTAATTTAATTATTTCTGCCATTAAGAATGGTTTAAACAATTCCAGCGCCATGCGTTTTGGAATACCACACTCATCTATGCTTAGTTTTGGACCAACTACGATAACAGAACGACCAGAGTAGTCCACACGTTTACCAAGTAGGTTCTGACGAAAACGCCCCTGTTTTCCTTTTAGGATGTCTGCAAGTGAGCGTAACTGCCTTTTCTGACCTGTACTTGCTGTAACAGTTTTACTAGCACGAGCATTGTTGTCGATAAGAGCGTCTACTGCCTCTTGCAACATTCTTTTTTCGTTTCTACAAATAACTTCCGGAGCATTTAGGTCTAACAATCTTTTTAGACGGTTGTTTCTGTTAATAACACGACGGTACAAGTCATTAAGATCACTTGTAGCAAATCTTCCACCATCCAATGCAACCATAGGACGCAAATCAGGAGGAATGATTGGAATAGATTTTAGTACCATCCATTCTGGTCTAATATTATTTTTGTGTAGATTTCTAATTAATTTCACTCTGCGTATTAGACGTTCACGCTTTGCTCCTTTGCTCTTTGTGTATTCCATCTCCAGTTTTTCTGCTGTCTTTTCTAAATCTAACTTTTCCAATAGAACACGCACTGCACCTGCTCCGATTTCTGCATCAAATAAATGACCAAATCTAAGAGCTAATTCCTGATAACGATTTTCCGAAACAATGTTTAACATCTTTATGTCTTTTATCTCACCGCTTGCGCTATCAAACTCCTCATCCAAAGACTCATCTTTGCGCTCTCTTTCGTCTGCTAGTGTTGCAAGAACATCTTTCCCTTCTTTTTTGTCTTTTGCATTTGCAACTTTCTGGTTATACTCATTTTCTATCTGCTTTTTCTTTTGTTTGTACTCTTTCTTAAGAGCCTCATGAGATTCTTTAAGAGCAACCTCATCAATTTTTGTAATGATGAAAGAAGCGAAGTAGATAACTTTTTCCAAAGACTGAATTGATAAGTCTAAGATTAGTCCTACTTTAGAAGGAATAGATCTGAGGAACCATATATGAGAGACAGGTGTAGCAAGCTCTATGTGCCCCATTCTGTCACGACGGACCAATGAGTGAGTTACCTCAACCCCACATTTGTCACAAACTATTCCTTTATAACGAATTTTTTTGTACTTACCACAGTAACATTCCCAATCTTTTGTAGGACCGAAAATTTCTTCGGCAAACAAACCACTCTTCTCTGGTTTTTGTGTGCGGTAGTTAATGGTTTCCGGTTTTGTAACCTCACCAAAAGACCATTTACGGATGGTTTCTGGAGACGCAACCTTTAGTGCAATTGCATCGAAGTCCATTGAGTGTAGTGTATTACGAATCATATAATTAATTTATTTTTTTTGAATTATTTTATATTTTCGTCTGCAAGAGTTTCATCCTCTTGCTTACCACTCTCACTGTTCTTTTTTTCCAAAGCGTGAGCTTCCTCTAGCGGCATATATTTTTCCTCGACCTTTTTAAGGAGTTGTACATCCAAGCACAATCCTTTGAGCTCTTTCATGAGCACGTTAAATGATTCTGGTAAATTAACTCGTGTGATAGGCTGTCCTTTAATAATAGCTTCATAAGCTTTGGACCTTCCTGGAACATCATCCGACTTAATTGTAAGAACTTCTTGTAATGTATGAGCTGCACCGTACGCCTCAAGTGCCCAAACTTCCATCTCTCCAAAACGCTGTCCACCAAACTGAGCTTTACCTCCAAGAGGTTGCTGTGTAATAAGACTGTATGGACCAATAGAACGTTGGTGTAGCTTATCTTCTATCATGTGGTTTAGTTTCAGCATGTAGTTGTAACCAACTGTTGTCTTACTATCAAACGCTGCACCTGTTCTTCCATCATATAGTTGTGACTGTCCATCTGTTGAGAAACCTGCTTTTTCTAGCTCACCTTTAATCTGTTCTTCTGTAATTCCATCCAGTGTTGGGGTTGCTGCACGATAACCTAGGGCATTAGCTGCAAGACCCAAGTGAGTCTCAAGTAACTGACCTAAGTTCATACGAGAAATAACACCAAGTGGAGAAAGGATAATATCTACTGGTGTTCCATCTTCCAAGAAAGGCATGTCCTCAACAGGAACAACCCTAGAAATAACACCTTTGTTTCCGTGACGTCCAGCCATCTTATCACCAACCTGCAATTTTCTCATGTCAGCAATTGTAACTTGTACTTGTTTTGTAACTCCCGGTTGCAATTTGTCTCCCTCATCTCCAGAGAATACTTTTACATCTGTAACCTTTCCATGCTCACCATGTGAAAGATACAATGAGGAGTCGCGTACATCTCTAGCTTTGTCTCCAAAAATAGCACGAAGAAGTCTCTCTTCTGGAGAAAGCTCTGTCTCACCCTTTGGAGTAATCTTTCCAACAAGAATGTCACCGGATTGCACTTCTGCACCGGTACGCACAACTCCTTCTGAATCTAAGTTCTTTAATTTTTCTTCACTTACGTTTGGAATATCTGCTGTAACAACCTCAGGCCCAAGTTTTGTATCACGCACATCTGTTGAGTAGTCCTCAATATGGACAGACGTATAACGATCTTTTTGTACAAGGCGTTCAGAAATAATAATAGCATCCTCATAGTTGTAACCATCCCACACCATGTAGGCAACCAAAACGTTTTGTCCAATTGCAAGCTCTCCACTGTCTGTACAAGGACCATCACAAAGTGGATCGCCTTTCTTTACTTTATCACCAATAGACACAAGCGGTCTCTGGTTGATAGAACTAGAAGCATTTGAACGAACAAATTTGTTCAGCTTGTACGTATATATATTTCCCTTCTTTCCTTTTCCTGTAATCTCTATCTTTCCTCCATCTAGTGCGGTAACAACTCCATCCTCTTCTGCACGAATAACATACCCACTGTTGTATGCAGCTGTACGTTCCATTCCTGTCCCAACAAACGGAGCATCTGGTTTAATACAAGGGACAGCTTGACGTTGCATGTTTGTTCCCATAAGAGCACGAGTAGCATCGTCATGTTCTAAGAATGGAATCAAACTTGTAGCAAGAGATAATATCTGATTGGACGCAACATCCATGTATTCAATCTTATCTGTACTTATTGTAGCTGGTTTTCCATACACACGTGCAGGTACACGCTCCGCTACAAAGTATCCAGCCTCATCTAACTTTACAGTTGCTCCAGTTGTAATTGCACGCTCTTCTTCGAAAGAATTAAGATAAACAATTTCATTTGTTGCGCGCGGTTTTACTTTTATTTGTTCTGGTCCTTTTTTCTCCAGTTTTGTAGCAATAGAAGATGTTATTTTTTCTCCAACCTTTACAACACCTTTTATATCTTCGTTTGCTGTCTCACCTTCCGTGAATCTTACCTCATTTGGCACTTCATGAACCACTTTCTTATATGGAGTTTCTAAAAATCCAAAGCTGTTCATTTTTGCATACGTAGAAAGATGTCCAACCAAACCAATGTTTGGTCCTTCCGGAGTTGCAATAGGACAAATTCTTCCGTAGTGAGTTGTGTGTACATCACGAACTTCAAAACCTGCACGGTCACGAGAAAGTCCACCAGGTCCAAGTGCAGAAATACGTCTTTTGTGTTCCAATTCTGCAAGAGGATTAATCTGATCCATGAACTGTGAAAGCTGTGAGCTCATAAAGAACTCACGTACAGCTCCAATAACTGGACGGGCATTAATTAATTTGTTTGGTGAGAGACTGTCCAATTCATATGTGCTCATCCTATCCTTTACTATTCTTTCCATACGAGAAAGACCAACACGGAAACGGTTTTGTACCAACTCACCAACAGCACGAAGACGACGATTACCAAGGTGATCTATATCATCTGCAGGTCCTTGAGTTACGTTTAGTCTTATAACCTCACGAAGTACAAGAATTAATTTATCTAAACTGAGCACTCTCTCTTCTTTACTGTCAAAGCCTTTATCATCCAAACCTAGGTTAAACTTAGTGTTCATCTTGTAAACACCAACACGACCTAGGTCATAACGATCAAAGTTGAAGAACATTGCATGAATAAGACTCTTTGCATTATCTGCTGTTGCTAAATCACCCGGACGAATTCTTTTGTACACCTCAATCAAACCTTCATCTTCGCTTGTAGAGACATCTTTCTTAAGAGTAGACTCAACATAATCGATGTTTGGATGGTTGTTGACATCCTCAAACGCCTTAATGATGTCATCATTTTCACTCATTCCAAAAGCACGCAATAACGCAGTTGCGGCAACTTTTCTTTTACGATCCACCTTAATCCACACGACATTGTTCTGGTCTGTTTCTATTTCTATCCAAGCTCCACGGTTTGGAATAATCTTTGCTCCATAAAATCTACGACCACGAACAGTTTCTGCTGTAAAAAATGCTCCAGGAGAACGGATAAGTTGAGTAACAACTACACGTTCTATTCCATTAACAATAAATGTCCCTCTATCTGTCATGATTGGAATATCTCCAAGAAATATTTCTTGCGTGTCCTCTTCTTTTGTTCGTCTATTAATTAACTTTGCTTTTACACGAACAGGTGCCTCAAAAGTTATATTCTTTTCTCGGCAAGTCACTTCATCAAACTTTGCGTCATCAATGTAATAGTCTTCGAACGAAAGTTCTAAATCACGACCTGTAAAATCTGTGATTGGTGAGACTTCATCAAAAAGTTCACGAATCCCGTCTTTGAAGAACCAGTCATATGAGGACTTTTGCATCTCAATGAGATCTGTCCCGACTGTCTGCTCTTCCATCTCGGTGAAGAACTTGCGTTCTTTATCCTTCACCTCTTGGCGTTTATAAGTGGGCATACATTATTTATATGTATATAATGAATAAAGTTTTTGAACAACAAAAAAATCTCAGCTTTGTGAGTCAATACTTCTAGATTGTGATAAAGCGCAGTGCGTCCATGGTATATAATAGTCGCGTTGCGCCGAGTGGAAGCAGATCAGACACATTGAGGGGGGTGTCTCGGCTGTCTGTTGAGATTTGATGTCTTTGGCTAAAATTAGCCACAAACATCACATTTCAACGTAACGGCAGGAGTATACATTATATAGTATATCTTGTCAAATGCTACATACAGGGATAAGTGTGTCAAATAAGGGTGTTATTTTTGGCTTATTTTAGCCAAATATTGAGTCTTTGTACACACAGCACACCTATTTTGTCCACAGGAGGTTTATCATAATAGGAAAAGCAAGCGGTTACCTTGACAAAACAGTGTTTTTGTGCTATACTGAGGAGTCTATTATTAGAGTATTTATAGGTATAATAAGTAGTAAAAATAGGCAATATTGAGTTAGGCGATAGGTATTTATATGAATATCTACCGCTCAACTTGAGCAAATGTGTTCTCATGCGCGTGAAAGGGTTGACCACGTTGGTCTTCCCAAAGGTTCTGTGAACCGTTACGACTGGGCATGATTAACACCCCTTCTATGTCGCAAGGCACTAGAGAAGGAGTTCCCAATGAGTAGTTCTACCGCGGTCGCTACGACCGTTTTCGGTCGCCTGTGGGCGGCTGTCACTTCGTTCTTCAGCTTCGGTTGGATCCGTAGCAAGAAGGACAGCAGCGAGATCTCGGCCCTGGACGCCGAGGTGACCCGCCTCACCACCAAGCTCGAGGAGATCGAGAAGCGAGACAATACCATGGTCTACTACCTGGCTCTGTCCATTGCCCTCCTCCGAAGTAGCAAGAAGACGAAGTCTCAGCAGGCTGTCGGAGAAGCCCGGCTTCTCCTCGAAAAGCACCTCCTGAAGGTCTCGGGTTTCGGTGATGTTCCTACCAAGAAGGCGATGGACACCGCGTGGGGTATCCTTCGGCGACGAGAGCTGGCAAAGCACCGTGCAGAGTGCACAACGCCAGAGATGATCGCCGGGTCGGAAGATCTGGAGTGGCTGATCGAGTTGGCGACTGAGCTGGACGTGGAGCGATCCACCCACGTCAACTACGTCAGCACCATCAAAGAGGCCCGACGCATGGCAATGCGACGGTGGCTCAGGGTCACCGGAAGAGAAGGGCGTGCATCACGCCTGGAAAAGGCTCGAGTTGCGGTGGAAGAAATCCTCCCGGAATACGTTGGGAGCACAACTCGCAACAACCTGAGCAGGATGGACATGGAAACCCTGGCGCGAAAGCTCGACGTTGCGTGCAAGTACGTATATGTCGATGTACGGAGCATTCCAGAGCGCCAGCTCCAACTCCTCACGCTGACTCTCTACAAGGAAGTCCTCGAGGGCTTCGATCATGAGAGGGTGAGATCGGCCAACAAGCTCATCGCCTCAGAAATCTTCGCTCGGGTGAGCCTCCCTGCCTCGGAGTAATGAGGACACAACTGCTAGATGGTATCTGTAGTCGCTAGTACGGCTCATGATCCTCGCAATTGTAGAAGCTGGACACTTCATAAAAAATGTCCAATCCCCTTAGTTTCTAAATGATGTTTAGAAGTTGAGGGGAAGAAAAAACACCTTAGTGGTGTTTTTTTGATTACAAATTTTTCTCCCATCTTTTGTACTCATCGTGACTTCCAATATCGTGAAGCAAAAGGGTGTCTTTTGTTTTGAACGTAAAAATTACTCTGTATCCATGTATCAAACAAAACGCATAATATTCTTTTAAACTCCCATGCAACTTATGTGTTTTCAGACTGTGAAAATAAATATCTTTTTTGAATTCTCTAAACTTCACCTTATAGTCCTCCTTAATAGCAGGTGGCATCTTTTTAAAGGATTTTTTAAATTTTCCCCTCCACAAAATTTTCATACCCCCCTTATATTTCTTTAATTTTCAAGTTCTTTAAAAAATTCATCCACATCGTGAACCTCTTTTGTTAAACCAAGCATGTGCTCTAGATCACCAATAAAAAAACTAGACCTTACTGTAATTTTTTCCCAAAACCTTTTCAGTCTAAAAACCACTTTAAAAAATGGTGCTTTTATGGAAATACGTTGTATTTGGTGTTTCATACATCAACCATAACACAAACTTTTTTAGCCTGCAAACACAGGTCTTCCCACTTCTCTCACTTAAAAAGTTATGTTACAATACTCAATATGGCAAGAAGAAAAATGCGCCGTAGACGGCACTCTTATGATCCCACTCTTTCTAAGGGCATTATTGCTGTCCTTCTTTTTATACTTGCAATAATACTGGCTCTTAGTCTGTTCGACCGTGCAGGCACAATAGGGATAATGCTGGATCAGTATGTAATGAGTTTTTTCTTTGGGAGCATACGCTATGTTGTACCTGTAATAATTGCTGTACTAGCCTGGTTCCTAATTCGTGATATTGAATATGACTACAGAGCTACCCATGGAATTGGTGCTGTATTATTTTTCTTGGCTCTCTCCAGCTTGATGCACATTGGCTATGAAACCACAGAAATGTGGATGCAGTCTTTGGAGGGGCATGGTGGAGGTGTGTTTGGAATGCTTGCTTGGCCGTTAAAAACATATCTTGGAACAATTGCTGGCTCTGTTATTCTTGTAGGACTTGCTGTTATAGCTTTCCTTATGATATTCAACACAGCTATAACTCATTTTGTTTTACTACATAGAAAACTAATGAGTAATTTTGGTGGTCTTGGGGAATTCATTACTACTTCTCTTACTGCTCTTTTTGTAAGAAAGGGTGGTGATGAAGAATATGATGAGGACGAAGAGGAAGAAGATTGGGATGAAGACGAGGAAGACGAAGAGGAAGAAGGAAAAAGATCATTCTCTCGTCGCTCTTTCTACGATGATGAAGAGGAAGAAGAGGAAGACGAAGAGGATGAGGAATATGAAGATGAAGAAGTACCAACAAGCGCCCCTAAATCCAGGACAGGTCTTGGTTCTGCACCACAGGTACAATCAGCAAGTTATACTCAGAATGTAATAGTACGACCATTACCTTCTCTCACTTTGCTTTCTACAAAAAAAGGAAAACCAACAAGCGGAGATATTAAGGCAAATAGCAGGGTTATCCAAGATACACTTTCTGAATTTAACATAGATGTAACAATGGGAGATGCACGAGTTGGACCAACTGTTACTCAATATGCGTTAAAACCATCCAAAGGTGTAAAACTTTCACGAATTACAGGATTAAATAACGACCTCTCACTTGCACTTGCCGCTCATCCTATTCGTATAGAGGCACCAATACCAGGAAAATCACTGGTTGGAATAGAAGTTCCAAACCAAAAAACAGCACTTGTGAGTTTTAAGGAAATATTAGTAGGAAAAGAGTTTAAAAACCGTCCTCACAACATGATGATTGGTCTTGGAAAAGATGTTGCTGGAAAGATTTGGTATGCAGACCTTCCACGAATGCCTCATCTATTAATTGCAGGTGCAACAGGTTCCGGAAAAACTGTGTGTGTTAATACAGTGTTAATGAGTCTTCTCTTCCAAAATACAGCAGAAGAGTTGCGCTTCATTATGGTAGATCCAAAACGTGTAGAACTTACAATGTACAATGGTATTCCACACCTGCTTACACCTGTAATCACAAATACAAAACAAACTGTAAACGCATTAAAGTGGACCATAGGAGAGATGGACAGGCGTTTCGAACTACTATCAAAGACTGGGGCAAGAAATATAGACTCATACAACAAGAAAAGACCGAAAGATAAGTTACCTCATATTGTTTTTGTGATAGATGAGCTGGCAGACCTAATGGCAACAGCTGCTAATGATGTGGAAGCAGGAATTATTCGTTTGGCACAAATGGCTCGTGCTGTCGGTATCCATCTAATTCTTGCAACACAGCGTCCAAGTGTAGATGTTATTACAGGTCTTATGAAAGCAAATATTCCTGGACGTATTGCATTTTCTGTTGCTTCCATTGTTGATTCACGAACCATTTTAGACTCCTCTGGTGCAGAAAAATTACTTGGACGCGGAGATATGTTGTACTCTTGTGCAGAACTTTCCAAACCTGTACGTATACAAGGTGCCTTTATCAGTGAGCAAGAACTCAAAAGAATTGTTACTCACCTCAAAGGTGATGAAGAGCCAGAATATGATACTTCTATTGTAGAAAAAGGTGGGCAGACAAGCATGTTTGGCGGAGGAGACGATGCAGACCATGATCCCCTATTCCATGAAGCAAAACAACTCATTCTAGACTCTGGAAAAGCCAGTGCCTCCTTCCTACAAAGAAGATTGCGTGTAGGCTATGCTCGTGCAGCTAGAATATTGGATGAGCTAGAAGAGGCTGGAATTATTGGTCCTTCTCAAGGTGCAAAACCTCGTGAAATACTTGTCACAAAAGAAGAGGCAATGGCGACTATGGACATGGGTGGTGAACATAATGTATATAATGAAGAGGAGGATGAAGAAGAGGAGGAAATAGAAGAGGAATTAGATGAGCTTGAGGA
>CAZTEU010000006.1:31712-88896 GCA_964612105.1 uncultured Gammaproteobacteria bacterium | reverse complement strand
AAGCAAATAAAAAATGACTCACAAGAGTCATTTTTTAATCGTCGCAGAATACAATCTAGTTATATTCTCTGACGCTTCCCTCGGACCACAAGTGATCCGAGGGGGCGTGTGAGAGAGGAGCGGGTTACTCCTCGGGAGGGCGATGGTACCAGAGCTCTCCTGGCTTTCCGCCATCAATGATGATACGTTGGACGAGCTTCTGCTTGGATGGGTCCTTGTGGTCGACGAAATCGATCTCAACGTGACTTGTGTCGTTGTATCCCTGCAACTTCGCAGGAAAGTTCTTGCCGTAGACAGTGTTGTGGAACAGTACATCGGTACCTTCCAGCTTGAGTCCGCAGACCATCTTGTTGAGATCGGGCTCACATTCAGCGATGGCTTCCTCGAGAAAGTTGTCATCCAGCCACTTGCCACCGGCCTTGTGCATGTTCACGCACGGGTCCTGGACGCAGGCTCCGTTGGAACAGACCTGGTCGGAGGTGCACTCGGTGCAGGCGTTGATAGGCTTGGTGTCTGGTACGACGGTAGTGTCCTCGACGGTCAGGCAGCGAAGTTTGCTGTCCATGTCATCGGTACGGCACTCGAGGCCGTATGCACACTGGACGTTGTCGGAGCAGACCTGCCCCTCGACGCGGTCGTAGTCAGGGAGGTTTTGGACCTCCGCCTGGTTGGAGCCGGCCTCATCCAAGACACAGCCCACAGTGGTGAAACACGCCAGGGCCACAGTGGCCATGGCGAAGATGGTGAAACGCTTCATGACGTTATCTCCAGGTCTTCGCGCTCCGTCTAGGAGGCGACGGGTTTGTTGCTCCGAGGAGCGCCTTGTGGTTTGCCGGCAGAAAGCCGTCGGCACGCTTCTCCCTACACGTCGGGATACGAACAGCGTCCATAATACTATGAACATCATTCGTTACCCGACGTTTGGGAATCTCACACGCTATGTAGTCATGCTTCGGTCAGAGAGACCTAACATGAACGTTATAAAGAGCAGTTTTTGGAGGAAAAAGTTGACGTATTCCTCCATTTAGACTCTAGCATGTTTTTTTACCTTTGTCAAGTCATTTTTTGCTATTTCATTATATATATTTAGTTCTCTTTTTTTATACAAAAAAAGAGATAATTATTATCATTTTTTTGCTTATATATTTGTCCCCATAAAATCAGGAAAAAACCTACTAAATCTGATATAATATACATGAAACAATTCATATATTTTTCCTGAATGTCCCAGCACAAAAGGAAGAAATTTAACCGGTTGATACGACTGTTCAGCTGGCTCCGACCTCAGAATAAAAAGCAGGGGGTAGTTACTGCTATGTTTGTTATTGGTGCAATAATGTTGTTTGCTTTACTGCCAGATCTGTCTTTTGCTTCTACTGGTAATGCTACAATGCCAGCAGACGCAAACTGGTTTATTAAGATGATTTCCGAGATACTGCTTTGGATAGCACGTATATTCATGTCCCTTACTGTATTTGCTCTTAAGTTCTTTGTAGAGCTTGCAAAGTACAACGGATATGTGGATGCTCCAATTGTTATTATTGGTTGGACAATGGTGCGTGACGTGGCAAACATGTTTTTTGTAATTGTGCTTCTTGTGATAGCTTTTGGAACTATTCTTGGACTAGAGCAGTATGAATGGAAAAAGACTTTGGTTAATTTTGTTCTGGCTGCAGTATTTGTAAACTTCAGTAAGTTAATTGCAGGACTAATAATAGACGCAGCTCACATTTTTACAATCACCTTCCTAAACGCTGTAGTTGCAACTGCAGGTGGAAACATAATAAACATGTTCCATCTAGACAGTATAATGAAATTTGTACAGGGCGACCTCAATGTCGGGGAAGATCTAAACTTAGAATTATTTGGAGGTTCTGTAATGGCTCTTGTATTTTCTGGAATGGCTATGATGACAATGGGAGCATATACGCTAGTAATGCTATTCCGTCTAGTTATACTTTGGGTATTAGTTATTCTTTCACCATTTGCTTATTTACTAGCTGTCCTTCCACAGACAAAATCTATGGCAAAGGAGTGGTGGGATGAGTTTGGAAAGCATGTTTTGGTAGCACCTGTTATGGTATTTTTCCTCTGGCTTGCCTTCGCCGCCCTTGGAAGTGGAAATTTTGCAGGTCCAGACCTAAACTTGTCACTAGAAGGTGAGCAGGGTGCCAACTCTGCATTGGGATTGGGTGGAACCCAGGGTCCAACAGCAGTAAGTATTAGTGAAGTGTCTAGCTGGGAAAATATGGCTAACTTTATGATTGCCATCGCTTTCCTAATAGTTGGACTAGAACGTGTACAAAAATTAGGTGTACGTGGAGGTTCTGCAACACAAAAAGCACTAGATTTTGGAAAGAATGTTGCAACTATTGCTTCTGGATATGCAGCTGGTCGTTGGTTGGTTGGTGGTACAGCAAAAGGATTGGCAACTTCTGCTAAGTTTGCCGCCATGAAGGCACCGCTTGTTGGTGGGGAGAAATGGGCAAAGCGGGCCAAGAATATAGGTCAGGATGTAAGGAAGTGGTACTTAGGTAAAGGTTTTGAGACTACAGAAGAGGGAGATGAGCTATCCGAACAAATATCAGAGAAGTACAGGAAATTATCTACAGTACAAGGATTAGAAGCTGAGAAAGAAGTATTGCAAGGTAGAAGAGATGCGTTAGAGGCCATGCCAGATGAAGAAGGAAAAGAAGATCAGCTGGCAGAACTAGATAAGGAGATTGGCAAGAGAGATGCAGCTATAGAAAGTCTGGGTGGAGAGAAGGCAATTAAAGCAGACATAGAAGTGGATGAGGCTGCAATGCAAAAAACTTTCAAAAGCATCATGTCACCAAGTGGTTTCATGGGCTTTCTTGCGCGTAGTAATCTTGCATTGGAGAAGAATCTTGCTAAGACAGAAAGACAGGCAGATAATAGGCGTGAATTGTTATGGAAGCGTACAGGCTCCTCATCTGGTAGTTTCTTAGATAGGGGAATAGCTAGAAAGATGCTTGGTTCGTTTGGTGACAAGTACTCAAACAGGAAAGACCAGGATCGTATAGAGCGTGGTTGGTTAGAAGCAGAGAAAATGCGTTCCGCATCAAAGGACAGAGAATATGAGACTCTAGGTAAACTGGAAGTACTCAGCAAGGCTCGTCTAAAATTTGACCCAAATGCAGGTGTGTTTGGTAGATTACAATACGAAACAGGAGCCGGAACAATGCAAGAAAGAATAGCAGGGCAAGACGTAAGGGCATCTGGATGGGATGCTGTGGTAAATAGAGGAGAGCAAGAAGCAAAACTGCGTATTAGTGTGGGAGGAATTAGGATGCGTGACAAGAGAATGGAGTCCAGGCTGAAACAGTTTAGGGAAGAAAAAGATGAGGATGGAAAAATAACTAGAAAAGCAGGAATGACTTATGATGACATAATGAAACTACAGGCAGAAGCTAAGGCAGCAGAAGGAGCGCAGGCGGCAGCTGAGAAACGCATTTTAGAAGAGCAACAGCAAAGCCTATATTCTGCTGGTGTAGATTTGGATATGAAAGGGCTACAGCTATCGTCTGGAAGATACAATGGAGAGATACAAGATGCACTTGCACAACTAAGTAAATTAGAAGGAGAAAAGGATAAAATTCGCGTCGAGGTTCTTGGTTCGCTTCCAGGAGACGCACAGGAAGCGTTGGAAGCCTATAACGGTGCATTAAAAGCCTATTCTGATAGAACTAAAGCGCGTCGTGAAGCAGAAGATGCTTTAGAAAATAAACAAAAAGAACAAAAATATTTAAATGAAAATAAGGCGGAAATGAACAAAAAAGACAGGAAAGAAGCCGAGAAAAGGATAGCAGCATTACCAGCAGAAATAGCAGAACAGGAGCGAATAATAGCAGAACAAAATAGGATTTTGGAACATGGGGTAGATGGAGGAGAAGAAGATAAATTAGTACAAGAAATGACCGATGCGAGTGCTACACTGAAAGATTTAGAAGAGAAATTAGAGAAAGGAGAAAAAGCACTTAGTGATGGTGAGGGTGTGGATGCAGACAAAGCTAGACAGTGGCAGGAAGTAGAGCAAAATATAACAATACAAGAAGCAAAAGTACAATCATTACGTGAGGGTACTTTGAGGAATCAGGCAGATAGGCTAAGAGGTGGAGATGTTTCTGTTATTGAAGATGTTATTAGGACAATTGGTGAGGAGATAAAAGATGTAAATGCAGGTAAAGGAGAAGAGAATGCAGGACTAGATGCTGCTGGTAAAAAAGCAAAGGTAAAATTATTAGAAAATGATAGAGATGGGTGGAAAAAAGTAAAAGCAAAATTAGCAGACGGTCAGCTTGCGTATCGTTATGCTGCACAAACTGGAATTGGTGCAGATATTGCCAAAGGTCATAAGTACGCACATAACTTACTGTTATCAGAAGCGGAACAAAGAGAGATTTTCGATGCTCGTGGATTAGAAACTCCTAAAACAACCCTTGGGGAGCTTATTGAAGAATATGGACAGAGTTTTGGGGAAATGTCAGTAGACAGTTACGTAGACAATGCTGGAAAGATGCTTGTAAAGACAATGAAGAAGATGAAGGCTGGAACATTAACAGAACAAGACAGAGCAGCACTTATGGGACTGTTTAAACGTGGTTTTGACAGAGCTTGGATAGATGACACAATATATGCAATTAGAGACAACAAAGAAGCTAATGCCCTTATCGGAGAACAGTTAGGGTGGAATAATGATAGGTCAAATGAGGAAAAAATTCGTGATATACAGATGTTATTTGCTAGTGGTGGAGATATTGAACATGTAAAAAGGAACGGAGTTATTACATCTGTGCAAGATGTTCTAGTTCATGATTATGGTGTTAAAGATACATCTAAGATATTGGCTGGAATAAAGAGCGGTAATTTTAAAGATAGTAGTGGTAACAATATTACCAAAGAGGTGGAAAAGAAAATGAATGAGTTTATGGCAAAGAGCGGAGGAACTTTTGGGGAAGAACAAAAGAAAATGATTGATGCTATTTTTGAGGGGGATACTCCTGGACAAAAGGCATTAAGGAGCAATCTGGTAACCAGTTGGTTACAGTCTACAAGAGAGAGACAGTCAGAGTTGCAATTCTTGGGAAATCTACGTCCAGAAGCACTAAAGACAGGTCATATAGAAAACGCTGGTTGGGCACTAACAAGAGATGTTGGAGGTGGAGAGAGTTTGTATGTTGGTCAGGGTGTAAGATCTGCAAAAGCCCACGTTATTGGTGATTGGAGAAAAATGACTGTTCGTGAGCGTCTGCAAGCACAATCACACAGTATGTTGCATTTAGACGAAAGAAATAATCAAGTTGCATTAAGAGTGTTAAGAGATAATATGGCGGTAATGTTTGCAGGTATAGATCCTAGAACCTTCAATTCTATTAATGCTCGTCTCTCATCTCACTTACTTGGTTTGTCTGCAACAGACAGGGCTTCTGACTTTGTTGTTGATGGACACTTCCAAGCAGGAAGAATGAGGGGAAAAGACAATAAATTAACAGATGCAGCAAAGACATGGATTAAGGAGTTAAAAAATGAAGCTGAGAACTTGGGTAAGAATGCGAGTGATGCAGCCAGGGCAATGGCAGCAGCTGTCACAGAGCAGGAGCAAGAAGCAGCAATGTCAATGGCTATGATGTCAGATGTGTTTTCTGAACAAATGCACGGTAGTATGCAAGGGTTTATCATGAATGCTGCAAGTGGAGCTGGATTAAACGCTACAAAATCTGCAATGACTGGAGACATTAATTTTTCTATATATAATCCAGAAAAAAAGAAAAGAGTAGAGTATACAAATGTAAATGATCTTATAAATGATTACAATAAAGGGGATTGGAATGGTGGAAATGCAATTGCAAAGGAAGATCGCATACAAAACTTTATAGCCACAGCCGGAAAGGACGCAGGTAAAATAGCTCAACAGCAGATGGGAGATGACGAAGCAAGATAAAAACATATGTTTACAATACCATTCCTAGTCACAAGCCTATATCCAGAAAAAACCCAAGATGAACATCAGGGCATTGTTGAGGCTATCGCAAAAGATGGTCGTGAATATTATCACAGGTCTTGGAAACTTATTACACAGAAAGATCTTGCAAAAGAAGAAGTGCAATACAATCTCATTAAGACACTGCACTCGTCACAGAAAGGGTATTGGGGATGTATAGACGAGATATTGAGGTCATTGTTCCACTGGTCAGACGGAACCCTGCTACTTCCTGAGCTTCCTCAAATTAATCAACAGATTTTCTTTACTCGTTACTACACATTTTTAGCCTTCCTAAACTTTCCAGAAATAGAATATGAATGGCAGACACACTTGTTGGGTAGCGGTTTGTTAGTGCTTGCGTGCACTTGGGATATTCCAATATATGTAAACGTGCAAAGTTATTTTGGAAGATATGTAGATATTGTAATTCTAAAACAAAATAGCCGTGCATTTGCAAAAATGATGGAACTTAATAACGATAATATAGGTAGTGAGGAAGGGAAGTACAAGCCAGTGAAGGATTGGATTGTTGAGTTTAGTGATTTTGAAGGTGCGACTATTGAGGACAGAGTTGACTCATTTATGAAAGAGAGCTTTGAAGTACAAAGGTTATCAGAGGAAGATAAGAAAGTCCTTGGTAAAATACTTACACTATACTGGGGACTAAAGAGTGGAATGATTTGGAAGGATATAGATGAACATCCTGCGGCTGGTTATGAGCCAAAAGAAAGGAAAGATGATATAGGATTGGAGAATAGATACCTTATGGTATTATCCGAGGCAGACGAAGTTGGTATTTTGAGATGGCTAAAGGATCATGAAGAGATTGCAAAATGGATAGCATATACAGGTAAGTCAGAGCAGTTTGTTCGTAATCTTTTCTTTGTGCTACAACAAAAGGTAGATTTAGAAAATGAAGAACAAGTAGAGAATCTGTTAAAGTTTATACAAGATTTAGTCACGGATGGGCTAGATAGTATAGATGAAATACTTGTTTACAACCAAGAAACCAATGAGTTTGAATGGAGTGAGTACGTAACTGCTCCAAAAGAAGAAGATAAAAAAGAAACAAAAGATAAAAAAGAAACCAAGAAAGACGATAGTTCTCATGAAGAGTTAGACAAACTAAAAGGAAGTTTTGCTAGCTAAAAAAATATGCCTGCACCAAAAAAACCAACAATGTATATTAGTGTTAAGCAACCCGATGGGACAATAAAAAAAGTCCCAGTCGGTGAGTTTAAGAAACAATTTACACCAAAAACAAAGCAGGTTAAGCAAACACCTCCACCTACTCCTGTTCCAGCTCCTGTAGTTAAAAAAGTGGAGGAGCAGGTAGTTTCAGCTCCAGCTCCGATAGTTAATGACCCGCCTCCCACCCCAGAACCACCAAAGCCTACTCCACCACCAACTCCTAAGGTTGTTAGGAAAGTGTCTGTTGGAGATGTAAAAAAAACACCTACAGATATAATTGCAGACACAAGTGTTCATGCCCTTTCAACAACAGCGCCTGTAACAGATATCTTTATAGATGAGGCAATGTCAAAAGCACATCACTGGGATGTAGATGATCATAAGTCTCCTCTTGAGGTAGATTTACATAAGGATGAGAGTTCTGTACATAAAGATTTACCATCCATCCCACACGGAAGAGACGGTGTGTTAGATGAGGTAATAAATGACCTAAGTTTTACAATAAATGAAGATTTGCACCCACGTTTACGCTCACTAATTCAGTCTCGCCTTAAAGGCATTAGAAAAGATGAGCAAATAGTAGGTTATGCGAAAAAAGGGACAGATCAGGGTGGTCTAGGTTTAGGAGATGAGCAGTCAGAAGAATTATTAAATGCAATCTTAGATGCTCTTCATTTAGAGCACAGTGCTCCAGAATCTAAACCTCTCCCTCATCTTACAGATAATAGTAGGTCAGCAACTGTAGACAAAGTTCCTCTTGCAGAGCCAATTAAGAAAGTACCTCAGAAAAAGAAAATAATCAGCACACAACCAAAACCAGCTGGTAAACCTGTAATGCATGATGTGCGCCCACCAATTGCACCAAAGGTTCCGACTTATAAACCTCCTTCAGTTGAAGAAAAAGCAAAGGAAGCAAAAGTTGAAAGCATAGGTCCTGTCGATGAGATGAAGATGTTTACAATTACAGATTTACACAGACTTGGAAGTACTCCAGCCGAGCAGGAAAAAGTATTAAAACAAAAATTCGATATCCTTAAACAAGAATCTTTCTTCCTATATATAAATGCTGTAACTGCGTGGTTCCAAAGTCCAATTTACAAAATGTACAGTGATGTATTAAAGGAAAGTATAAACCAGCAAAAAACAATGGCAGAAATAACAGGTAAGCATAAATCTGATGGAATTTCTATATTAGATGTAATGACCGTGGTTGAGATTAACAAGCACATAAAATAATATGCCTCAACAGTTTGTTGTACCACAATTTATTGATGTAGAGGACAAGATATTTGGTCCAATTACAACAAGACAGTTTCTGATTATCTTGGGCGCTGGTTTGGTAATGTTTGTTACGTTTAAGCTTGCGGACTTTGCTTTGTTTATTGTTATTTCACTTATTGTTGGTGGAATAGCAATACTATTTGCATTTGTAAAAATAAACGGGCAACAGTTTCACTATTTTGTTCTAAATATATTGGGAACTCTCAGAAGGCCAAGTACAAGAATATGGAAAAAAACATACACCGCAAAAGAATTAGATTACCTAAGAAAAAGAACTTTTGAAGAGCAGGCAGAGGAAGAGTTACCTCGCAAGCAGGCAAAACAACAACACATACGTGATCTATCTCTTATTGTTAATACAGGTGGTTATTACCAACCTATTGATGATGTTCCTATTCCTGACCTGCATTGATGTGATATAATTTAGTTTATGGCAAAGAAAAAAAAGAAAGATAAAAAAAGAAAAAAGCAGGAGATGAAGGGTAAGAAAGGAAAACACCCTTCCACTCAGGCTGATTTACCTATTTCTGAAATCCGCGACGGTGTTGTGGTACTTAAAGATGGCTCCTTAAGAAAAGTGTTGCTTACATCTAGTGTAAATTTTGCCCTTAAGTCAGAAGATGAGCAGAACGCACTTATTTCTTCATATGTTAGCTTTCTCAATTCACTAGATTTTCCATTACAAATCACTGTGCAGTCTAGGAAACTACAAGTAAGACCATACATTGATAGATTAAAAGAAGCAGAAAAAGGACAGGCAAACGAATTGTTGCGTGTGCAGATTGCAGATTACCGTGCTTTTATTGAAGAGCTTGTGGAAATGGGGCAAATAATGACAAAAAGATTTTATGTTGTAGTTCCATACAGCCCTCTTGCAAATGCGAAGAAGGGGTTTTTCAAAAGATTTATGGAAGTTATAAGACCAGCAAGTGCAATTCGTCTGAAGAGTGAACACTTTATGCAGAAGAAAAAAGATTTAGATTTACGTGTAAGGCAGGTTACAGGTGGGCTACAAAGTATGAGTTTACAAATTGTTGAATTGGATACACAAGCATTAATAGAATTATATTATTCAACCTATAATCCTGATATATCTTTCGAACAAGGGCTTGGGAAAATAGAGGAGTTGAGAGTAGAACAATTATAATATGCCATTTAAGCCACAATCAATGGGTGCTTCGCAGGACAAATCCGGCAAGCTAAAGAGACAAGAAGGAAAACAAATGGAAGAACAGCAGGATGTTGTTTCTTTGCAAGAAGAAAGAACATATCGTGAAGGAACAGTTGCTATACGTGATTTAGTTTCTCCTTCTGCGTTTAGAGTTGAGTCAAGTTTTATACAACTTGGTGACATTTTTTTACGAACAATATATGTAATTAGTTACCCACGTTATATTGCGGTAGGTTGGAGCTCTCCAATATTAAACATGAACTCTACAATGGATGTCTCCATGTTCTTTTATCCTGTACCTGCTCCAATAATATTAAAACAACTAAAGAAAAAAGTTGGTGCCTTGCAAGCTCAGCTATCTTCTGACGCAGAAAAAGGAGCTCCACGCGATCCATTACGTGAAACAGCCCTAAGAGACATAGAAGGTTTGCGTGATGATCTTACTCAGGGAATAGAACACTTTTTCCAGTTTGCTTTTTACGTAACAATTTATTCAAAAGATAAAGAAACTTTGGATCAGCTGTCGGAAGATATTGAGAATATATTTGGTTCTAAACTTATTTATACAAAGAATGTATTATTCCAAGCAGAACATGGGTTTAATTCTACATTACCACTTGGTATAGATGAATTAATGGTGTCGTTCAACATGAACTCATCACCAATTGCCTCATCATTTCCTTTCATGTCATCAGAGCTTACAAGCGATGATGGAATATTATACGGAATAAATAGACACAATAATAGTTTAATATTGTTTGATCGGTTTTCTTTACAGAACGCTAATGCTGTTGTATTCGCAACTTCAGGTGCTGGTAAATCATACGCAGTAAAATTAGAAGTTTTGCGCAGCCTTATGCTTGGAACAGATGTGATTATTATAGATCCAGAAATGGAGTACACGCATCTTAGTGAGGCTGTTGGTGGAACATACGTTAATATATCTCTTTCATCAGAGAGTAAAGTTAATCCTTTTGATTTACCAAGACCTGTAGGTGGGCAAGTTTCCACAGAAGACGTTATTCGTAGCGCTGTAATTACAATCAAAGGACTCCTGCGTATAATGTTTAATAAAATTACACCGCAGGAAGATTCTATCCTAGACCGTGCATTGTTAGAAACATATGCTAAAAAGGATATTACACCAACAACAGACCTGGCCACAGCAGAAGCTCCAATCATGCAGGATTTACTAGACATATTGGAAGGAATGGACGGTGCAGACACTCTTGCACTAAAACTAAAGAAATATACAGAAGGTACATTTTCTGGTTTGTTTAATGCGCAGACAAACGTAAACATGGATAATCAGTTGGTAGTGTTTAGTGTGCGTGATTTGGAAGACGAACTAAGACCAATGGCAATATATTCTCTTATTAATTACATTTGGAATATTGTAAGATCCAAAAGAAAAAAACGTATTCTAGTTATTGATGAAGCTTGGTGGTTAATGACTCATGAGGATAGTGCCAAGTTTATATACGCGTTAGTTAAGAGATGTCGTAAATACTATCTTGGTGTTACTACAATTACGCAGGACGTGAATGACTTCTTGCGTTCACAATACGGGCAGGCAATTGTTACTAACTCATCCATGCAACTGTTATTAAAACAGTCACCTTCTGGTGTAGAAACAATACAAAAAACATTCATGCTTACAGAAGGGGAGAAATACTTACTTCTAGAAAGTGCTATTGGTGAAGGTATATTCTTTGCAGGACTGAAACACGCTGCAATTAAAATTATTGCATCATACACAGAAGATCAGCTTATAACTTCCGACCCTAAACAATTAATGGAACTAGAGAAGGCAAAGAAAGAGTTTGAGGCACAATTTGGGAAAACAGGTGCGGGTGTACCAGAAAAAGCACCTATGCAACCACAAAAGGAAACAAAGGTTCCACCCGCAGAAGCTACAGAAGAACCTTTTGAATCTCCACTAGAAGACACAGAACCAAAAGCAGAAGAGCTTGGTCCACCAGAGACTGTAAAAAAAGCAAAAACTCCCCCGGTAGGAGCAAAGAAGCCACCAGTTACAAAGGAGCCAGCTAAGAAAGAGGTTCCTACAGAAGAAGTAGATCCAGTAGCTGCACTAAAAGCAATAGAAGGTGATAAACCTCCTGTTACACAAAAACCACAAACGTAGTAATATATAGTTATGTTAGATTTAAGAAAAAAGATTTTTGTCATAGCAAGCATAGTAATAGCTTTGTTTATTGCGACTATTCTTGGTGTTATGTTTTTCTCTAGCTCAGATGTAATAGAAGAAAAGAAAGACACCTCAGAACCAAGTCAAATACCACAAAAAGTTTCAGATAATAAAGCAATCAATCTAGAAGAAACTGCAGAACAAGTGTTTATACAACCACCAACAGAGGATCAGGAAGAGTTATTTGCTAGACAATCTGCAAGACTCTTTGCAGAGAGATTCCTTAGTTATTCCAACCAAAATGGCAACGCACACATAGACGATGTAATGCCACTTGTAACAACAAGAATGAAAAGATGGATACAAACACAGGAAATAGAAAATGGAAACAAGTATGAAGGAGTTACAACGCGTGTTATTACAAGTAGTATAGAGAATATAAGCAGTGGCAGTGCAAAAGTAAGCATAGAAATGCAACAGGTACTACAAACAATCGATGGTGTACGCACAAAGAATAAAAGTGGAAGTGTTAATATGATTCGCTCTGGCGATAATTGGTTAATAGACGGCTTATTCTTGGATGATTAACTATGAAAATAAGGAGGGGAATACAATTCATTTTAGACAGAGTTTTTCCGGTTTTTTGCATAGAATGTAAGAAGGAAGGCCAGTGGATTTGTGCGGATTGTGTAGAAAAAAATATCTCAGGGCGATGTAAAAGATTGGAAAACATTTCGCCTTTTTTATTTGAGCACATCTACTTAATGGAGTACGATGAAAAAACATTGCTAGGAAAAGCAATACGCACACTAAAATATGAATATATAGAAGAGATGGAAATAGTCTTTGAATCCTTTATTAAAAAAACTATTCCAAAAAAACTAGATTATGATATTATTGTACCTGTACCACTTCACAAAAAACGATACGCAGAAAGGGGATTCAATCAGGTAGATATAATTACCAAGGTTCTCAACAAACATACAGGTATTAGTGTTAACAATGTATTAAAGCGCACCAGAGCAACTAAACAGCAGGCAAGGCTCACAAAAGAAGAACGATTGCAGAACATGGATAATTCATTTACCTGCACTAACAAACTAGAAGTAAGCTCAATATTACTTGTAGATGATGTATATACAACTGGTGCTACAATAGATGCTTGTATAAAAGCTATAACTAAAAGTGGTAATATTCGCAGGATTGGGTGTTTTACACTTGCTAAAGGTTGACAAAAGGTGTAAATTGAGATACACTAATCCCGTTTTTACGGAGAGGTGACTGAGTGGTCGAAAGTGGCACACTGCTAATGTGTTGTCTGGATTATATCCGGACCGCGGGTTCGAATCCCGCCCTCTCCGCAAAGAAAATTTATGTTTTCTTTTAGGAGTATGGAGAGATGGCTGAGTGGTTTAAGGCGGCGGTCTTGAAAACCGTTGTGGATTCATAGTCCACCTAGGGTTCGAATCCCTATCTCTCCGCAAATAAGAAAAAAGGCCTTGCGCCTTTTTTTGTTGAATTTACAAACAATACTCACACTGCTATAGTATTGCTGTTGAACGAGCATAGAACAGACACGAGTTTTTCGTGTTCACACAAAGGAGACCAGATGCGTCCTATTATTATCGCTCCGAGTTTGCTGTCCTGTAACTTCGCTAGGATTGCTGATGAGGTTCTTGCTCTGGAAGTGGCAGGGGCTGACTGGCTACACCTCGATGTGATGGACGGACATTTCGTCCCAAACATCACATTTGGTCCACCCGTGGTCCGATCAATCAAAGCAGTTGCTACTGAGTTCATGGATGTGCATCTGATGATTAGCGACCCCGAGAAGTATGCAGAAGTGTTTGTGAAAGCTGGCGCGGATATGTGCTCTTTCCATGTCGAAGCAGTGGATGATCCTGGTAGAGTGATTGCGGTCTACCGCGAATTGGGTTGCAAGGTGGGGCTTGCGCTCGATCCTCCGACTGATGTCGAGCGCCTGAAACCATTTCTGCAAGATGTGGATATGATTCTCATCATGTCCGTAAATGCAGGATTTGGAGGGCAATCATTCATGCCGGAGGTTTTGGGCAAAGTGCGCACAGTCCGTGACTGGGGCTTCTCCGGAGACATTCAAATCGACGGAGGAATCAGCGTCGCAACCATCGCAAGCGCCTCCGAGGCTGGGGCAAACGTCTTTGTCGCTGGCAGTGCTGTATTTTGTACACTGGATTACGCTACAAACATTCTGAGGTTGCGCAAGATTGCAGAGGAGAGCGTTGCAAGTGAATCCGGAGGAAAACAATGAGAACAGATAAAGGAGAGCCTTCTGGGTATTGCAGAGCACTTGTGTTACCTGATCGTCAAGGTACGTTCAATGTAGAGCAGCCACACAACCTGATGCCAGGAGAACCGTGTGGTAAGCCGCTTTGTGAACAGATGGGGGTTGAGGGAGAAACTATATATGTCTGTGAAGATGGGCACGCGTTCAAGAGACCGCAGACGGTAGCAAGGCAGATAGTGTACACGTTTCTGCGTGCAGCGGTTATGCTCTTTCTGGTGGCACTCGTGTTCGCCATTATCTTTCAGAAGTAGACACAAGAACAAAAGGGGAATGAGCGACACCCTTCTCAAGCGTCGCTCCAAAACAAAAGAACACCTATAAAGGTGTTTTTTTGTTGTATTTTTGTGTTAAACAATAGAAATTTTTAATGATGCGTTTAGAGCTTTTGCTGTTTTTTTCAAAAAAGCAACACTTGGGTTGTATTCCGCTGACTCAAGACGTGCAATCGCAGATTGCTTGGTTCCCATTTTTTCTGCAAGCTCTTTTTGCGACAAACCCTGCTCAATTCTTTTTTTAATTATTTGCCGCACTAATTGAAACTCAGGCTCTAATTCGTCGTAGGCTTTTTTAAATTTTGGATCTTTTAATAATTCCTTTTTGACTTCTGTGAATGACCTCATACACGTGAATTATAGCATATAAGTTATATGCTGTAAAGTAGTTTAATTTTCTTGTAAGCCAACAAAACCTCTCTTTTGGGAGTTTTTTGAGTCTTCTTGACAAACCCGTGAATTAAAACTGCTGCACAATTATGAAAAGTGTAAAATACACGCACCTCAATTTTGCCACGTACACGCAACTCAAATAATTTGTCTCCAATCTTTCTAGAAAATGGATACCTTAATGTGTGTCCAAATTCCTCAAGTAAGTCTATTATGCGGGACATCTTTGCTGAAGTATTTCTATCTAATTGGAAAATAAAATTCTGAACTTTTTTGTCTAAACAAACAACCTCCATGAAATTAATGTATATGATACAACCTTAAACATCCAAGCAGGAGGGTGTGTTTAGGTGAAAAAGTAAACAATTTGTTTACTAAACCCTATTTTTCCATTATAATAAATAGGTATGAATAAGCACCCACAAAAGCAGGGCGATGTTTTTGAAATGATTTTACATGGAGAAGAACCTGCAGAAATAACAAAGCTATCAGATAATATTGCAGCTACTTGGCAGGCTCATGAACCAGAGGGTCAGCTTGCTGTCGATGTATACGAAACAGATGATGAGGTAATGGTAACTACAACAATGGCAGGAGCGCAGACAGACAAGATAGAAGTATATGTGCACAACAATGATTTATTTACCATACGTGGAATACGCTCTAATCCAATAAGTGCAAAAAAAGAAATACATGCTGTACATCAGGAGTGTTATTGGGGAAAGTTTTCTAGAACAGTTGTGTTACCATCGGATGTAGATGGAAATAAAGCAAAAGCAGAATATCGTAATGGTGTGTTAACTGTAAAAATACCAAAGCAAAGAAGTTCTAATATTCCAATAGAAATTGTAGAAGAATGAGTCATAATTTTGTAGAACAAATCCAGGAGGAGACATCTAAACTCAGAAAAATATGGGTGTGGGTTGTTTTGGTTTTTGTATTACTTGGGATTGTCTCGGTTGGGATAGTTGCGTATGCAAGCACCTATGAGAATAGAGTACTACCAGGAGTACATATTGGTTCTATAATGGTTGGAGGTATGGAACGTGCAGAGCTTACAGAATACTTGCACACAATGCAGGATAAGCTCTCAAAAGAAGGAATCTCATTTTCTTTTGATGCAGAAGGTAAGAATAATGAATTTACAATATATCCAGGTATTATTGAGGATGAAAATATAGTAGACCTTGTATATATAGATATAGATAATGAGGTGGAAAGGTTGTTGACTTACCAAAAGGAAGGAAACCCACTAACTCGTGCGTTAAGTACAGGCTTTAGTCGTGTTTGGGGACCTCGTCTTGAACTGGAAAATGTAGTTCTAAATACAGAAGTACTTAGTTCTTCTTTAGAAGAAAAATTAGAACCATATCAGACACCACCAAAAGATGCTGGGATAAGAATAGATTCTATTGTCCCAGTTACATATACTCTTACAACATCATCTGTTGGTACTGTTTTCGATCTTAGTAAAACTAATGAACAAATTATAGAATCATGGTCTGTGTTGGGGTCGCCAGAGATAGGTATTAGTGTTGCAACAGAGCATCCAACATTAAAAATAGAAGATATAGAACCAGTAACAAATCGCATTGAATCTTTTATAGACCAAGGATCTTTGGACGTTGCATATACAGATGCGCACAGCAAAAGAGATTATGTTTGGAAGATTACTACAAAAAAAATATCAGAGTGGATAGAGCCACAGTGGAAGGATGTAGATGATCTTGCTCTTGGACTAAACAAAGAAAAAGTCATTTCATTTTTAGAACAGAACGCCACACCGCAAGTAAACAGGGAACCAAAGAGTGCTAAGTTTAAGGTTGGTAGTGGAGGAAAAGTAAAAGAGTTCCAAGGGTCACGCACTGGTGTTTCTATTGACTTGGATGAAACATATAATAAAATCAACCTTGCTATGCAAGAAAGAGTACTACATGATGAGGGTGTATCAAGAGAGGTTTCTATTGTTACAGAGCAGGTAGAGCCAGAAGTAAGGACAGGTGAGGTTAATGACTTGGGAATAAATGAGGTTCTAGGTGTAGGTTATTCTAACTTTAGTGGAAGTCCACACAATCGTATTAAAAATATTAGTTTTGCTGTAAATCAAAAATTAAATGGACTGCTAATTAAACCGGATGAAGAATTTTCTCTTCTTAATGCACTAAAACCATTCACAATAGAGGGTGGTTATTTACCAGAGCTTGTAATAAAAGGAGATGAAATAAAACCAGAGGTTGCAGGCGGGCTTTGTCAGATTGGAAGCACTATGTTTCGCGCAGCTATGAACTCAGGATTAAAAATTACTCAGAGGAGGAACCATTCACTTGTAGTAAATTATTATAATGATCACAGAAATGGTCTACCTGGAACAGACGCAACAATATACGATCCCGCACCAGATTTGAGGTTTAAGAACGATACAGGAAACTATATATTGCTTACCACTGAGATAGATATGGCCAAAAAAGATATATATTTTACACTTTGGGGTACAAGTGATGGTAGGGAAGGGTATTACAGCGAACCAGTAGTAACCAAATGGTTACCAACAGGTCCAACAAAGACGGTGGAAACAACAACAATAGCTCCAGGTAAACAAAAGTGTCAATCACGACACCCTGGTGCTGTGGCATCATTTACATATACGATAGAAAAACCAGATGGAGAGAAAGTAGACAGGGTATTTGAGAGCTATTACAGACCTCTTCCTCAGATTTGTTTAGTTGGGGTGGAATCTACAGAAGAAGATATTCCAGATTTTATAGCGGAGGATTTAGGGATTAATCTGTCAGATACGGAAGATGTAGATTAACAACACGATAACAAAAAGAAAAAAGTGCCTTATAGGCACTTTTTTCGTTTAAAGGTCACTGCCTCCTTTCCGAAGAAAAGAAGCATTGTTCCTTGCCCCACCCGTACACTTGCGTGTCCGGGTGGGGCTCTCCTTGTTGTGACTGGCAGTAGCACTGTGCTAAAGCCTAGTCGTTGGTCTCGGTGGCTCGGCAGGGCATGTTCATGAATGCCTGTGAGACGTCGTTGTCGACATGCCGGTTGCCGTTGCAGTAACCGGAGTAACCATGCACTTCGTTGTTCTCGACCAACGCGAAGTACATCCACACATGCGCACGCAGCCCGTCAGACCACAGTTCCGCCTCGATGGCGTTCATGGTCTTGGCATCGTACAGCACCTCGGCGCCGTCCTTCTTTCCTTCCTTGTTGACGCAGTAGCTGCGCCGAAGGTTCTTGGTAGTGAGGTGGGATTCAGAACGATCCTTGACGTCCTCGACCTTCATCTCATACCCCTTGGCACAGTTGTGTTTCTCCTGGCACGGGGTGTGGAAGACGGCGCAGTCGACGGCATTGTTGTGCCTGAAGTCCACACCCGTGTTCTCCTTGCAGTGACGCATGCCACCGCATGAGAGGATAGTGTGGAATGTGCCGGGACTTTGATACAGTCCGGTCTTGAGGTAGTCGCGGAAGAACCAGTACGCCTGGTCAAGAGTGCTGTCGTAGAAGTGGTAGTCTCCCACCACCTTTCCGTCGATGCCGTGACTGACGGTCATCAGAGTCTCACCACTTGGTGAGTAGATGGCATGGGAACCGTAGGGGTGCCAACCCTCGGCGCCCTTCTTCCGGCACCTGACCTCGATTTTCCCGGTCGCCGGAGATGGCTCACCGATGTCGGCGAAGGCGCCGGCGGGGCACGAGTGCTCCGCGATGGCCCGCTCCTGCTCCGGGTTGCCGCAGGCGGTGAGGGTGAAAGCGACGAACAGAATCAAGCCGAACAGCTTGCAATTCATGGTGTCCTCCTTTGGACAGTGCCCATCGCCGTAGCGAGGGGGCTTTGGTGTAGGTTTCTAGGTCCATTTAATACCGGAGAACAGATACTAAATGGATCTAGATACCGATAAAAAGAGCTATATTCTGACAAATTAGTATAGCACAAAATAGGTGTTTTGTCAAGACCTTTAGTAGTATATTTGGCTAAGATTAGCCAAAAACTTAATAAATTCACTTCTACCCCTTGACAAACTAGGGAGATTGTGGCACAATTTACCGTCAGTCTTAAGACCAGTTGATCCGACTACATGCGCCCACTATCAATGAATGTGAGGAATGAAATCGAAAAAGACAGAAACGATCAATTAAAACTTCTAGATTGAAACCCCACTCGTGAGGTTCAGAACCATTCATACTTTGCTTCTAGAGCAACCTTGTCAAAGGTATGAACATTCTGTATCCACACGACAAGCATGGGGGTATGTTATAGGCCTATACAGGCTAAGGCTCGTATCGGACCTACGACATACCTTCTTGTGGGTACAGCTTCCTTCATTGGAGGAAGAAATATGCTTTATAAAAAAAATCACCCTCGCTATATGCGGGGGTGGTTTGTTTTTTGTCAGTTTTATGAAATTACTTTGTCTACCAATCCATATTCCACAGCTTCTCGTGCACCTATGAAATAATCACGGTCTGCATCTTTTTCTACCTTTTTTACAGGTTTTCCTGTGTGTTTTGCAATAATCTCATTTAATTTGTGTTTCATCTTTACTATTCTTTCTGCATGAATCTGTATATCACTTGCTTGCCCTTCTGTTCCACCCATTACCTGATGAATCATAACCTCACTGTTTGGTAGACAAAACCTCTTATCTTTTTCTCCTGCTGTAAGTAGTACAGCTCCCATACTTGCAGCCATACCTACACATATAGTGGATACATCTGGTTTTATATACTGCATTGTGTCATATATAGCCATTCCTGCTGTTACAGAACCACCAGGGGAGTTTATATAAAGTTTAATATCCTTATCTGGATCTTGATTCTCTAGGAATAGCATCTGTGCAATAACTGTATTTGCTACTACATCATTTATTCCACTACCAAGGAAAATAATCCTGTCCTTTAGTAGGCGGGAGTATATGTCATAGGCACGCTCACCATAGCTTGTTTTTTCTATAACTGTGGGTATTAGGTGCTGATTTGTGACTGTTTCTGTTACCATATTAACTTATTTCAGTATAGCATGATTTTATTATACTTCAACTTCTTGTAGGGCTAGTTTGTCTACATGTAGTACAGCTTCCATAACAAAGTCTATTGCTTTTTCTATTGGTCCTTCTACTGTAAAGCCAGATGCTTTCTTATGTCCTCCACCTCCAAGGTGTTTTGCATATGCAGACACGTCTGTGTCATTACGAGTTGTACGAAAACTACCTTTAATATTACCGTCCGGAAGCTCTTTAAGTATCATTCCAGCTCGTCCATCTTGCAGGTTATTCATAAAATTTGCAAGTCCATCTACCTCTTCGTCGCTCACTCCGTGTTCTTCCATGTCCTTCTGTGTTACGTAGGAGTGAACAATATCCGTTTCTTTATGGTGTGTTAGCCTAGAAAGCACCTTTCCCCATACTTTTAGTCCACTGACTGACTTGTCTTTTAGTACAGCTCCCTTTATTTTCTTAATATCTCCACCTTTTTGTATTAATTTACTAGCAATAATCAGGGAAGCTACAGAAGTACCAGCATTTGTAAAATTATCCGTGTCTGTAACAAGTCCTGTAAGGAGGCAGGTGGCAATATCTCCATCTATATCTATATCATTGTAAACGAAGAAACGGTAAAGGATAGCTGTTGTGGAAGATTCTGTATCCATTACTAGGTTTAGGTCGCCGTAGTACTCATTTGTTGGGTGGTGATCCACGTTTATGATTACAGGCTTATTTGGGAGCTTTTTAATAAGTTTGTCTATACCTGCGTATGCAAGATCTCCAGCATCGAAAACAATAACAGTATCTATCTCTGGATCACTCCATATTTTCTCATCCTGCGAAATAGCCCCTACATGAGGGATATATTGAAGTTTTTTAATAATATTACTAGGACAAAAAGCAGTATATGGTTTATTCAGACTCTCAAGAAAATGAATACACGCACCAACAGAACCCAAAGTGTCTCCATCTGGATCTGTATGTGGCACTAGAAGTACTTTATTCGCCTTCTGGAGCTGTATATATATTTTCTTTGCTGTGTGTTTCATAAATGCAATGCTAGAGTATATATTAGGTGAAGTATATTGTCAAGTATGTACTAAAAACACCCGATTGACTTTTACAGCCTCATCTGATAAAGTAGCTGTATAACTAAAGTGTTCAAGAGCGAATCATATGCAAGATGGCACCCAAAAATTAGCAGGGGGCGGCATTTTATCTACTCTTGAGTTGTGTCAGCAAACATACCTATAATTGGTATTTTTTTATTATTATATGCGATATAGAAAACAAATCTCAAATGCGTTCATAGTAGCTGTTGCGGTGTTCACTACATTCATGCCAACAACCTCTACCTTAGCACAGGTTTATGATTGGGAATATGATTGGGAAACTGAGGAAAACGCACCAATAGACCTAAGAGAGCCTTTGAATATTAACATAGACACACAGTTACCAGAGTATGATTTGCAGACAGTAGAAATAGAAGGTGAAAGAGAATATAATGAGAATCCTGATATTGAGAATTTGTCTGAGGGTATTTCTGATGAAATGGAAGGTCAACAAGAGCATGTTCCAGACGAACTATTTGAAGTCGTGGATGCATATAATGATATAGCAACTTTGCCAGATGGTAGGAAGGTGCTACGTTCTTATTCTGGAGCACGTCTTTTATATGAGGAAGAAGGTAAGCTAAAAGTAAGAGGGGATAATTGGAGAGAATTTTATGAAAAAGAAGAATCTAGGCTAAATAACGACTATTACGAAGGATACTACTACGAAGTTCCATTTGAGCAGGAAAATATTTCAATTAAAGCTGGCTCACTAGAGAGAAATGAACATGGGATAGAAATATTTCCAGAAAACTCTGGTTTTGAAAGAATCACACAAAGATTAGGAGTCATTTCAAATTATTACAATGTGTATCCAGATGTAGATGTTCGTTTTATTGACCGTCATGATGATCGTCAGCGTGAGATTGTAATTAACAAAGAGCCAGAAAACCTTAGTCAGGAAGAAAATTTAATATTTTGGGAACATTATTCTTTGCCAGAGGACGCACGTGTCATTACATCTAACGGTGAAGCAATATATGGTGAGAATGAACTGGATAAAGGTGTGGGTCTGTTTATTTATTTTAATAATGGCGATGTTTTTGAAATAAGTGGTGCAAAAGCATATGACTCTGCGTCCCTAGATGATTTATACAAAAATATTTCTGCAGTAGGGTTGGAAGAGATTGTGAGAGTAGATAGAGAGCTAGGAGAATTATCTGTGGGTATTAAAATGCCAGCTTCGTATTTACAAGATAATGATAGGGTGTATCCAGTTATCATTGATCCATATTACTATGCATGTAAGAGTAGTGGAAATAGTCTTGGTTGTAATGCAACATATGCTGAACTTAAATGGGCCGATTCACAGGAGTCAAATGATTCAATAATGTATACGGGGTATCATTATGTAACAAGTCATCACCCAAAACCATGGGGACCTGCAGAACGTCAGATTGTAATACGCTTTAACAATCTAAACTTCCCCAACAATTACAAGGTTACACAAGGATACCTCAATCTGTATTACAATGGTCCTGGATATAACGATGGAAAGTCGTCTTATCTGCAAGCAAGAAAGATAAAAAAATACTGGAGTCAATATAGTGTTACACACAAAAAATTAATGTATAGCGTTTCAGATGTGGGTTCCGCACTATATTCATATCCTGGAATGAGTAAAAGCTGGAAAAGCTGGAATGTGGTTAGTGCTGTTAAGGACTGGCAAGGAAATCCAAGTAGTAATTATGGAATACTTGTCTCTCCAAATCCTAAATGGACGACAGCAACAGATCCAAGTTGGCCAAACAGCTTATATGGTTTTAGATCATCAAAATATAGTTCGTCTAGCTACAGGCCATACTTACAAGTTTATTTGGAATCTACAGGACAGCCAGATTTAACCTACTCATCAGCCAAAATAAATAAAACATCGTTTACTCCAGGAGAAGAAATAAAAATTAACTTGGATGTAAAAAATATTGGTACAGGTAGTAGTTATAACAAATCGTATTTGTACTATTACTTAAAGAAAGGAAGCAGAGTATATTCGAACAGTTATAAAATTGGACAAGATGTCTATTACAACTTATCTCCAGGCGGAACTTCAGGAGAATCCTTTAATTACACTATTCCATCCAACTTATCACCCGGGACCTATTATGTTTATGGATGGGTAGATGCTACAAATACAGTAATTGAAAGTAATGGTGGAAATAACAAATTTTATTGGACTATTACAGTAAATGATGCAAAGCCCAATCTTACAAGTGCTGGAGGTCATTGGCTAAATAAATCTACATATAAACCTGGGGAAACGATTACATTTAAACATGATGTTTGGAACTACGGAACAAAAAATACGGGGAATTTTTATATCCGCTATTTCTTAAGAAAAAACAACGTAACATACAGTGATAGTTACAGCATTGGTTCACAGTCAGCGAACATATCATCCGGAAGTAAAAAGACATTTACTAGAAATTTTAAACTCTCAAACTCTTTGTCGAGCGGAAAATATTATTTATCTTATTACATAGATAAATATGACGGTAAACAAAATGGTCTTGTAGTAGAATCGAATGAAAATGATAATACAGACTATACTTCTCTAAATATCCAAGCTGATCCAAAAAAGCCAGACCTATACGCAGAAAGCTGTTATCCAGGTGTAAATTCGGCAAAAATAGACAGTACAGTAACAATGAAATGTACTATCTGGAACAATGGAGGCGCTACTGCTCCAGCAAATTACTTAGGTTATTATCTTTCTAAGGATGGTTCTTGGAGTAAAGACGATGTTCTTATAGGTTCGAAATACTATCCGAGCATGTCCAAAGGAACAAATGAATACGTCCAAAAAGATATAATTATTCCAAATTATATAACTCCAGGAGACTATACTCTTGTTTTCTTTGCAGATTACAAAGAGCAGGTAGATGAAAAGAAGGAAAACAATAATATAAAGTACAAGAGTTTTACTGTGCTACCAAAGAGTAGTCCTGTAGATCTAGTAGCTGATTCACTCCAGATACTTGGTGCAAATGTCGCATACCCTACAGGCAAAAAAATGACCATGCAAGCTAAGATTTCTAACACAGGGACGGATGATGTAAATAATATAGATGTAAAATTAAGATTAAAAGATAAGAAAACAGGCTTATACTATGCAATAAATGATTTATCTCCCACTAAAGCAAATGTAAAGGGAAAGAATTATTCATATGTCATGTTATATGGTTCACTAGCAAACACATGTGATGTTCCACTTTCTGCTGACTATGAGGCATATCTTACAGTAGATAGCACAAAATCAATTAATGAGACCAATGAAAATAATAATGAGGTTTCTTCTGGAAGCAATAACTCTGTAAAAATACAGAGATTGGAATATTGTGTAGATAAAAAACAAGATTATGATGGAGATGGTGCCTACGACGCAGATGAGAAGTTTATGGGAACAGATCCAATGAAGAAAGATTCTCAACCATCATATGATAGTAATTTTGATAATTACTTCTCAACTCCAGGAGATTATAGTCAGGGTAATTTTGGGGCAGACCCAGTAAACTTACGCACAGGTGCTTTGGAGTTTAGACAAACAGACTTTACATTAAACGGTAGAGGAGTTCCTATTGAGTTTACAAGAACATACAACAGTAAAAACGTAGAAAGGACAGGTCGTCTTGGTAATGGTTGGTCATCTTCGTACAAGCAGTATTATTATCAGGATCCGGCAACAAAAAGAGTACAACTTCATTTAGGTGGGTCATTAACCGTAATGTTCGATACGAAAGATGGAGGAAAAACTTTTGTTGCTCCAAGAGCAGAGACAGGTTCTCTATATCTGGATAATGGAGTGTTTGTATACAAAAACCTAAGTGGAACTCAATATCGTTTTGGAAAGACACTATCGGAAAGGTTAGGAATGTTGACAGAGATTGTAGATACATTTGGAAATAAAACTGTTCTTGGATATACGAATATTCATGAAGTTCCAATGCTAACATCTGTTACAGATGCATCCGGCAGAAGCCTTAAGTTAAGTTACAGCTTGCAGAATTATTTAGGTGAGTGGGACAAGATTAGAAAAATAGAAGAAACTTTTGCTGGTAACTTGTCTAAGGTTGCAAATTATTATTATGACAACAATGGAAATTTAATAAAAGTTTCCACTAATAGAATATACAACGGAAAAACAGAATGGGCACACAGGACATTTACATACAACGGTGGAAGAATGGACACATATACAGACCCGAGAGGAGGAAAATTGTACAATGTGTATGATGGAAATGGTCGTGTAATAGAACAATATGAACAGAATCCAGATAAAGAGACAGGTGATCAGAAGCACTTAATATTTAAACTATCGTATTCTGGTCCTTACTCCAAAGCGCCAGGAAGCAAGAATTGTACATCTGTACGTACTTATACTACAGACAGTGCTTTCAACAACGACATTTCTTGTTTCGATGGCAAGGGTCAAAAGATATATCGTGAAGATGGAGAAGGAAAAGCAGAAAAGTGGGGATATCATGAAAATGGGCTTGTTAATTCATATATAAATCAGAATGGACAAAAAACCTTGTTTAATTATGACGGTCTAAACAGGTTGGTTACAATAATATATCCAGATACTGCAGACTATAATAATGAAATGCACTATTCGTATGAGAATAACTTCAGTCAGTTGACAAAGGAAGTGGAGAAATCAATTGACAAGAAAACCAATAAAGTAGTGCTGGAGAGGATAATGAGTCATGAAATAGACCCAAAGACAGGACTTACTCTTTCCTCAACTGATCCTTATGGGAAAAAAGAAACGTACACATATGATTCCTTTGGAAACAAACTTTCGTATACAGACAAACTTGGTCACAAAACAACGTATAAATATGATCCGTTAGGAAATTATTTGATACAGCAATCAGAAATAGCAAAACAGCCAGATGGGAGCAGTAAAACAGTATCACTGAACTTTGCGTATGATGCTCACGGAAACAAAAGTAAGAGAACTACACAGCGCGGTAATGTATATCAATTTAATTATGATTCAAATGGGAACTTGAGAAAAAGCACAGATCCGTATAACAAAGTAAAAACGTACGAATATGATGTTAGTGGTAATTTAACCTCAGAAACAAGTGAGCTTGGAAGAAAGACTACATATACATACGATAAGGGAATACAGGAATATCTAGTTAAAACAGAAGTACAAGGGGATAATGGTGCAGTGATACAGAAATATGAATATGATGCCGCTGGCAGGCTTATAAAAGAGACAGATCCTTTGGGCAGAAATGTTTCTTATGTATATGACAAGGCAAATAGAGTTTTATCAAAAGCATTTCCTTATTACACAGCGAGTTATGTATATGATGGGATTGGAAATCTGGTACAAGAAACAACAAACGCAGGACACAAGATTAAGTATAAGTACGATGAAAGAAACAATCTAATTGAAGAACAGAGTTTCCTTGATTCAAGTAACTTTGTATACAATAAAAAGAAGTACGACGGGTTTGGTCGTGTTGTTAAGGTTACAAATGCAAATGGATACAGCTCTGTCAAAGAAGTAGACTTAATGGATAGAGTAATATCTGTAACAAACCCTCTTGGAGAAAAAACAAGTTATACCTATGATTTAATGGGAAGAAAAATTGGTGAATTGTACCCACGAGCACAAAGTGATCAATCGCTAAGAAACAGCAATGGACACAGTATAAGCTATCAGTATGATGGTCTTGGTCGTTTGTTAAAACAAATAGATGCGGATAATAAAATTACTTCTTTCTTTCATGATGAGGATGGGAAAGTAGTTAAGCGTATAGAGAGGCATAATGCGGATGGAAGTAAAAACACTCGTACAATTCAGTATGTGTATGACAAGCTTGGGCGTGTAATTTCCGAAACAAATCCAGAAGGAAAAATTAAGTCATTTACATATGATGATGTTGGTAATGTGCTCACCACAAAAGATGAGGTAGGCAGAGTGATGACGTTTACATACGATAAACTAAACAATCTTGTAAAAGAGAAAGACCCAACAGGCGCTGTTGCTACTTATAAGTATGACAAGGTTGGAAACAGAATAAGTTCTACGAATGCGGAGAATAAAATTACAACATTTACTTATGATAATCAAGATAGATTGAAGACAGTGAAGGATGCGAATGGAAAGATTCAGGAGTTTGGTTATGGTATATTTGGAAACAGAACAAGTTACAAAGACCAGTCTGGGAATACAACAAGCTATGTGTATGACAAGTTGGGTAGAATAACAAGCGAAACTAATTCTCAAGGCACAAAGACAGCATATACATACGACAAGGCAGGAAGAAGATTGTCGCAAGATGTTGCTGGAAAGAAAACTACTTATGTTTTTGACAAGTTTGGAAGATTAAAATCGACAACAAATCCAAGTGGTGCTATTGAATCTTTCAGTTATGATGCAGATGGAAATATTGTGGAAGAAGTTGATGGCAATGGAAACAAAATTACATACAAAATTAATGCAATTAATCAGGTTGAGAAAAAAACATATTCGGATAACACAACAAACACTTTCGTGTATAACAACTGGGGAGATTTATTTTCAGTAAAGGACGATTTAGGAACTATTGAATACGTGTACACAAACAAAGGTCAGAAATTATCAGAAAAAAGAACATTCTCTGATCTTTCTAAGTCATACACAACATCATACACATATCACAATGATGGAAACATTGCGAGTGTAACAGATCCGGCAAACAAAAAAGTAGATTACACGTATGATGGCAGAGGTCTACTAAAAGCAGTCGCATATGGAGGAAAAAATCTTGCATCATACACATATTCTTCAGCAGGAAGAGCTACAAAGATTACATACGGAAATGGTGTAACAAATAATATCTCATATAATGAATTGCAGAGAATGAGCGGATTCACCATTAAAGATTCAGCAGGAAAAAGTTTGTTTGGTCGCTCATATTCATATGATGAAAGAGGAAACACAACAAAGATAACAGAAAATGGAAACCGTGTGATAGAGTATGGTTTTGACAAACTTTCTCAGATTACATCGGAAAAAATTACAAACGGTGCAGATGTAAATGAGTTTAAGTTTGTGTACGATAAATGGGGAAACAGAACTTCACTAACCTCACCACATGAAAAGACTTCATATAAATATACAAGCGGAAATGATCAATTGAAGAATGCAGACTATAATAATAGACTATTGGTGGACACAACATATGATAAGAATGGAAATATCACAAACGAGAAATATACAAGACTTGGAAATAAAATGAGAGACGTCACATACACTTGGAACAATAGAAATAAATTGAGTTCAATAGAATATTCAGACAGCAGCAGACCTTCTTTCATGCCTGCATTACCAAAAAACAAATTAAGCTTTGTTTATGACTATGCAGGAAATCGTGCAAAGAAAACATCAAATGGTAATTCTAAATACTATATAAACAGAGGTGTAGTGGTGCAGAATGAAATTGATAGCACGGGAGAAGTTACAATGTCTCTCGTCCAGGGACTGGACGCTGTCGCCAGAATTAAAAAAAATGGTAGTATAGAATACTTACACCAGGATCCGGTTCGTTCAACTGTACTTTCTACAGATAAGGATGGAAAAGTAATAAAGGAGTTTGAGTACACAGCATTTGGGGAAGTTGCAGGTGCCACAGATGATTACAACTACTTGTTTACCGGACAGGAATATGACTTTGAATCAGACCTGCATTATTATAATGCAAGATATTACAGCCCACGCCTTGGAAGATTCTTATCCAGAGATGCTGTGCGTGGAAACAATGGGGATGTATTATCCAAGAATCCATACATCTATGTTAGAAACAATCCGTTGAAGTATATTGATCCTACTGGGAATGAGAAGGAGTATGCTGGAGGAATGAGTTATTCTTCAGCGTCAGCTCCAGGACAGATGAGTTTTGTTTCAGAAAGTGCATACAAGGATTACCTTAGTTCGCTAAGTGATAATGAATTACTACAACATATAAATGCAATGTCTGTTGGTACTGGTATGACGACTCAGATTCATGCATCAATACCGAATTTACCGGGATATAAATGGTCAATGAAGCCACACCCTAAATGGATTGGAAAAAGCACCTCTGTTGCTCACATATATAACGAGCTAAATAAGAGAAAAAGTGTAAGGTTAGATTATGGATACAACACCAAGACAGGAGTGGTTGATTGGCATTGGAACCAAAAAGGAGTTTCAGCAAAGTTTGGTGGAGTTATTGATCACACACCAGCAAATAAGCCAGTAAAAATCGGTGGAAAAGGAATGAAGATATTAGGAGCAGCAGGGAAGCCCTTACTGGTTCTAGGAGTTGCGGTAGACGGATACAGTATATACAATGCAGAGGACAAGGTTGAAGCTTCTGCAGAAGTAGCAGGAGGGTGGGCTGGTGCATATGGTGGAGCAAAGGTTGGGGCTGGTTTGGCTGCTCTTATATGTTCAGAGACTGGTCCAGGTGCAGTTATTTGTGGTGCTGTAGGTGGAATTGGGGGAGGTATAGCAGGTTACTACATGGGTTCAGAAGCTACCGATTACATGTACGAAAAAAAGGACGTAATAGTAGACATAGCATCAGATACATATGGGTATGTTAAAGATGGAGTTGTGGAAGCTGCGACGGATATATCTAATATTGCAACTGAAATAGGTGGATATATATCCGATACTGCAGTTGATGTTGGAAACTATATTGCTGACACAGCCGTAAGTATAGGTAATACAATTGCAGATACTGCATCAGATGTAAGTAATTATGTTTCAGATAAGGTTTCAGATGCTTGGGAAGGAACAAAAGATTTCTTTTCTGGGTGGTGGTAATAAATTAATAAATAATTTTATATGAGTGATAATTATTGGACACACATTAGTGAAAAGTCCGAAGAAAAAAATGAAAACAAGTGGCATGTTGGATTCTTTCAAAAAGACGACATGGTTTTTGCTGGTGTGTTTGACCATATATTAAAAAATAATGGTGAGAGGAATGGAGATTATGAGGATGTTGAATTATTTGATAGTGATAACAATGAAAATATTCTGCTACAAACAATAAGAGAGTTTGTGAGTGAAAATGATTTTATCTACTCATATCTTATTCCAAATGGAGAATGGTCTAAGAACTGGACTACAGACCGGCCTAGTAGTATATCTTGGTTAAAATGGAAATTAACCCCAAGAAAGAAAAAATTTGAAAGAGTGCTAAACGAGAGTCTCAAAAAATACAATATTGAATCCATTGCACCATTTAATGATACCTGGTACGCAACACTATACGCTGGACAAAACAAAAAATTTATTGATAATTATTATCGCAGACTTGGGGAATGTCCAGACGATAAACCAGATTGTTTATATCTTTCAAAAGAAAAGATATCAGATCCTTTGGGTGAGATGCATACAGATTTTATTAAATCAACAGGTAAGAAATCTATACACACCTTAGGAGGCCAAGATTGGAAAACATGGGATGAGTTATTGAATACCTTTGAAAAAATTATTATTGCAAATGATGGACACATATATATAGCTACAAAAAGAATGAATAAGGAGCAGGTGGAAAGTAAGATAGAAAAAATAGCAAGAAAAAATAATTTAGAAATAACAAAAGATCATATACTATATTAATTGTTCGTATGAAAGTAATACCATCGTGTGCCAAAAAATGTTTATCAAGTGTTGCGTTGATTGTAGTATTGTTTGGATTTGCTTCTTTAGTAGATGCTCGTGAACAAAACTTCTCTCCAGCAACAGGTGATATTCTAGCTAAGCAAGGTTTTGAAAGAGCTATAACAACAGAAGAAGGTGGTGTTGTTCTGCTATATGCAGACGGCAGTAAAGCAAAAGACTTTCCGTTGTTCGTAGATGGGCAAGTTGTTGCGTCTTCTCCTCTTTTAGTGGATGTAGTTGGTGATGCGTATGCGGAACTTGTGTTTGTTACAAGAAAAAGTAGTGGGGCTTATTCGTTGTTTGTCTATGATGGCACAAAGAAGCTGGTTGGATCTACAGATTTGGGAAGTGATTTAATATATTATGATCCTGTGAGTGTGTTGGTTGGTGATAAGAGTGACATAATTGTTGCGAACACAAAAGGTGTTCTTACAAAAGTTCATGTAGAGGTAGGAGGTTTGACCAAAGCAACATTAAAAAATGCAGGTGCTCCTGTTGGTATTACAGCTAAAAAAGATGGAAAAGAAATTCTTCTTACATATCCAGAGAAAAATAAATTGGAAATGTATGGTTTTGATGGTAAAAAGCTTTCATTAAAGAAAAGTATTACTACAGATAGTCCATATATATTTCCTGCAACTTATGGAGAACAAGGAAAAGTAGTGTATGGGGTAAATAAAAAACAGGAAGTAGTTGCTATTAATCTTTCTGATGGGAAAAAAGTAAATGGTTTTCCTGCAAAATTGAGTGCAGAACCGGTTGGCTCTCCAGCACTTGCAGAAATAGACGCAAAACAAACTGGAAAAGAGATAGTTGTTTCTCTCTCTGACGGAACAAAAAAAACAGTGGATACATCTGGAGCAGATGTTACGAGCAAGCCAGTGCAGGAATCATATGCAAACCCATCAGTTGCAGTGGAAGAGCCAGGTGGAGGATTCTTTTCTGGGATTAGACATTTTGCAATTAATATTGTTAAGTCAACACAAAGAACACTTGTATCTTTCTTTGGTAGATTAAGAGCTATTGTATATGTAGCAAGCGCAGATATGCAGGTTTCGTCTGATAATGAGCAAATACAGAACAGCGGAAGTTTAAGTTTTCCAACAACAGATCTGGGGAAGAGTTCTACAAAAACAGTTACAATAAGCAACGCTGGAGATGGAAACCTCAGTCTTACCGGTTCTCCTGTTGTTTCAGTATCTGGAGCATCAGAGTTCACTGTTACATCTCAGCCAAAAAAATTAGTAACACCCGGACAAAGCACAACTTTTGATGTGACGTTCAAGCCGTCTGGAGGACCAAATAAGGTGGCAACATTATTAATAGAAAATTCAGATAAAAACAAGAGTCCATTTAAGATAACACTGAGTGGGGCTGGAAATGTTATTAATGTAACATTAACTGCAACACCAACAACAGGAAATGCGCCTCTTGGAGTTGTGTTTAGTTCAACGGCGTCTGGTGGTGGAAATGTTTCAGTGCCACAATCTATAGATTTCTCAAAGTACACAATTTCTTCTTCTGGTGGCTCTCAAGATTCATCAAATAAGTATGTGCTTGCACAAAACGGAACAGAAATTGATTTGTCTGGAAGTACAAGTAAGTATATAGACTACTTAAAAGATATATCTTCAGATACCATGCTAGACTTTTCTTTCAAATCCACGAAAGAGGGTGAGTTGCACGGAATTGGAATTACAACAGATCAGGGGTATACATTCTTCCAATTAGCAGGTTCAGAAATTAATATGGATGGAATACTTGAATTCTATGACTACGGTGGTAATGATTGGAAGTTATACAGTATTCCGGTGGGAAACTATGTGACAGGTAAAATTACAAAACTCACGTTTGTAAGTGGGGCAAACAGCGGAGACTTGTCTGTAAACAGTATGTTCAGAGACGTAAAAGTATTTGGAGCAAATGATGCTGGTTATTCATATACTTGGGACTTCGAAAACGATGGAAACATAGACCTGTCTGGAAATGATGTCTTTGAGGCATATCATCAATATACAAAGCCAGGAGTATATACAGCTTCTCTAGTTGTAAGCGATGGAAAGATATCTATCAATGAATTAGTCACCATTACAGTAAAATAGCCTTACGTAGCTAAAAACGGCTCCAAAAGAGTCGTTTTTGGTTGCGCTAGCCTTGTCCGAGGTGTGCTCAAAATGCTATAATGTGGGACATATGTATCTCAAATCCATAGAAATACAGGGATTTAAGTCATTTGCAAAGAAAACCGTCATGGAGTTTCTTCCTCCACAAGACGGTCATTTTAGTATTACAGCAATTGTTGGACCAAACGGGAGCGGTAAATCTAATATTTCAGATGCAATTAGGTGGGTTATGGGAGAGCAAAGTATGAAACGACTTCGCGGAAAGAGAGGCGAAGATATTATTTTTGGAGGTTCAGATTCTAAGGGAAAGATGAGCGCCTCTACTGTAACAATTATTTTAGACAATCAGGATAATCGCGCACCAATAGAATATGATGAGTTAGTAATCTCTAGAAAATTGTATCGTACTGGAGAAAGTGAATATATAATAAATGGAAACACAGTAAGATTGTTAGATGTTCATCTTCTTTTGGCAAAAGCCCAATTTGGTCAAGGATCATATAGTGTAATTGGGCAAGGTATGATAGACAGGTTACTTGTGCAGACTCCGGAAGAGAGAAAATCTTTTTTCGACGAAGCTGCTGGTATTAAGGAGTTCCAAATTAAGAGACATCAGGCAGAGTTAAAATTATCCAGATCTCGTGAACACATGGAGCAGGCAGACTTGTTGTTACAGGAAATAGAACCACGATTAAAAATATTAACTCGTCAGGTAAAGAAATTAGAACAGCGCCAAGTGGTAGAAAAAGAATTGAGGGAGACACAGGAATCATACTACACAACAATATGGTCAAGTCAATCATCTTCTCTTGGTGATGCTAGAGGTAAACTAGAAATTACAAATGCAACATACGAGGTAACTAATAACGAACTTCTTGCAATACAAGAGGAGTTAGCAGAACTAGCACAAGCACAGTCTCGTAAGGATGTTTTTGCGGAATTACAGAATAATTATCAGGAGTTGTTAAATAAAAAGAACTCAGAAGAAAGAGAAAGGGCTGTATTGCAAGGAAGGTTACAAACAGAATATTCAAAAGCGGGAAAGCATAATGTTACTTGGTTGGAAAATAAAATAAGCACGATTAATCAGCAAATAAAAAAAACAGAAAAAAATGCAGAACAGATGTATTCACAGATTGTTTCTTTGGAAAAAGAAACACAAGGGCAAAAAGAAAGGCTATCTCAGTTGCAAGTAGAAAGAACTCAACTGCAGGGGTCACTTTCCAGGCTACGACAAATTCATGTTGAGAAAAAAAGCGAACAATCATTGTGGCAACTTACAGGTAAAAGGGCTGTGCAAGCAATACTAAATCACAGGGAAAAGTTGGGGGATATTCCAGGGGCTGTTGCACAATTAGGGAAAGTAAAAAGAGAGTATCAGCTTGCTTTGGATGTTGCAGCAGGAAGTCATTTATCATCTGTTGTGGTAAAAGATGATTTAGTTGCAGAAAGATGTATTAAATATCTTAGGGATCATCAGTTGGGTTTTGCTACGTTTCTTCCAATAAACAAAATTAGAGGAAGAATGATTCCGCACGACATAGATGAAATACTTACAAAAAAAGGAGTGCACGGCTTAGCAATAGATCTGGTTTCTTTTAACGAACAATTTGATAATATTTTTTCATATGTTTTAGGTGCAACAGTTGTGGTAGAAGATATTGCTACTGCAAGGGATATAGGGATTGGAAGGGTTCGCATGGTAACTCTGGATGGAGACATTATGGAAACAAGTGGAAGTATGAAAGGTGGTTATCGTAGGACTCGTAATTATGGACTAAGTTTCTCGGACTCTTCAATAGAGGGGGTTGGAAGTTCCAAAGAACAAGAAAATAAAATAGAAGAAATCAGGGAAGATTTGGAGAAGGTTCGCAAAGAATATGAAGAAATGGAAATTAGCTTGCATACAACTCGTGCAACACTTGAGGTCTCTAAAGAAAAAAATAATTTATTCGAATCACAGAAGCACGAAATAATGGCAGAAAAATCCTCATTAGAGCAAGAGCTTTCACTATTTACAATGAGTCCAAAAGATTATGACAGTGTAATGAAAGATGTAACTTCTAAAAAAGAAGTTGTAGACAAGAATATTTCTCAGATAGAAAAGAAATTAGAAAATGCTCAGAAAAAAATAGAAGAGTTCAACTCAGAAGAAGAAAAAAAACAACAAAGAGTTTTTGATTTACAAAAAGAAATGCAAGAAAAACAAGCAGACCTAAACGATGTAGTACAAGAAAAAAATAATAAAAATGTTACCATTGCAAAATTGGAAACTAAACTAGAAGACTTAGAACAAGAGGCATATTTGGAATTACATGAATCTCTTCCAGATATTTTTGCAAGAACAGAAGTTCGTGTAGATTTGGAAGATTTAGAAAACGTACAAGCACAAATACAGAAGCTAAAATACAAACTCTCTCTTATTGGAGGAATAGATGATGAGGTTGTGGATGAGCATAGAGAGACAAAAGAAAGATACGACTCTCTTTCTACTCAACTTACAGACCTAAACAAAGCTATAGAAGATTTAGTTGTTCTAATAACAGAACTAGATGGAATTATGAAAAGTAAGATGGAAAAAGCTTTTAAGGAAATAAAGAAAGAGTTTTCTCGTTATTTCAAACTCCTTTTTGATGGAGGTAAGGCAGAATTATCAGAAATATATGGATTTGAAGAGGATGAGGAAGAAATAGATGATATGTTAGAGAATGAGGAAGAAAATATAAAGAAAAAAAGAAAGAAAAAGATATTGAGAGGAATAGACATCTTGGCCAACCCTCCAGGAAAAAAGATTTCAAACATACAAATGCTTTCCGGAGGAGAGCGCACACTAACTGCAATAGCTCTTATTTGTGCAATTCTACACACAAACCCATCTCCTTTTGTTGTTTTAGATGAGGTAGAAGCAGCGCTAGATGAGGCAAATACTGTCCGTTTTACAGATATTTTGTACGAACTTGCTAAGAAGTCACAATTTATACTAATAACGCATAATAAGGCTACAATGCACGCTGCAGGGGCGCTATATGGGGTAACAATGGGTAATGATGGAATAAGTAAGCTAGTAAGCGTAAAAATGCGGTAATTTTAGCGAATAAGGGTGTTGACAATTAGCCTGAATATGCTAAGGTCTGGGTAGGACAAAATGTCCTTTTCACCAGATATACAAAGGGGGATCTCTACAAGATCCTTTTTGTTTGTATTTATTCTGCTCTTTAAAATATAGGGCAGGCATAGAAAATTTCCAATGATTTGGAACTTCCCTGTGCCTGCTCAACCAAGAAGTAGTGCGCGAAACACAAGGCGCTGCGCGCCAGAATTGGAGGATATCATGAAAAGGATCATGATCATCGCGCTGTGCCTGTTTGTTACGGCATGCGCTAGTGAAGATCAGATGACCTGCGGGACTCCCGATGGTTACATGTGGGGTGATGGTGTGTGTGGCGCTTTGGTGCCAATACCTTCAAATGATGCAGATGGCTACATCAGTGAGTCAGAAATATCGTACGACACCCTGTACAAGGACTCTCACACGGATGACCAGTTGGATTCTGACGATGGAGACATCTACGATGAAGACTACGAAGGTCGCCCAGACATGTCAGAAGACGCTACGGTTACGATTGACGTGTTTTATTACGACACTACTCACCACGATATAGATGATGCAGAAGATGGTGAGAGTGATACGTATGAAGAGCATGACGTCGACGCTGTTTATGTGCCTTACGATGCGACACAGGTGTGGGATGAAGATGTTGTGTACAATGACTCCTATGCTGATTCCAATGAGTATGACACTCAGATTCCGGAAGACGTGACACAAATCTACGATGATGCGCAACCTTCTGATGGTGTAACTCAGACGAAGGATGTTGTGTTGGGAGAAGATGTGAGTTACAGCGACACGGAGGATGGAGACATCAATGACAATGACGTCTATATTGCCGAAGATGCAACTCAGATTGCAGGCGATACGATGTCTAGTGATGTTCCGGAAGATGTGCAACAGTCAGAGGACGCGTCTCAGACCAGCGACATTCTAGATGGTTCCAGCGATGCAGAAGAGGATATCTATGTAGATGCAAAGGACGCAGGAAAGGACGAGGAATCCGCTGACGCTCAGTCTCCGGATACTAAACCAAACCTGTGTACGAAAGACCTCGACTGCAAGGACGGCAATAAGTGCACTGAGGACAAATGCAAAGCAGATGGTTCTTGTGCGAATGACTATATTTCAGGATGCAAGGAGTGCACCAAACAGGCTCACTGTGTTACTGGAAAAGAACCGTGCTTTGTTGGTGAGTGTCTGTCTACTGCGCTCTGTGAGTTCTCGTACCCTGCGAACCCTTGTGACGACGGCAACGCCTGTACATACAAGGACACCTGCTCGAACGGCAAATGCACCTTCTCGTATCCTGTGGATTGTGAAGATGCAAAGCCTTGCACAACAGACACCTGTGACAAGCAGAAAGGGTGTGTGCATACAAACCACACCAAACCGTGCCAAGACAAGACTGTGTGTACCGTCGGTGATGTGTGTAAGGACGGCAAATGTCAGTCCGGTAAGGAAATCTCTTGCGACGACGGTAACGTCTGCACAGGGGACTACTGCCATTACATCGACAGCTGTGTCCATTTCCCTATGGAGTTCACCAAATGCACAGATGATGACGCCTGCACTCTCGACGACTACTGCGTTGAAGGTAAGTGCAAAGTCGGCAAGCCAAAGTACTGCAATGACCTCAATCCTTGCACCAACGACTTCTGCGACAAGAAAAGCGGAGAGTGCAAAACCCAGAACAATACGAAAGCCTGTGATGATCTGGATGTCTGCACTAAGAATGACGTCTGTAAGGATGGCTCGTGTGCTGGAAACAAGGTTGTTTGTGACGACGGAGACATCTGTACTGAAGACTTCTGTCATTTCAAGTTCAGCTGTTCTACCAAGTACAACTCGGAACCATGCGACGACAAAATTCTCTGCACTAAAGATGACACCTGCACGAATGGAAAGTGCAAAGGAAGTCAGATCGACTGCGAAGGTGGCGAACCATGCACAAGCAACTCCTGTGAAAAGGGGAAATGTGTTACTTCGCCAGTCAACGCAGACTGCACGGACAACAACAAGTGCACCACGGACAAGTGCCAGAACGGCAAGTGTGTCGGTACACAGAACTCCTGCGATGATGGTAATTCTTGCACGACGGACTCCTGTGAAAAGGAAATGGGTTGCAAGTACGTCAACAACGGGAATTCATGCAGTGACGGCAGTGTCTGCACGCAAAAAGACACCTGCAACGGTGGAACTTGCAAAGCTGGCATCAAGAAGATTTGCAACGACTCCAACGTTTGCACCAATGATTCCTGCGATTCAGAAAAGGACTGTCAGTACAAGCAGAATAGTGCTGATTGCTCTGACGGAGATCCTTGCACCAGCGACAAGTGTACCAACACCAAGTGTGTGGGTGTGCCCAAAACTGGTTGCATTAACTGCTCGAGCTCTTCTGAGTGTAAGAGCGGTCAGTGTGTAACAGGTTCATGCGATGGTGGAAAGTGTAACTTCGTCAAACTCTCCGGAAAGTCTTGCAATGATACGGATGCCTGCACGGTTACAGACCTGTGTCAGAAAGGTGTTTGTGTCGGTACTGGAACTCCGGTTTGTGATGACAAGAACATCTGTACCAATGACTCTTGTGACAAGGTTAAGGGGTGCAAGCTCATCCCCAACACTAAGTCATGCGATGACAGTAATGCATGCACCAGTAACGACACCTGCGAATTTGGAAAATGCACAGGTAAGGTGAAGTCGTGTGACGACAAGAACCAGTGCACAAGTAACTCCTGTAATTCTAACACTGGTTGTGTCTACACGCCGATGAAGGATTTGTCACCATGTTCCGACGGTAATCTTTGCACATCAGATGCCTGCAAAGGCGGAAAATGCATTGGCACACTTAAGGACTGTGATGACAAGGAAGTTTGCACGAAGGATTCCTGTGACGAGAAATCAGGCAAATGTGCACATTCTCCGGTTCCTGGCTCGTGCTCGGATGGAAATCCTTGTTCGCTGAACGATCATTGCGATAAGGGAAAATGCACAAGCTACACAATGAAGAATTGTCACGACGGCAATGTGTGCACTACGGAAGGGTGCGAGATTAGCACTGGTGGGGCATGCAAGTTCATCAACAACACTAAACCATGCGATGATAAAAGTGCCTGCACCTATAACGATGTTTGCAAGAACGGCTCATGTGGGGGAACCGTCATCACTTGTAATGACAAGAACCTCTGCACTTCCGACTCATGCGACAATGACAAGGGTTGTGTGTACACACCAAACACCAATTCGTGTTCGGACAACAGTGCCTGCACCAAGGATGACAAGTGCCTCAGTGGCAAATGTACTCCTGGCAATAAGGTTGTGTGTGTGGACAGTAATCCATGCACCAACGACTCATGCGACAAGACGAAGGGGTGCAAGTTCATCAACAATATCAAACCCTGCGACGACGCAAGCAAGTGCACCAACAATGACGTCTGCAAAGATGGAAAGTGCTCCGGCACACCAATCCAGAAGTGCGACGACAACAACAAGTGTACGGATGATAACTGTGACCCAAAGACAGGCTGTGTGTATTCTCCCAACATCGTTTCGTGCGATGATGGGAATGAGTGTACGATTTCTGATCAGTGCAAAGACGGAAAGTGTCAAAGTGGATCTCCCAAGGTCTGCAATGATAAAAACGTCTGCACTACTGACTCATGCGACAAGACTAAGGGATGCCAGTCCATCCCTAACACCAGCTCGTGTGATGACAGCAATGTCTGCACCACCGTGGACAAGTGCAAGGATGGGAAATGTCAGGGTGGGTCTCCCAAGGTCTGCAATGACAACAACATCTGCACTACTGACCACTGTGATGCAATTGCGGGCTGCAAGCACAAGAACAACAAGGTGGAGTGTGACAAGAATTACACTATCTGCAAAATTATCCATTGCGAGAACGGAATCTGTCCCAAGATAGTGGCGTTCAAGTTCGCGTGCGATGATGGGAATGTCTGCACGGATGATACCTGCAAGGATTACAAGAAGTGCGTGAATGCTCCCAATACCAAGCTGTGTAGTGATGGCAACGCCTGTACGGAAGGTGACAAGTGCTCTGAGAGCAAGTGTGTTTCCGGGAAAGTAAAAACATGTGACGATGGCGACAAGTGTACCAGTGACTCATGCAACACCAAGACTGGAAAGTGCACAAACAAGCCGATCATTGGTTGTGGTGGAAACTGTGCTGTGCACGGTGACTGCAACGATAGTGACGCCTGTACGATTGATGTGTGTGTGAAGGGCAAGTGTTCCAGCTACAAGAAGGTATGCGACGACAAGAACGCCTGCACCACAGATGGGTGTGACCCAAAAACTGGTTGCACACACACCAAAGTAGTCTGTAACGACAAGAACGTCTGCACCGACGACTCCTGCGACAAGACGAAGGGGTGCCAGTTCACCCCCAACACTATCTTATGCGATGACGGCAATGTCTGCACCACCGTGGACAAGTGCAAGGATGGTAAGTGTCAGGGCGGATCTCCCAAGGTCTGCAATGACAACAATATCTGCACGGACGATAGTTGTAAGCCTTTCATGGGCTGTCTCTACAAGAACAACGCTGTGGAATGTGATGCTGACCCGAACGACTGCAAGTTCATCTACTGTAAGGATGGTTCTTGCCCTGTTCATACGCAGGAAATCGCAGACTGCAACGATAGTAACATTTGCACTGACGACTCCTGCGACTTTGGAGCTAAGATGTGCAAAAACGTACCAAACACCAAGCCCTGCGACGACGCAAGCAAGTGCACCAACAATGATGTCTGCAAAGATGGAAAGTGCTCCGGCACACCAATCCAGAAGTGCGATGACAACAACAAGTGTACGGATGATACTTGCGATCCAAAGACGGGGTGTAAGTACACACCAAACAACGCTGATTGCGATGATGGTAATGTCTGCACTCAGTTTGACAAGTGCGGAAGCGGAAAGTGTCAGCCAGGTACAAAGAAGGGTTGCGACGATGGAAAACAGTGCACGGATGATCCGTGTGAACCCAAGTCTGGTTGTAAGCACAACCCCAAGATTGGACCTTGTAACGATGGTGACGAGTGCACCTTCGGGGAGGTCTGTGTCGGGAAAGTATGCAAGATCGCTGATACAGTCATCTCAACTCTCTCTGGTAGTGGAAGCTACGGGAGTGATGATGGGGAGGCTAGTAAGGCAAAGTTCCGTAAACCTGTCGCAGTAACTGTGGACGACAGCGGAATGGTCTACGTGGCTGACGAGCATCGCGTTCGTAGAGTTGCTAAGGACGGAAAAGTTGTCACATATGCTGGATCTGCAAAGGGATATCTGGATGCACCCGGAACCATTGCAAAGTTCAGCAACATCGGTGGGCTTACGTGGGTCAGTAATAACCAACTGTATATCTCAGACTCCGGCAACTTCCGTATTCGCCATGTTGGCTCCAACGCCTCGGTGACTACGTTCGCTGGTAATGGAGTCAAGACGATAAAGGATGGAACAGGGACAAACGCATCGTTCTCATTCCCACGTGGGATGGTAATGACATACGACAAGAAGACGATGTATCTTGCGGACGGCCATGCCATTCGCAAGATAACTCTTGCTACGAAAGTCGTGAAGACTTTCTCAGGGGCTAATACCTCTGGATACCAGAATGGACCAACAGACATTGCGAGGTTTAACAACCCGTGGGATGTGGCTCTGGATGGTAAGGGTAATCTGTATGTCTCGGACTGGGGTAATCGCCGTATCCGCAAGGTGGTTAATGATGTGGTTTACACGCTTGCTGGAACAGGAACATCGGGAACCAAAGACGGTCCTGGTGCGCAAGCGCAGTTCACTACACCTGGTGGCTTGGTGGTCAACTATATGGGAGAAGCCTTCGTGGCTGATCCATTCACGTACAGGATTCGCAAGATTCTTCCAAATGGTGTGGTTTCCACACCCACAGGAAGTGTGAAGGGTTACCAAGACGGATCTGCATCAATCGCAAAGTTCAATCTACCAACAGGACTTGCTCTCATGAAGGGGGACACGGAGATTGTTCTCGCAGAGTGGAAAGGTCTGCGAATTCGCAAGATATCGCTTCCTCTGACCAACTGTGATGACAAGAACCCGTGTACTATGGAAAGTTGTGACAAGGCAAAGGGGTGTCAGCACACGACTATTCCTGGTTGCAAATAGCTCTTTTCTAGGAGAACAGAAAGGATCTGACCACAAGTCAGATTAGGGGGTTGCGCTGTGGATTACTTGTAATCTACGGCGCCACTCATATATTTATCAACATAAATGGTAGATATATGAGCGGTCTATTGACAAAAATACTATATTCTTATATAATCTCGCTACTGTAAAAATCGTCACAGCGCTCTCACGTTAATGATTTTACATATATATAACTTATGTTACGTATTCGTCTACAAAGAATAGGAAGAAAAAAGAGCCCAACATATCGTGTGGTTCTTTCTGAACGTACCAAAGATACACAGGCACGTAGCCTAGAAATCCTTGGTCACTATAATCCAGTAGTTCAACCAAAGATAATTGAACTAAAAGTGGATCGTATTAAACATTGGCTTTCTGTTGGAGCTCAACCATCTAACACAATCAATAACTTGCTTGTCAATGCAGGTGTAATTGAGTCAGACAAGAAGAAGAGTGTTACTATAACAAACAAGAGAAAGACAAAAATAGATGGAAAGAAGGCTGATGCTGAAGAAGCAAAGAAAGCAACAGAAGAAAAAGCTGCAGAACCTGCTCCTGCTGATGAGGCACCATCTGAAGATAAAGCTGAAGAAGCTTCTGTAGAGGAGGCTCTAGAAAAAAAAGAGGAAGAAGTGAAAGAAGAAACAAAAGAAGAGGTTGTTGAAGAAAAACAGGAAGAAGTGAAAGAACCAGAACCAGAAAAGGCCGAAGAGGAAAATAAAGAAGAAACAAAATAATAAAAAACCCCCGCGATTAGCGGGGATTTTTTTATTAGCTTTATTCCACTCTAGGGTCTAATCTCATCTGTTGGAGTGATACGTCGTATTTAACTCCATCGTAGTACTGCACTTTGTATGTTCCATCGCTTATCTCTATAACTTCTGCATCGTAGTAAGGTGTGCCTGTCCACTTAGCAATTACTTTTGTGCCAACTTGTACATCTCCTCTGCTTGCTGGTTTATCCTTAATAAGTTGTACAGCTCCGTGACATTTCTTTGTGCCATCATCATATTCCACCTGATAACCAGCATCACAAGTTCCTGTTACAGACGCTGTATACCAAGTCTTTGGTACCCACTCTGCATATACTTGGTCTCCAGCGGATAATCCTGATGAACACCCTGCTCCTAATAGCAATAAACTCATTGCTAAACCCCCAAAAAGAGAACGATTTATTCTCATATTATTTGTTATATGATTTAAGCTTTTTTTAATTATAGCAAACATGTTGCATATTGACAAAGCAGAAATGACATGCTATAATCCAACCCACAAGAACTGCCCTCTTTGGGGAAGTCGACAGTTCACTAGTAAATCAGTAATGCAGATAATGCTCGTATGGAAAAAGACCAAGAGTTTCTAGAATACGTAGTTAAGGCAATCGTCGGCAAACCAGACGCTGTCAAGACAGATCGTATAATCGATGAAAGAGGTGTCCTACTTACACTGGATGTAGATCCAAGTGACATGGGATACGTAATCGGTCGTCAAGGGCAAACTGCTCGCTCTATCCGCACACTTCTAAAAATCGTTGGTGCAAAAAGTAACGCTCGCGTTAACTTGAAAATCAATGAACCAGAAGGTGGACGTGGTTTCGGCGCAGGTCCAGCACCAGTTGCTCCTGCAACAGACAACGAAGAGATAGATACAAGCGCAGTAGACAACTTGACTATCTAATTAGATACAAAATAAAACTCGCCCAAGTGGGCGGGTTTTTTGTTTAATATAACTTGACTTTTTCCTAGAATCTCTGTATATTGATTGTCGTATCGCATGGTTGAGATTAAGACCGCTTAGCTCAGTTGGTTAGAGCGCCACGTTGACATCGTGGAGGTCAGTGGTTCAAATCCACTAGCGGTCACACAAGGGCGTGTAGCTCAGTTGGTTAGAGCGCTACACTGATAATGTAGAGGTCCTAGGTTCAATTCCTAGCACGCCCACAAATATACATTTGCGACTATCTTCTCAAATGTTTTTTTATTGACAATCCTGCAATTATACTGTATAATCCTCAAAATTAATCGTTTGTAAAAAAACCAGATTTCGTGTATACTAATTGCACAAAAAAATCTCCTATGCCTGCAAAACATACAAAAAAGGCTGAAAAAATAAGAGAAAATGACCTAAGAGCTGAGGAACTTACTACATTTGGAAAAGTAGCCCTCTTTTTTCTTGAAGTTATTAAAATAGCTGTTTTTGCTGGTATTACAATTGGAATGGTTCGCTACTTTTTGTTTAAACCATTCTATGTAAAAGGACAGTCAATGGAACCAACTTTTCATGCTCGTGAATATCTAATAGTTGACGAAATCAGCTATAGGTTTCGTGAACCAAGTCGTGGAGATGTGGTAGTGTTTCGTTCTCCTGTTTCACCAGATGAGTACTACCTTAAGCGCATAATTGGATTACCAGGTGAGCGCATTAAGGTTGAGGAAAATAAGGTAATTGTATACAACGATGAATATCCACAAGGTACTGTAGTTAATGAAGATTATCTAGTGGAAGATACGCCAGGACAATCCATGCAGACTCTCGGACCAGATCAGTATTTTGTGCTAGGGGATAATAGGGACGCTAGTTTTGATTCTCGCAGATTTGGTGCTGTAAGTGGCGAAGACATAGTTGGAAGAACTTGGTTGCGCGGTTGGCCATTCAACAAAATTTCTACATTCAAATCACCTTCATATAACTTATAATCTTGTTTATGTCTCCAAAGAAAAAAGACCAGAAAAAGAAAGTAACAAAGAAAGTAGCACCAAAAAAGAAAACTCAGGTAAAAAAACCAGCGGACAAAAAAACACCTGCAAAACAGTCTGCTTCTCCAGTGCAGAAAAGAACAAGAAAAACACCTCAGCTAGTAAGAGGAATGAAAGACATAACCCCTCCTTATTCTGATTTGTGGATGAAGGCATATCATGCTTGTGAGGGTATTGCTACAGCATATAACTTTGAATATTTCTCAACTCCAATTCTGGAAGAGGCTTCATTATTCCAACGCTCACTTGGTAAATCTAGTGATGTTGTGAGTAAAGAAATGTATGTTTTTGAAGACAAGGATGGAAGTAAACTTGCGTTGAGACCAGAAATGACAGCGTCAACTGCTCGTTCATATATTACACAAGGAATGTTAAATCGTTCACAACCAGTAAAGTTGTGGTATTTTGGACCAATGTTCCGACATGATAGACCGCAAGCAGGTCGTTATAGGCAATTTCATCAGTTTGGTTGTGAGACTTTAGGTGTACATGATCCAGCAATAGATGCAGAACTTATTACAATTTCATATAACTTACTTCGTGATTTAGGAATTGAAGCAAATGTACATATAAACAGTATAGGTACTCCGGAGGACAGGGAACAGTATGTGGTGGAGCTTGTAGGATATTTACGTAGTAAAAGAAGTTATCTTTCCGATGAATCACGTAAGCGTATTACAAGAAATCCTTTACGTGTACTTGATTCTAAAGATCCACAAGATAAGGAAGTAGTAGAAGAAGCTCCTCAGATTGTTGATTGGCTTTCTGAAAAATCAAAGAACTACTTTATGAGTGTTCTAGAATACTTAGATGAAGCGGATGTTCCATATGTACTAAAACCAACACTAGTGCGTGGTTTAGACTATTACACAGACACTGTTTTTGAACTTTTCGATACAGAACAAGAGGAGTCTTCACAGAATGCTTTGGGTGCAGGTGGAAGATATAATAGACTGGTAGAACAGCTCGGAGGACAAGAAACTCCAGGAGCTGGATTCTCAATGGGAATAGAACGCATACTTTTTAATCTGGAAAGTAAGCGCAAAAGAGCACAAGAAATAGCACAACAAGAAGGTGATGATGCTGTTGTAGAGCAAGAGCCAAACGGACCAGAAGTGTTCTTTGCTCATCTTGGAGAGAATGCAAGGAAGAGGTCATTAAGACTAATAGAAGAATTACGTAGAGAAGGGATTGCAATAAAACATAACCTAGGAAAAGCTTCCCTAAAAGGACAGCTGGAGCTAGCGGATAAGTTTGGTGCGTCACACAGCATAATTTTAGGGCAGAAAGAGTTACAAGATGATACTATCATCGTTAGGGATATGTCTTCTGGAATACAAGAGATAATAGACCAGAAAAAGCTAAAGAAAGAAATAGAAAAAATATTAGGCTCTAAGTAATAAAACACCAACACAACCCCTCTTTACAAGAGGGGTTTTTTGTGTTACAAGTATGTCAGACACTTACCCATAGGCGAATTGGTGGAAGTTTGGTCAGCGCAGTGTTGACTATCCCAAATCAAATACCCATGGTGAAGGAGAGTTAGAATGATCGGTAGGAAAAAACCAACTCATCATCAGATGCAGAGGTTCTGGAGCTTTGTTGGAGGGGGAATCATTGACAGGCAAAACCTGCAGGAGTTCCTCGATAATCCGAACAGGTGGTCAAAAAATGAGACAGAGCTCCGGAAGCTCATCTCAGCCTGTAGTTTCGTTGATGTCCACGAGGATATCACGAACAATAACTTCCCCTTGGAGGAAGATCTCAACGATTACGACTACACCTTGGAAGTAATTAGTTTTGACGCCCCAACGGAAAGCACTGAGGTGCTCAACGAGATCACCAAGCGAGGACTCAAGCCAGCATCTTTGAGGGATTTGCTCCGTTACTGTGCAAGTAACTCGGATGCTGGTGTTGACTATGATCTGGCTGTGCTTGGTTGCCCAAGTAAGGATTCAGAAACAAGGTGGGTAGTCCCTGTTGTTATCGGGGACAAGAATTTGAGTCTCTACTGGCTCGAATCCATGTGGTCTAGAGGTTTCCGGTTCCTGGTTCGTCGTCCTAAGAAGGGTATCGAGACCACTCCAGAGAAAGAGCTCCCCACAGAAATGACCATCTGTGGTCGTACCTACGAGATTCTCAAGATTCTGAAGGACGGTAAAAAGCCGGTGGACGGCGCAACCTTGGTCGCATGCGCAATCGAGACGCAATCTAGTCTTGGTGAGGATGACGGTATCCACCTGTTGGCGTATCAGGAAGACATCCCCGTGGAATTGCGAGACAATGTGAACTTCGTCTTCACGGACTGGCGCCACCCTGACTATCCCAACAAAGTGTGCTACGTTTCCTGGTACAAATATTTATGGGATAAAGACTGGGCTCTGCTGGAAGGGCTCTTTTACGGCCCATGCCGACTCCTGCGTCGCAAGGAGACCGCAGACGCCGAATAGCCTATAAGGAGACAAGTCTCACCCCGTCCAGTCATGAGTACTGGGCGGGGGAAGACAATTCACCATAAAAGGGTGTTTTTTTGATTGTCTAGTTATTATATAGAGGTTTCTTGACAATTTATTGGTTATCTAGTATAATCCTGCCATATTATTATCTCACCTGAGGAGGTGAATCTATGTCAGAAATCAAACGAAAAAGAAATGAATCTTTTGAGGCGTACATGCGTCGTGTTAAACGAACATGGCAACGCTCTGGGAAGCTATTGCAAGTGAAGAAAATTAAGTTTTTTCAGCGCAAACCAAGTAAAAATGTACAGCGCAACTCAGCAATACACAGAGCAAAGAAAGCTTCAAAGATGAATTATCTAAGAAAAGTCGGACGTCTACCAGAAGAAGAAACCTTTAGGAGACCAAGACGATAACAGAACAGCCTTGTAAAAGGCTTTTTTGTTATGTTATGATTAAAACCTATGTCAATTAAACAAAATATACAAGACGCTCAAAAGGAGGCTATGAAGAGCAAAGACAGTGATAAGCTGTCTACTCTTCGTCAAATTTGGTCCGCAATTAAAAATGCTGAGATAGACTCAAGTGGAGAGCTTTCTGATGAAAAAGTGCAAGAGATAATTGCACGACAAGTAAAACAATTGCGTGATGCAATGTCTGATTTTGAAAAAGGTGGAAGGGAAGATTTGGTCGAACAGAATAAAAAAGAAATTGAGCTGTTAGAAACATACTTACCTGCACAAATGTCGGATGAAGATTTAACAAAAATTGTGCAAGAAACCATTGCACAAACAGGAGCAGAAAACCAGTCTGAGATTGGAAAAGTAATGGGTGCTGTGATGGGAAAAGTAAAAGGACAAGCAGATGGAAATCGTGTAAAAAACATAGCGTCAGAGTTGTTAACAACTAAGTAAAAAAAATACTAAGAATGTGGTAAAATATATGTGATGCATACCACATTCTTTTTTGTTAAAAAGAGGAGGCAAATACTTTCCTTACTGCTTTTGTGTATAGGTCTATTTTGTGCGCTTCAGTTTGTGTTTGTAAGTCCAGTTTTTGCTCAGGAAGAAGATACTTTTGGCTTGCAACAAATAGATGATGAAAGTGTATTGGTTGTCACAGATATACGAGTTACCATTGCAAGAATAATAAGGGTTGCCCTAAGCTTTCTAGGTATCATTGCTGTCGTTCTGGTACTGTATGCTGGTTTTACAATAATGACAGCGGGAGGTAATGAAGAGAATGTTACAAAAGGAAAAAAGATTTTGATGAATGCAGGAATTGGATTAGCTATTATATTGTCTGCATGGGCGATTACTCAATTTGTAATAACAAGGTTAGAAAATGCGACCAAAGGAATAACTGTCGGCGATGAAGAAGGGGTTATTAAGCCAGGGGATATAAACTTCCAGAGCTATTCAGGAAGCGGGGCACTTGGTGGGATAATAAAAGATCACTATCCTGCCCGCGACCAAATCGAGATTCCAAGAAATGCTTCAATAGTTGTTACGTTCAATGAGCCAATCGACCCTGAGAGTCTTATAGAAAACACAAATGACACATGTTTTAACGAAAGTGAAGATAAGAATAAAGAAGGTGATGAAATTGTAAAATGTGATGGTAAAAACAAAGTTCCGTATATTGGAGATTGTCTACAAGGTGATAAAGAATGTGACAAACTAAAAGATGGGGTTGTGCAGATATATAGAAAAGATGACAAGCAAGAAACGAAAGTTAAAGGATTAGGCACAGCTGTATATGACAAAGACCGTCTTGTGTTTGATGTTGTATTCGATCCACAAGACCCAGCTCTCCTTGGAGAGCTTAAAGGGCCTATTTGGTATGTTGTGAAACTAACAAGCGCAGTCAAGAAAGCAAATAAAGAGGGAGCGTTTGATAACACAGCTTCAGGGGAGTATTTATGGGAGTTTCAGACAGGAGTAAATTCAGATTTCACACCTCCTTTTGTTGAGGGATTCTATCCTTTAGAAGGGCAAGAAATACCACGAAATACAATTGTGCAAATTATCTTTAGTGAACCTGTTCATCCTGGGGTTGGAAAAGGAGTTTTAGATAAAGCTACGAGTAAGTTTTCTAACCTTGTATTTCAAGCAGATAATGTGATTGGTGAGTGGAAACTCAATAATGGATACACAACCGCCGAATTTGTTCCAAAAGAAAGTTGTGGAATTAATAGCTGTGGTAATGAATTGTTCTGTCTACCAGCACCACAACCAAAAACTCCTTACGAGGTTTTAGTAAGAACAGCAGAGCTGAAGAATCCAGGAAATAATCAGTCTTTCGATGCAAAGCCTTTCTCGGGTATACAAGATATGGCAAACAACGCAATGGATGGCAATGAGGATGGTGTTGCACAAGGAAAACCAAGTGTTATCAATAAATATAAGTCAGATGAAAAAGAGAAAGTTGCGGACAATAAATATTGGAAGTTTACTGTTAAAGATAACATTGACCTAACCTCCCCGCACATTGTGAGTGTATTACCTCCGCTAGATGATTCTAATGTAGAAGAAGACAAGCCTGTGGTAGTGACATTTAGCGAAAGAATGCAGTTCAATTCAATACCAGGAAATATAAATATACAAGAGGAACCAAAAGCAGAGGGTGTGGATGGTCTATGGGTAAAGTATGAAATGAGTAATATAAATGAAAAGACAGTTGCAACTGTAAAACATAGGGATTTTGGTCCAAATGGACAAGACCTATTCTACTTCGTAAGTGTGTCTGGGGAAGTTCTTTCTATGCACGGAAACTGCATGTATCCAGGACTCGGGCCATTTGCCAAGACAAAAGGAGCTGGGCCAAATTGTACGGTTGGTAAAGATGGTAAGACAAAAGGCTGTGTCGCAGTAACAACAAACAAAGATAAAGATACTGGTTGCATAATTACAGAAGGACTAGAAAGTGAATACTTACAAGCAGATGTAAAAAGTTGTTTAGAGACAATGACAAAGAAACTACCAAAGTAGTATATGAATAAGCACCACAAAAAACTTTACATTTCCGCACTACTGGGGTGTGTAATGTTTTTGAGTGTAGTAGGACTTTCTCTTACGTTTGGGACAGATGTTTTGGCGCAAGTGCAAGAAGGGGACACGTTTGGAATTGCAGCTGTTGATGAGGGGGTACAACTTGGAGCCCGTGATATTCGTGTAACAATCGCCAGAATAATACGAGCTGCTCTTGGATTTCTTGGAATTATAGCTGTGGGTATAATGCTTTATGGTGGTTATGTGTACATGACAGCTGGAGGTAGTGAGGAAAAAGTAGCAACTGCAAAGAAAATCTTAATAAACGGAACAATAGGTCTTGCAATAATAATGTCTTCTTTTGCAATTACTCATTTTGTATTAAGTAGATTATCTGAAGCAACTGGCTCTGGGACAGTACCTTGTATTGGTGAGGATTGTGAAGATGGAGGCGGTGGAGGAGGTTTAACTACAATTGTTCCAACAAGCTGTACAGACAAGACAGATCTTTTTGCAGTTGAAAGCATAACTCCAAACCAAGAAAAGACAGGAATGAACAACGTGGTAATACGTGCTATATTTACAAAACAAGTTGCAAGTGAAGCAAAAGATGTTTTTGAAATAAGGAGAGACAATAATTTACTAGACAACAGTTTCGATTTTAAATTTGCAAACCCAGAAAAGACAATTGTAGAGGCTACCCCTAAGGAAGGTGTATGTAAGGACGGAAGCAAGGGGTGTTTGCTTGGTGGAAGTGATAAAAGTGTAAATTATAATGTAAAAGTAAAAAAGACTGTTAAAACAAAAGGTGGAGCTGGTTTACAAAATGAAGAACTAGCAAAGAAGTGTCCAAACTTAGGATTAGAAGCTTTACTCAACAATGGAGCCACATTTAATGTAGATAAGTTAGAAAATGATGTGGCAAAACCGGAGGTTACATTAGAATTGTTTAACGCAGGTGGGCAACTGGAAGTGAGCAGTGAAAACAATCAAGAGTCACCAAAAATATCTGCAGGAAGTACATACACTGTTATTTCACGTGTAAAGGACAATTCAGGTGTGGGATATATGCAGGTGGATGCAAAAACAGATAGTGGTAGTGTTCTTATAAAATCTGTAGCTGGACCATCTAAAGAGTCAGATAAACCATATGAACAAGGATATATAATTGCTGTTGGTGAAAACATTAAGAGCGGAGAGAAAATTACAATATCAGCAGTAGGGCAAGATATAGATCATAATAATCTTAAAAAAGACCTGACTGTAACAGTTCTAAATAAAGATGATGGTGGAGTTGGTTCTTACTGTAACACAACAGACGATTGTCAGGTAGGTCTCAAATGTATAAACAATAGTTGTGAAGCACACCCATACATTACAAATATAGATCCACCAAGCGGTGCACCAAAAAACTGGGTAACAATTGCAGGTAAACACTTTGGTAAAAATGCAGGTAAAGTAGAGTTTGGAATAATAAATAAAGAAGGAAAAATAAAATGGACACTAGCAAAAGTAGTAAGTTGTGATGGAAAAAATTCATGGTCGGATAATTATATAATAGTAGAAGTTCCTGCTATTGCTGGAGAGAAAAAGGCTTTTGTTCGTGTAACTACAGCAAATGGAAAACAAGACCAAAGCATAGATTCATTCGGACCTCTTGCAGGTGGTTTTGCTCAGTCTGGTGGTACAGGTTACTTTACTTTCACTGAATTTAACTTCCCAGGACTTTGTGCTGTAAGATCTAAGTCCACTAAATCAACCCAAGTAAAACCAGGAGAAGAAGTAGAGTTTATTGGAACTGCGTTTGGGGCGCAAGAAGGAGAGGTGTTGTTTGGTGGAATTACAAACTCTCCAACAAGTTGGAATGCAACAATTGCATCTGGAAATGTTCCATTTAACCTAAAACCAGCAACTGTAGGTGCGTCAATAAAAGAATCCATCAATGGGCAGAAGAGTAATTCTCTTCCATTAAAAATTATAGACAGCAACGCGACACTTAAACTACCTCAGATAGATAGTGTAGATCCAAAAGAACCAACCCCGGGTAGTTTTATTACAATTACAGGTAAAGGATTTGGAGATAGTGAAGGACAAGTAACAATATCAGAGAATAGTGATGGTAGTTGTCCGGGTGAGAGTTGTATAAACCTGAATTCACCAAGCATGTGTGGAGATTCATGGTCGGACAGTCAGATAGTTGTGCAGATGCCTGGTGCCGCAACACCCAACTTAGATGATAATTACTATGTAACAGTTCTTAATTCAGAAACTAACCTGCAGGGGGTAAATAAAGACGTTACTAATCTTAAGGAGGGAAATCCTCTACCAGGTCTATGTTCTGTTGCCCCTAAAAAAGGACCAGCTCCTTTGCCTGAAAATGCCAAACTAACATTACTAGGTGATAATTTAGATAAAAATGCAACACTTTACTTTTTCAAAAAAGGCGCAGATCCAAAATCAGTTTCTACATGGATATCATCTGCCAAATATCCTGTTATAGACAAAAATGAAAGTTCACAAACTAAGTTAATAACTGTTCTTCCAGCGTATGAACAGTTAGGTGTGCAGGTTACGATGTCTTCAGGTCCAATTCGTGCACAGGTTGGTGGTAAGTTTAGTAACGCAGTCAATTACGAAGTAAACGATTGTACTCAGGATCCAGAAGGAAGTCCTGGAAAAGATTGGCAGTGTTGTAATGAAGGGCCAGAACAGGGGTTATGGAAAAAAGCAAATCAGGCGTGTGCGGGAGAGGTGCGTGATGCTGGATATGTTTGGAGATTTACAACTGGTAATTGGCCAAATACACCAAAAGTTATAGAACAAACAGACTGTAGTGACAAGAAAGTGCTCACCTCTCCAAGTCCTTGGAGACAGCAACCTAACGGTGAGAAAGAATGTATCAATGCAAAAATAGGTGTTAGGTTTACTACGCCAATGGACAAAAGCTCCATATCACAAAATAATGTAAAAATATATGAGTGTGATGGAGATAAGGAACCGGAGTGTGATAAGAAAAAAACAGAGATTGCATGGAAGACAGTTGGTATTATGGGTGTAGATGCCTTGGAGGGAGATGCTGGAATATTTAAACAAAATACTTGGTATAGAGTGGAGCTTTCAGATAAGATTCAATCTCAGACAAAAGCAAAAGTTAATGGAGTAGATGTAATACAAAATGAATTCTTACTTGCAACAAGGCCGTGTGGAGCAGGTACTGCCTATTGTTATGAGTTTAAGACGGGTGATAAGGAGTGTAAGATAACTGGTGCCGGAGTTACTCCTGCAGAGCATGTCACACATCATTTTGGAGTTGTGCAACACCCTGGATATCCTATAGATCCTTTTGTTGGTAATCCAGCTCATCCTCTTACATACAAAGTGTGGGGTACAAACGAAGACTCTTGTGCGTCCCTACAAGTAGAAGGGCTTGGTTGGAAATGGAGTCCTCAAATTGGAGAAAGTAATTATGTGCATGTATTTGGAAATATTCCAGATATAAAATCCCAGGTAATGGTGCTATCAAGTAGTAACGATCCGGTAGTGATTAGTTCCACGTTACCAAAAGATCCAAAAGATGAAACAAGTAAAGATATAATTGCAGAGTCAAAACTATTTATAGATGTATTGGATCCTATAGTTACATTTAGCGAGCCTACGTGTATAGAATCATGCATAAACCCTCTTATAAGAGCAACGTTTAACAGGCATATGGTTAAGAGCACATACTTAGAAGGTTTTGCAATGTTCGAATGCACAGATGCTACATGTTCATCTAAAAAACCACACTTAGATGCTACTGTCGATCAAAATCAGTCTACCAATCTTGCTTTGTATGTCTCGCTCTCAAAACCACTAAAAACAAGTACTTACTACTTAGTTTCACTTAACGATAAGATAAAGGCGTTTAGTGGTTCAGAAGGGATTATAGGTAAACCTTTAGAACCAAAAGAGTGGACTTTCCGCACACAGGCAGACGCTACAGCTTGTGCTGTAAGTCATATGAGCTTAGATCCAGCACAGCATGTAGAAAAAGAAATAGGAGGAAAGAAAATATTTTCAGTAACTCCTTTTAGTGGTCCAAATAAATGTAGTAAAAAAGGACAAGCACTAAATAAATGGGATTATGAGTATAAGTGGTCAACAAATGATGCAAAGGTTGCATCTGTAACGAATTTCCAGCACACACCTGCAAGTCAATTAAACAAAGCTTGTGGACTCAATTGTGTCCCAAATGGAAGTGATATTCCTAGAAGTGCACCATCATCCACAATAAAAGGAATGTGTGGTGATGGTTTTGTGAGTTATGGAGAAGATTGTGATATTGCTATATGGGATGAGGTTATAGGGCAAAGTTGTACAATGAGTTGTCTTAGACCAGGAAATACAAGTGAAGGAACATGTGGTGATGGAAAAATTGATTTTAATCTTGGTGAAGAATGTGACACAAAACATGCAGAGACGGGCCCATATTGTACAGACACTTGCACCTGGAAAGGTTCTACATCACAACAAGGTGGTGTTGGTGCAATATGTGGAGATAGTAAGGTTGATTTGGGAGAAGAGTGTGATCCTGGTACAGACAAAGACGGAAAAACAATTACAAATGATCCTTATTGTTCTTCCAGCTGTCTAAACTTGGGTAAGCCACTAGCTGCATCCTACTGTGAAGCATTAACAAATCCTCCAGCAGAGTGTGGAAGTGCCAAGAGTGTGTGTGGAAATGTAGGTGATGTAAAGAATAACTGGAATCAAGCAAAAATAGAAAATAGTGAAGAGTGTGAGATTGTGTTTGATGGAAATACAAAGAAATACGGACTTAATATACGTAAAGTTGCTGGATTATTCTTCCTGAGTGATAAAGAAGATGATAAAAATGGTCCTGCAAAATATTGCTCTGATACATGTCAGCTTCAGAATGTCTGCGAATTAAGTGATAAAATGAAAGGAGAAGATGTATTTGTCGGTGGTTTTTGGTGTCAGCCGGGCACAGAAGGCTGTAATGCAGACTGTAGAATTACAGGTTCATCTATTCAGCACTCAGTTCCTTCAATGTGTGGGGACGGTATTACTGGTACAGGTGAATATGGTGCTTGCGAACTAGACGTGAAAAAAATAAGCGCTAACGAGGGTCCAATGCAAGTTACAACTGCAATTGGGCAATTGGTTACAAAAGACCATGTACAGAAAACATTTGTACAAGCAGAGTTGGCTTCTGATAATAAAATAGTTGCAAAAGCAGACTATTTCCTACAATGTGGATTTACAGAAGTAAAGAAACCTGCACCAAGCACTCCATTTAATGACTGTCCAAACCAAGGACAAGGTGTATCCTCTATTAACTCATGCTGTTATCCAAGACCAAAAAGAACAGAAGCATATCCAAAGAACGGAGCTGGAATCAGTGACAATAAAGATGGTGGTGTTTGTAGAAACACTGCGATTTTTGCTGTCTTCGATAAAGAACTAAAACAAGACACAATAGAAGGAAATGTAGCACTTGTGCGCGGATACAAGGATGCAAATCATAAGTGTTTGGAAGCACAGGGAGAAAAAGATGCCACAGGTTTAGCAAAAACCCTACTTTCTTACAAAGCAAATCTAGGTCAACAGACGTTCTGGGAATCTATGTGGATAAAAGTAAAAGTGTTCTTGGTTAGGTTAGTTGGTGGAGATGTAAGCGCAGTGGATATAAAAGCGTATCTAGATAGTAATATAAAAGTATGGTGTGCGCAGAATAGTGGTGTAGATGTAGACGTCTCAGCAAAGAAGAATGAAAAGGATGAGGTAATAAGTAGTACTTTAGTTGCAAGCATTACAAATATACTTGCTAAAGATTCTGTTTATGCTGTAATACTAAAGAGTGGTCCAGATGGAATACAAGACACGCTTGGTGTAAGTATATTTAACCCTGACTCATCAAAAGTGCGTGATGACATCTGGGTGTTTAAGACAAAAGGAGGAAAGAAAGTGAGCGATGGAATTTGTAAGATAGAAAAAGTAGAAATGGATCCTGTCTCTCATTTGTTTAACAAGCCAGAACAAAAACATGAATTTCTTGCTAAAGCATATGGTATTAATGATTCTCAAATAGTTAAAACACCAGCATACGATTGGGAGTGGGATTGGCAACCGCAAGAAAATCCAGTTTTTGATATCCCAGCTGTAGGGTTTGCAACAAATACAGAAAAAACTCAAATTGCATCTCGCAATGTTCAAGGAACCCTTACAACTGCGGCTTCAGTGGTTATTACAAAGGATATAAGTGAAACTGGAAAAGAGGTAGGGAAATCATTTGCTGCTGTCTCTGACCTAACAGCCGAGTTTTGTGAAAAGCCTTGGCCTGCTTTCAATAATAATGGTTCATGGAAACCATACCAAGATCATAAATTTAACTTTAGTTTTAAGTATTGTTCGGATGCAGGTCAGACAGGTAAAACAGTAGACGACCTTCCTTTCCTTAAAGAAATAATTCCTGGAGCAAACTACTGCTCTTTAGACAACAAGCAGTGTAAAACAAATTCTGATTGCGGAGCTGGGTATCCTTGGTCTTCTACATACAAATTAGACCCAACAAGAGATAATAAGAAATTTGTTGGATTAACAGATGACGAAGCAATCTGTTATTATGTAAAACAACCAGAAAAAACAATAAAAGAAGGATGTAAGAGTAATAGCGAATGTCCTGTTGATTATCCTATTTGTGACTGGTCCAATGATTTCCCAGCAGGCGGTGGTTTTGCACGTCTTGGTTGTGTTGCATACGATTTTCCTCCAAATCCTATTGGTGTAAAAAGCAAAACAGAGTGTCCTCAGATTTATGAAAAAGGCTGGTACAGAGAAGCTGTAACACAATCAACAATTGCTGGAAACAAACTTGCACTTCCTCAGACATGTGTGGGAGGTAGTTTTGCAAAAGCGATGGGTGTTACAAAAGAAAAGGTTGTTAAGAAGTTTGGCTCATGCTCCTATAAAGGAAAGTTTGGTATAGACCCTCAGATTAGCTGTATTGAGGACAGTGAGTGCAA
>CAZTEU010000006.1:28726-31612 GCA_964612105.1 uncultured Gammaproteobacteria bacterium | reverse complement strand
AAGGAAGGAGACAACGATGCTTGGACATGTAACAAGAATCTATTTAACACATCGTTTACTAAAATCATAGTAGAGAATAATTCATGTATTGGTGCAGAAGTCCAAGAGATAGTTAAAGATCCTGCACTAGAAAACTACTTCACACAACCAATATACCGCTCACTATTCTTTGATGAATCACTAAAGACAGAAGATGTGATTGGATTGCAGATATTTAACAACAATGGAAATAAGAATGGTCAGTACAAGAGATTATCTGCATCCGAATGGTATGCAAAACGATTCCCAAATGCTCCTGCACCGCAAGTAATAAATATAGCAGGATATGACGGAGTAAAGGTTGGAAATAATTATTACATAAACGCAATGAATATCGTTCCAGATGGAGAGGGTGGTCTTACTGTATATAGCAATATATATGTGTTTAGTGTAAACGAAGGCTCTAAGCCAGAAACAGACAAAGTGTTCGAAGAAATACTTGGATCATTAAACTTTAACACGAACATGAGTGATAATGGATATTGTGTGAGCAGTTCTGTAAAACCTGAAGAAGTTGATTTCATGAAAGAGGTTACAGAAAACAAGCAATATCCGTTAAGTGGTCAATTATGTAATAGTGACTTTGATTGTTTAGATCCTCTTGGAGAACCTTTGTCAAAAACAAATGGAATCTGTTCAAATGCAAAGACAAAATTTTTGCGTGATTGGGACAGATTTAGTGATGTAAAACAGATGCAAAATAGTTTTGCATCTTACTACAAAGACAATAAGACACTTCCAGAATTAAAAGCAGGTTCGTTCATCCCAGGATATGCGCTATCTCGCTGGTCATCCTGGAATAAATTAGGTTCAGAGCTTGGTTCTGGACTTCCAACAGATCCACTAAATGATTGGACTCAATGTCAAGGTGCAAATAATCAAACATGTTGGAATACAGACAAGGTGGAATTAATATGTCCTGCAAAATCCAGTGTATATGAATATGTGTACAAACAAGAAATAAAAGATGGTCAGAAGGTTGGACCAATTAACTATAATTTACATGTGCCTTTTGAATATTTTGTAGACAAAAATGTTATTGGAAAAGAGTTTGGTGATGAGTTTGGACTAAACATGAGCGTGTTATCAATTGTGCCACACTGTACCCCTGCTGCTAAATTTAGTCCATTTGGAGGAAGTTGTGGAGACGGTGTAGTGCAACCAAACGAGCAATGTGATCCTGCGGGAAGTAAGAAACTAGGTGAAGCAGGTGACTGTGAAGGTATTTTAGTAGGGGAAAACTGTATAGGGACATGCTCATCTCAGTGTAAATGGGAATATAAGACAGAATTAGGTAAGCAGTGTGGTAATGGAATAGTAGAGGCAAATGAAAAGTGTGATGACGGCGCTCTTAATGGTACATATGGTCATTGCAACGCAGGATGTGTAGGAGCGTATGAGGAGTACTGTGGTAATCTTAAGATAGAAGAAGCACATGAGACCTGTGATCCGAGTACAATAAAATGGAATGCGTACGACTTAGACAGAGGTAAGTCATGTAACCTAACATGTGATGGTGTAGGTTTGTTCTGCGGAGACAAAATTGAGTCCAATGGTGAAGAATGTGATGATGGAAACACTAGCAGCAAGGATGGTTGTAGTTCTACATGTAAAAAAGAAAACCTTGCTTGCAAGAAACAGTTACCTCAGTATCGTAACTTTGTATATAACAAGAATTTTGAACCAGGAGACACTTACAAAGCGGTGGATGCTACAGAAATATTAATAACAATGCTGAATGACAGCAAGTATGATCACTTGTTAAATGCGCAAGCAAAGCTTAAGTTCTATGAAGGGACGCAACATATAAATGAATGTTTTGCTACAACCGGAGATGCAGTTTGTTCTGCATTTACAGGAGAAGAATGTATAACAGTAATGACAGAAGATGCAAATGGTAGTTATCACAATAAATGCAACGTACCAATTAAGGATATGTTGGATCCAAATAAAATAGACCCTGCAAAAAAACGTTCATACGTTACATGTAAAGGAACATATAAAGGGGATATTAAGAAGAAGAAAGTAGAAGAAGGCTGCGGAAATCTAGAAGTAGAAGAAGGGGAAATATGTGATGAGGGTGTGCAAAATGGACTAGCGTGCAAGCCAGAATACGATAAGTCTTGTACATATTGTGCAGTAGATTGTAAGAAAGTACTAACAGTAGACCCTGTGCTTTTCTGTGGTAATGGAAAAATAGAGGCGCTCGATGGTGAAAAATGTGATTATGAAGGAAAGATTTCTGGAGAGCAGACAAAAGTGTTTAAGATTGATAACAATAAAATAGTAGAAGCTAAGTGTGATGATAAAGGGCAGTGGAGTTGTGATGCACAGTGTAAGGCTCCTACAGACAATTGTATTACATGTGGTATAACAAAACCTGGAAACGCAGCTCACATGTACTTCATTAATCCTATGCTTGCTGGAGGTATTAATTCACCTCAGAAATGGCCTGTAACTGACTACCACCCTCACTTATACAGACCAATAATCAAGGGTAAGTTTAATAACAATGCACTAATTGGGACAGGTGGTAAACTTGGAAATACAAATAATTCTCCAGGTTTTCCTTTTGATTCTCCAACAAACCAAAAACTTGGAAACAACAATTCATTTGTTATAGAAGGTCCCGACAAGAAAGAAAAATATGGTTTAGAGTCAAATGAATTGTGTAAGGATGAGTATATTGTACATTTCAATTTTGCAGATCTTACAAAAAATGAACAGAATAAGAATGGTATTGGAAATTATGCACTCTTTAATCAGTATTACGATGGAATTAAAACATTTGGTGACACCTTTGCATACAATGTAAACGGAGAGGCAGGGCTTGTAGAGAATGAAATG
>CAZTEU010000006.1:13024-28626 GCA_964612105.1 uncultured Gammaproteobacteria bacterium | reverse complement strand
ATTATTGCAATGTCAGTTGGTTTAGTAGTTTTATTTGCTATAATATATATGTCAAGAAATGGTTCTGGACTACAGCAAACAACTCCACCTGAGAATGAAGAAGAGTCAGTAGTTATTGTTTATCCAGATGATTATGAGCAGGATAAAGATAGGGATGGAATATTAGACGAGGAAGAAGCAAAACTAAATTTGAGCAGTGAAACATTTGATACGGATGGAGACGGTATTTCTGACAAAGATGAAATGGATGTGTGGGAAACAGATCCTACAAAGGCAGATACAGATGGAGATGGTGTAGGAGATGGTGAGGAATTAATAGATGGCACAGACCCACTTACAAAACAATAATAGATATATATGTTTGACGATCACAATACAAATAATCAGCCAGGTGTTCCGGGTAATTTACCTGTAGGAGAGCCGGAAGATATGTTTTCTGGTGTAGACAAGGTATCAGCAAGTGCAGAGCCAATTTCACCACAGCCAGTAGCTGACGCGCCAACTGAAAGTGTGCCACAAGCAGGTACAGCTCTTGGTGCTGGAGTTCTTAAACCTAAACAAGAACAAGTACCAGAAGTATCTCAACCTACTGTTGTAACTAACCCACAGCCGGTAAACCCTGCTCCCATTCCAGATCAGGACACGTACACCCTCAAAGAGCCTTCTGTGAGCAAGAGCCTAATCCTTATTGTTGGTATTGTAATTGCTATTATCGTTTTAGGTGGTGGTGGATGGCTTATTTTTGCTAAATTTGCACGTTCTGACGCAAAATTACAACCACAGGCACCAGTAGCACCGTTTACACCAACTCAAATTACACAACCGGTTGTAGACAATGCAGAAGATAATGCTCTAGGAAATGACAGCTTAGATTCTGTTGTGCCTAGTAATGGGGGAGAATTGGACAATAAGGTTATAGACAATTCACTTTTATTTGGCGCAAGCTTAGATAAGGATGCAGACGGATTAGATGATTTAGATGAGGCAAAACAAGGAACAGATCCAAATCACTGGGATAGTGATGGGGATGGGCTAAGTGATGGAGAAGAGGTTGTTATTTGGGGTACTGAGCCACTAAACCCAGACACAGATAATGATGGATATGAAGATGGAGAGGAGATTAAGGCAGGATACAATCCAAAAGGTGATGGAAAACTTTTTGAACCACCAACAGAAGAAGATATAAATAACGCATCATAATGTTTGGTAAAAAGAAAAACAAAAAAGAAGAAGCCTCCAAACCTTCTGTAGATGTGCAAGCAATGCCAGATATTTTTTATGGTGGACAAAATCCTTCCATCTATGGAAGTCATAAGAAGGAAACAAACAGCAAGGAAAAAGAGAAGAAAAAGAAGAAAGTAAAAAAGCAAGAGATAAAAAAACCAGTACCACAAAGACCCCTACCAACACCAACACAGACAGCAACTACGGTGGAAAAAAAGGAGCAACACATTAAGCCTCCAAAACAAGGATTTATTTCTGCAAATAAAGGTATAGTTATAGCTATTGTGGTGTTTGTTGTAATTGCAATTGCAGGAAGTTCATTCTTAATATTATCATCAGATAGCGATACAACTCCTGTGCCTGCTCCTGTGGCCATACAACCAACACCAGCTCCCGTAGAAGAATTAGAGCCGTTTGTTCCTGAGCCTGTAATAGAAGTAGAAGAAGAAATAGAGATAGAAGAACCAGAGTCGTTGTCTGTGCTACCATTGATTTTCCCACAAGTTGTGCTTTCTGATAGTTCCGATATAGACGATGACAGTCTTACAGACCTAGAAGAGGAAATATTCCAGACAGATTCTGGCAATTTAGATTCAGATGGTGATGGTTACTATGATGGGCTAGAGGTTGTTAATCTATACAATCCAACAGGATTTGCTCCAGTAAAAATAATAGAATCTGGCCTCGTTAAAGAATACAAGAACCCTACCTGGCAATATCTTCTATATTATCCAGAAACATGGGTGGCTGCATCTGTAGATGAAAATGATAACCAAGTGCTCCTAAGTGATATAACAGGTGATTATATTGAGATAAGAGTCATAGAAAAACAAACCTTCAATGAGTCTTTTGGGGAGTGGTTTGGTCGTGAGGCACAGACTGAGTACATTACAGATTTAGATGAAATAACAAATCGTTTTGAAAATGACTTATGGCGCAGGCAAGATGGGCTTGTCGGCTATTTAGATGATGTGGAGGAAGTATATGTTGTTATATATCATCCATCAGAGGAAGGTCCGGTAGCATTTAGACATGTTATGGAAATGGTTCTACAAAGTTTCCGCTCTGGAGAAAAAGTATCTGTATTGCCACCACAGGAAATTGTTCCATTACCTCCGGAGTTTGACAATGGGGATAGTTTAGAGCAAAATACTCCTACCGAAGATAATAATAGTATTATAGAACCAGAAGAGGTTACACCAGACGAGGCTTTGAACGATACAATTAATTAGTATGGAATGTAGTGTATACGCAACGGTGCAGCGCACTCATATTAGTGAAAAACGGATTAAGGATATCGTTTTTTTTGTTCTAAAGAGACTAAGAAAAGGAAATGTTGCTGTGAGTGTGCATCTAATAGGAGATAAAAAGATGAGACATTTAAATCATGAATATCGCGGTATCGATAAAGTTACAGATGTATTATCATTTGCACTTCACTCACCAAACAGCTCAGTTTTGAAATCAAAGGGTGGTGAGGCTGTGGATTGGGGTGATATGTTTATATGTGTTCCTCAAATTGTAAGACAGGCAAAATATAATGAAGTAAGCATAAGTGAAGAGATGTCCAGAATGTTAATTCATGGAGTTTTACATCTATTTGGTTTTGATCATGTAAAGAAGCGTGATGCAGACAAGATGTTTAAACTACAAGAAAGTATAGTCAGGGCAGTAAATAAATAGCAATATGAAAATTAAACAACTATTTAATAGCATAAGATATTCCCTAAGAGGAATAAAATATGTGTTCAAGAACGAACAGAATTTTCGTATACAGTTATTTGTTGCACTACTAGTTGTATTACTCATGTTTTTGTTTAGCTTAAGAAGAAGTGAAATTGTTGTACTTATTCTTTTAATTGTTGCTGTGCTAACTTTAGAAATACTAAACAGTGCATTGGAAAAATTTATTGATTTACTTAAGCCTAGATTAGCTCCGCAAGTAAAGGTGGTAAAAGATATGATGGCTGCTATGGTGCTTATCACAGCACTAGGCTCTGCAATAATTGGAATAATGATATTTTGGCCTCATATTATTGAGATATTAGCAAAATAATGATACGATTCATACATATGGCAGGTAAAAAAGGACAATCTATACTAATTACAGGAATTGACATAGGTTCTACTGCTATTCGTATTGCAATGGGTCAATTGCGCCAAGGTCAGGAGAGTCAGCCGGAGCTTAATATAGTTGGTATGGTTGAAGTTCCTTCTGAGGGAGTTCAAAAGGGTGTTATTAATAGCATAGAAGAAACTGTATCCTCATTATCAAATGCATTAGAGCAGGTAGAAAGATTAACAGGAGTTATGGTGGAGCATGCATGGATAGGAATATCTGGAGCTAATATATTATCTCAGAAAAATAAGGGTGTTGTTGCTGTTGCTAAATCTGATGGTGAAATATCACAGGCAGACGTGAGTCGTGCTGTTGAGGCTACGAAAACAATATCTATACCCCTAAATTATGAGATTCTGCATGTTATTCCGCATATGTTTGGCGTAGATGGGCAAACAGAGATAAAAGATCCAGTAGGAATGACAGGTATACGTCTAGAAGTGGACGCGCAAATCATTTTTGGACTAACTCAACAGATAAAACACATAACAAAAGCTGTGTATCGTACAGGAATAGATATTGATGATTTAGTATTATCCATTCTTGCTACCGGAGACGCAGTAACAACAAACAAACAGAAAGAGCTTGGAGTAGCGGTGGTAAATATTGGAGGCTCTACAACAAGTATGGTTGTGTATGAAGGTGGAGACATAATCCACACAAGCGTTCTTCCAATTGGGGCTAGCTATGTAACAAATGATATTGCTATTGGATTAAGAACTTCTATAGAGGTCGCAGAGTTAGCTAAGAGAGAATATGGACACTGTGTGTCCAGTGAAATTCCAAAGCGTGAACAAATCAACTTATCCAGCGTAGGTTCTGCTGATGATGAGGAAGTCTCACTACACTATATGGCACAGATAATAGAAGCACGAGTAGCAGAGTTGATTGAAAAAATTAACAAAGAGTTGAGGACCATAGATAGGGATGGAAGACTACCTGCGGGGGTTATATTTACAGGTGGGGGAGCAAAGATTAGTGGTCTTGTAGACCTGGCAAAAGAAGAGTTGGCTTTACCATCTGCGTTGGGATATCCAATGTATATGACAGGTGGACAAGGAAAAGTACATGACATTGCTTTTAGTTCTGCATTAGGTCTGGTAAAGTGGGGGGCTTCTGTACATGGTGGAAGTAAATCACGTGTTCCATCTAGGTTTGCAAGCGCAAGTAAGGTGTTACAGAGCATGCACAGCATGTGGGAGTCATTAATGCCGTAACACACAGCTTATACACATAGTGGTTAATAGTTTCTTGACAGTTAGTCAACCTCACCGTAAACTACAAAGTACATTTAAGTACTTTTTTCTTTTTGAATACAAAAATTGTTCAATATGCCTCAAGTAAAACCAGATATAGAGACGTTTGCAAAAATCAAAGTTATAGGAGCTGGAGGATCAGGAGGTTCTGCTGTAGACCGCATGGTAGAGAGTGGAATTCGTGGTGTGGAGTTTTTAGCTATGAACACAGATGTTCAGGCGCTTCATCATAACCAAGCACCACTCAAACTTCACATAGGAAAAACTGTAACCAGAGGTCTTGGTGCTGGAATGAATCCAGATATGGGTAAAAGAAGCGCTGAGGAAGCTCAAAATGAAATACGCGAAGCACTAAAAGGATCAGACATGGTATTTATTACTTGTGGACTTGGTGGAGGAACTGGATCTGGGGCCACACCTGTAATTGCAGAAATCGCACGAGAGATTGGTGCACTAACAGTTGCTGTTGTAACGAAACCCTTTTCTTTTGAAGGGCCACAGAGAAAACTAATTGCGGACAGTTCTCATGATGAGCTTGCTAATCATGTTGATACAATAATCACAATTCCAAACGATCGTGTGTTACAGATTATTGATAAGAAGACCTCATTACTCGATGCTTTCAAAATTGTAGACGATGTCTTATATCAAGGCGTCCAAGGTATATCAGAGCTAATAACTGTTCCTGGTCTTATTAATGTTGATTTTGCAGACGTAAAGACAATCATGCAGAACACAGGTTCAGCACTTATGGGAATTGGGGTTGGTACTGGAGACACAAGAGCAGTAGATGCAGCGCAGAAAGCTATTTCTAGCCCATTGCTAGAGTTATCAATTGATGGTGCAAGAGGGATATTGTTTACAATAGCTGGTGGTACAAGCCTGAGTATGCAGGAGGTTGCAGAAGCAGCTAAGATAATTACAAGCTCAGCAGATGATAATGCAAAGGTAATTTTTGGAGCTGTTATAGATGAAACACTTGGTGAAGATATTAGAATTACTGTAATCGCTACAGGTTTTGATGAGCGTTCCGGAATAAGTGCTGCACAGAATAATGAGGAACTAACAGCTACAATGCGTTCTCAAAAACCTTCTTTTTCATCTTCTGGAATATTTGCAAGAAAGAGAAAGGATTCAGCAGAAGATTCTGATGATGTTGATGAGAATGAAGAAAAGGACGACTCCGTCCCTAGTTTTACAAATAGAAAAGTTGGAAGTGTTCCTGGTGGTGGTGAGTCTGCTCCACAAGGAGCAACCCAGGTAGACCAAGATGATCTGGAGATTCCGACATTCATTAGAAGGAAGATGGGTATGTAAATAATTCCTCCGATTGAATCGGAGGTTTTTTTATGCTAGAATAAGTCTGTTATGTACTGCCCAGTCTGCAATTCTAAAGAGACAAAAGTCATTGATTCACGTGTGACACAGGATGGAAATGCAGTAAGGAGACGTCGTGAGTGTATCAAGTGTAATTACCGCTTTTCTACTGTTGAGGAAGTGGAGCTTCTTGATATTACAGCAGTAAAACGCGATGGAAGGCGTGAGGCTTACTCTAGAGCAAAGGTTAAAGAAGGAATTAAGCAGTCGCTCAGGAAACGTGCCTATACGCAAGAAAAATATGATCGTCTAATCCATGCAATAGAAAGAGACATACAGAAACAAAGAAAAAGAGAATTAACAACAGAAGAAATAGGTGAAATAGTAATGAAACATCTTAAGAAGTTTGATAAGGTTGCTTATATAAGATTTGCTTCTATTTACAGAGCCTTTGCAGACGTAGATCGTTTCGAAAGTGAAATACTGTCATTGCGTAAAAGAAAAACAAAAAACAAAAAATAATTTAAATATATGTCTACAAAAATAACACCACAAAAAAAAGAAGAAAAAAGTGCAAATTTGGAGGCGCTGGTAAAAAAAAGCATTGCTTTGTCTGAGGAAATACTTAAGCAAAATAAAAAAATTAGACGTAAACTTTTTTGGATGTCGTTCAATGGGTATTTGAAGTGGGCATTTATTTTGATTCCAATCATATTAGGAATAATATACATTCCACCGTTTATAGAAAAACTACCAGCAATCTTGGGTGATTTTTTCAACATTTCGGATCTTCCAGTCGCTGATATTTTAAAAATATTAAATGAAAAATAATAGAAAGTAGATTATGGATAAAAGAACAAAAATTGTATGCACACTTGGCCCCGCTTCCGAATCTGAGGAGATTATAGAGCAATTGGTCGAGGTTGGAATGAATGTTGCTCGTCTTAATTTTTCTCATGGGACTCACGAGAATCACGGAGAAATAATAAAGAGAATAAGAAATGTTTCCAAACGTACAGGCAAACCTATTGCCATCTTGCAAGATGTGCAAGGTCCGAAAATTCGTGTAGGAAATCTTCCAGAGGAGGGAGTAGAGTTAAAAGAAGGAGAAAAAATTTCTCTTGATACCTCTATAAAAGAGTACACAGAAGGTGTGGTGCCTGTAGACTATGAAGAACTACACAAACATACAAAAACAGGAGAAAGAATATTACTTAGTGATGGAAAAATAGAAGTAAAAGTCACCAGTGTTGAAGGAACAAGAATCAATACAGAAGTTGTTGTTGCTGGTACAATTTTTAGTAACAAAGGAATTAATGTTCCAGATACACAATTACGTGTTGAGGTTCTTACAGAGAAAGACAAGAAAGATGTAAAGTTTGGGGTAGAAAACGGTGTGGATATGATAGCAATGTCCTTTGTAATGCGCCCGGAGGATATATTAGACTTGCGTTTTCTAATAAAAGAATATGAGAAAGAGTTGGGTATACAACCAGAACAACCAATTCGTATAATAGCAAAGATAGAAAGAAATGAGGCTGTAGAAAGAATAAAAGAAATTGTAGATGTGACAGATGGAATAATGGTTGCACGTGGTGATTTAGGAATAGAAATACCAGCACAGGAAGTTCCGTTGGCACAGAAGCGTTTAATAGATGCTGCGGTAGATGCTGCAAAACCTGTAATTGTTGCAACCCAAATGCTTGATTCTATGCAGGAGAATCCTAGACCTACACGTGCAGAAGTGTCAGATGTGGCAAATGCAGTAATAGATCATACAGATGCCGTAATGCTCTCAAATGAAACAGCAACAGGTAAGTACCCTGTGGTAACTGTGCAGACAATGTCTAACATTATAATAGAGGCAGAAAAGTCAGCATATGATAATATGCCTATGAGGGAGTTTGAGGGTGAGAAACAGCCAATAGATGACGTAATTAGTGGATTATCTAGACTATTAGCTGAGGAAACCGGAGCAAGTATTATATTAGCTGCTTCTATTTCTGGTGGTACAGGTCGTCTGATCAGTAGATATAGGCCAGAGTTGCCTATTGTTGTTGGAACAAATATAGAAAGAGTTCGTCGTCAGCTAAACTTATCATGGGGTGTGCATCCATTTATTTTAGAAACATGTAGGACAATAGAAGAGTTAGTAGAAAGATCCGTACTATATCTCAAGCAACATGAAATGGTAGAAGTTGGGGACAGGGTAATTGTGGTTGCTGGAGAACCTGTAGGGCATGCAGGTAATGTTAATCTTCTAGAAGTGAGAGAGGTTGTATAATTCTCAAATTGGTATGTCAAAAGCTCCAAAATATAAATCTATAAAGAAAAGCAAGAAATCATATATACTTTGGTTTAAAGATATATCAAAGAAAGATGTAAGTCTTGTTGGTGGAAAAAATGCATCGTTGGGAGAAATGTATAACTCTCTTAGAAGTAAAGGTATTTCTATACCAAATGGTTTTGCTGTAACGGCAAACGCGTATTGGGATTTTCTAAAAGATTCTGGTGCTTTTGATAAAGTAAAAAAAGAATTAAAACAATTAAGGGCTGATGACGTTGTTTCCCTTGCTAAAATAGGGAAGAATATACGTTCAATAATTTTACATACAGATTTTCCAGATAATCTAAAAAAGGAAATAATAAATTCATACAATAAATTACAAAAAGAATCAGGCAGTAAAAAATTTAGTGTTGCAGTAAGATCTAGTGCTACTGCAGAAGATTTGCCAGATGCAAGTTTTGCAGGACAGCAAGAAACATACCTACACGTTGCAGGAGAAAAAGAAGTTCTTGTTGCAGTAAAAAAATGTATTGCTTCTCTTTTTACAAACAGAGCAATGTCATACAGAGAACATCGAGGTTTCGATCACCTACAGGTTGCTCTGTCTGTAACAGTACAGAAAATGATAAATGCAGACTCTGGAGCAAGTGGTGTTCTTTTCACCCTAGATACAGAATCTGGGTTTAGGGACGTGTGTGTAATAACGTCTGGTTATGGTTTAGGGGAGTATGTTGTGCAGGGAAAAATAATTCCAGATCAGTTTATTGTTTTTAAGCCAACTTATAAAAAAGGACTAAAAGCACTTATAAGTAAAAAACTTGGTAGCAAAGAAATAAAACTAACTTCTGGAAAAACAAAGGGTGTTAGTAGTCACCCTGTACCAGAAAAAGATAGAGCCTCATTTTCAATAAAAGATTCAGAAGTTCTTAAGTTAGCAAAATGGGGAATGCAGATAGAGGAACATTACAACACACCTCAAGATATTGAGTGGGTAAAAGAAAGTGAGACAGGGAAGTTATATATTGTACAAGCAAGACCAGAAACAGTTAAAGCAAGACAGGGAGCTGTAATTGAGAGATACATCTTAAAAAATAAAGGTAAATTACTATTAGAAGGTATTGCAGTTGGACAAAGAATAGGTGCAGGAAAAGTGAGAGTCATAGAGAGCCCAAAAGATATGTCACAGTTTAAGACTGGAGAGATTTTAGTTACAAAAATGACAGATCCGGATTGGGAGCCAATAATGAGGAAGGCTAGTGCGATTATTACAGAGCAGGGAGGAAAAACAAGTCATGCAGCAATTGTGTCACGTGAGCTAGGTGTTCCATGTATAGTTGGTGTATCGCAAGCACGAAAAGTATTAAAGAGCGGTAAAAAAGTAACTGTTTCGTGTGCACAAGGAGAGACGGGTAAAATATATAGTGGGGTATCTCCCTTTGAGATTAAAAAAACTAAGCTCAAAGATATTCCAGAAACAAAGACAAAGATAATGATGAATGTGGGTGATCCAGACCATGCTTTTAACCTCTCAGAGCTACCATCAGAAGGAATTGGTTTAGCGCGCGAAGAGTTTATATTCTCGAACTTTATACGCATTCATCCTCTTGCACTATTAAATTATAAAAAAATAAAAGACAAGAAAGTAAAAAGTAAGATAGATAAAATAACAGTTGGATATAAAAAGAAAAGTGATTACATGGTAGATAAACTTGCAGAAGGTGTTGGTAGGCTGGCTGCGTCTATGTATCCTAGGGATGTAATTATCCGTCTTACAGATTTTAAGACAAATGAATATGCAAAACTAATTGGAGGAACCCTTTTCGAACCAGAAGAAGAAAACCCAATGCTTGGTTGGAGGGGTGCAAGTAGGTATTATTCAAAGGAATATTTAGAAGCATTTGGTTTAGAATGTAAGGCAATAAAAAAGGCTAGGGAAGAGTGGGGTCTAAAAAATATTATTGTAATGGTTCCGTTTTGCAGAACACCAGAAGAGGGAGAAAAAGTTCTTAAGACAATGGAGAAATTTGGTCTCAAGCGCGGAGAGAATGGCTTACAGGTATATGTCATGTGTGAAATTCCTTCCAATGTTATTTTAGCAGAAGAATTTGCTCAGATTTTTGATGGTTTTAGTATTGGTTCAAACGATCTTACGCAGCTCACTCTTGGAGTAGATCGTGACTCAGCACTTGTAAGTCACATATATAGTGAGAAAAATAAAGCTGTTACTACTCTTATCAAAGATGTTATAGCCATGGCTCACAAACACGGTAAGAAAGTTGGTATTTGTGGGCAAGCTCCCAGTGATTATCCGGAGTTTGCAGAATTTTTAGTGCGTGCTGGAATAGATAGCATCTCCCTTAACCCAGATACTGTTGTAGAAACAAGGAAGCGTATAGCAGATATAGAAAAAACAGTTGGTAAAAGAGGTAAGAAAACTCACGTTCCTCTGCTGTCACTTGTAGTGATTTGGGGTATTATGGGTATAGGTTTTGTAGCCCTCGGAGCAGGGTGTTCTAATGATAGTGCAACAAATATTCCAGAGATATATAAAGATGGAGTTTCTCCAGCAGAAATTCGTCAAAAGACAGAAGAAAGAATAATAAAACAAAAAGATGAAGAGTTTGCAAAACACCTAACGCAACTAAGTGTGGACACTTTTGCACAGTTTAAGGTTAGTTACCCAAGTCAGTGGTCAGTAGACTATTGGAAAGGTGGGGTTACGTTTAAGGATAAAAAGACAGGTGAGTTTATTAGTATTTTTAAACAGATTATTGGTCATCCTATAGAAGAAAGGCAGTCAGGTGTGGTAGATGGATATGAAGCAGAAAGATATAAAGATCAGATGCCAAAGGATGGACTTGTTTTTGATGTCATAGAGATTTCTTTCGAAGGAAAGATTTTAGAAGTAAATGGTAATACAGACAGATTGGATGAGGTGTTGGATACATTCAAATTTACGAGTTCAACAATAACTTCAAACAGACCAGCAACACATTGGGACATACGTGAAAGGCGATTCTGTGTACAAATGATTACATATGCACGCAAGGGTTCTGGACAGTGCGAACCTTTTTCATCCCCTTGCGATATTCCAAGTGGTTGGAAGATATGTGATAGATAAAATGGTTTTTTTAAGAAGAAAAACAAATTACGAAAAAAGCAATGCAATAACACGCATTGATTTTTCTATCACCACTAGGATGGAATTATTGGCTGTTAAGATACTAAAATCAAAGAGTACAGAACGTAGGCAGAAACTAAGCACCTGGCTTATGAACAGGCTGTGCAGAGCCTCAGAAATAGCACCTGTAAAAGTAAAGATATCATCAAAAAAACAGTACCACAAGAAAACCAAAGGAAGAACTGTATTTAAACAATATGGGTACTATAAGCCTCAAAATAAGTATATCTATATAAACAACAGAACAGCTGTACAGGGCAAGCCATTAGCCCCTAAAACCTTCCTAGACACCTTATTGCATGAGTGGCTCCATCACTACGATCATGAGCGTCTAGGGCTCAATTCTATCCATACAGCAGGGTTCTACGCTAGACTAAAGGACCTAAAGCAGAAGATAGGGTACTTCTCCTTGGATAACTGATATTGACAAGTCTACCTATTGCTGATAGAATGGTCGCAGTTTATTCTTGACCTAATAATATGGGTGTTAGAAAGAAAAATAATCAGCGTGAAGCGCAAAGACGTATAATCGCTAAAAAGAAGCGTGATCAGAAGCGCCTAAAAAGATTAGCCAAAGGTAAAACTGCAGGACAGAAGCTTGCAGATAAGATGGCTGGTCGTACAGCGTAAATCATGTTATACTGAGCCTCGCTCAGTTTACGGACCGGTAGTTCAATTGGTTAGAGCACCGCCCTGTCACGGCGGAAGTTGCGGGTTCGAGTCCCGTCCGGTCCGCTCCGATATTCAAAAAATACTTCGCTAATATTAGCGGAGTTTTTTGTTGGCTTTGGGTGAGGGCTGACGGGACTCGAACTGTTCTGCTTTTTATCCCAACTTCTAGTGTAGAGGTATCGCAGTTTTTTTAACCTTAGGGTGCTGGCTTGACTGATTCCACAAAAGCTTGAAGTACTCTTTGTAATTATCCGCTAAATTTTTATTTTTAATTATAAATATAGTTTCAGTATCTTCCCATAATATTTGAGCAACAACCTTACCAAAAATCCATATAACTAGTGGGGAACTTGGAAATGTTTTTGGTAAAGTGTGTGCATCTTCCACAAGGTGTAAAAGACTGCTGTCTTTAAAGTGAGCTTGTAGTAATGAGTAGTGTTTTATTCCTTTGTCAATCGCTCGTTTTTTGAAAGACCCAAGTTGTTCCTCATTAAATATCTTGGCAATATTGAAATTTTCTCCGATTCCATATATATTCACGCCTTCTTGAATTATGAGATTAATCAAATCAGTAACCCCTTGCTTCCCCTGAAGAATTATCACCTCTGAAAAATTTTTCTTATGTCTTAATTTAACCTCTTTTATTATGGATTTTGCCAAATCCTCTTTGTGTTTTATATCAAGTAAAATTGGTTCTGGGTCTATGGCAGAATAGTAAGAAATTTTTGATTTAGTTATTTTTGTTACTAATTTTTTACTAATTAAATCATCTAAGGCTCGATAAATTATGTTGCGGTGGAACCCAGTTCTTTTAATTATTAGACCTACTTTAGTTTGTCCCGTGTCAATTAGGGTTGTGTAAACCTTTGCTTGGTTAGGTGTGAAACCTATACTTAAAAGTTTTTTTTGGAGTTCCATAGGGTGTTACTTTGTGAGTGGCATTTTTTTTAGGCTAATTTTAGCCAATTTTTTTCTAAGCGATTAATTGCTTTGCTAATTTAACACAAAAACTTATGTTCGTCAAAAGGTGTCACAACAAAAGTGTTGACAGGAGGTAAGGCAGAGCTTATAATTCTTAATGGGTTTTAATTTAGTAATTATTAATTTATGGAAAGCCTATCCTTTTTAGATTTTTTACTAATGTCGTTCTATTTTTTGGGATTAATTTGCGTTGGGTATTTTTCTTATAAACGACAAAAAAAAGAAGGATATTTGATTGCCGACAGAAAATTGGGTATTTTTTCTACAATGGCAACCATAAATGCTAGCAAGACAGGTTCTATAATTATGCTTTTTGTAGCAATGGTGTACCTTTGGGGTTTTTCAGCTATCTGGTATTTTGTTGGTGTAATATTAGGATTTTTAGTATTTATACCCTTTGCCTTTAAATTGAAGGACAATTCAGGTGGTAGGTTTTACACCATGGCTGATTATTTTAAATATAATTATGGTAATAAAATTGCTAAAGCTGTCTCTGGAATGGTTATCTTTTTAATGTTTGGTCTTTTGGTGGTAAGTTTAATTGCAGCTTCTAAGATTTTTGTTTTTTTTGTTGGCTGGCCTTTTTGGTTGTGCACTTTGATCGTGTCATTAGTTATTTTTATTTATGTCCAGTTGGGTGGTTTCCAGGCAGTTGTAAAAACAGACAAGATTCAGTATGTGGCCATGCTGTCCATTTTAGGTTTATTGGCATTAGTAATGTTTAATTCTTCTGAAATTCCATTGTCAGACTGGAATATTTTTCAAGCTGACGTAGGTACAATGGTTGGATTTTTTCTACTTGGTATATTATATCCGTTTTCTATGCCTGATCTATGGCAAAGAATATATTCTGCTGAGAATAAAGCAAAATTAAAAGGAGGCTTACTGCTTTCGTCAGGTATATTTTTTGTTTTCGCAGTTTTGTTGGGTTTGGTTGCGCTTACTATTAAAGTCAAATTTCCTGAGGTTGATCCTGATTTGGCCTTATTACATGCTTTTAAGAATTTACTCTCTCCAGGCGTACTTGGTTTATCTATTATTTTGTTGTTATCAGCAATTATGAGCTCGTCGGATACTTATTTGTTTACAGGCGCCTCGGCCATAGTCCAAGACCATGCTAGTTTTGACAAAGAAAATGTAGTTACAAATATTAAAAAAGTGATAATTGTTTTAATTGCACTAGCAGCTATCATTGCAATTTCTATTCAAAGTTTAGTGGTAAGTGGATATATTTTTGTGTCAGGCGCAATAATACTATCCGTGATAAGTGTTGCTACATGGTTTAGAAAAAAAATAAAACAAGAAACAATGATATTTGGTTTCGTGTTTGGAGTGATTAGTGTTGGCCTGTTCTTGATTTCAAGTTTACAAAAAGGAGAAATTCAGCCAATTATTATTATGGTTGGTCTGGTGACAACTTTAGGCGGACTTTTTATAGGTGGTTTGTTTTCTTATTTCAGGAAACAAATTGGACGTTGAATAAGTTGCCATAAAATACATTTAGATTTTGTAGTCACTACACAGTTTTTCTATTCGGGGTAGGTGTGTTTCAAAATCCACCACGACAGACGACCAATCCAAAGTTCTGAAATCGTTCCATAGAGCCCGCTCCGATATTCAAAAATTACTTCGCTTAAACTAGCGGAGTTTTTTGTTGGTTTTGAGTGAGGGCTGACGGGACTCGAACTTTCCATATAAAGAAAACAAAAAAACACCTTTGATAGATGGTATTTGCCTTATTTGTACAAAAAGTATACAATAATATTATCTTTTTAATATATATAACTATAAATCTATGGTAGCAGGATTTTCAGAAAGTGGGACTCGTGGTGTGGGTAAAGAGGCTAAAGCCGAGCATAACCAATATGTTGATAGACATAATTGGAAAGCGAGAATGGAGTATAGGAAAACTTTCGAGCCCGAGATACCCAGTAACGTATCTTTGCTTGATGAAAAAAATAGAGACGAGCCAGAAGTGAAAGAGGCGCATGAAAAAGCTCGTGAGGCGCTTGTTGTTGCTCGCGGGAAACTAGCAGAAGAAGGAACGGCTGTTATTGAACTAATGAAATCCAAAGTCGAAAAACCAGCAGATTGGCCAGAAGATAACAATAGTTATCTTGTAGATAAGTTTGGAGAAACAGCCATGGATGTGGCTCTATACAATTTACCCACCGAAGATGAAATAATGACTGCTGAGGTTAATTTCGAGGGTAAAAAATTTGCCCAGCGTGTACCTGGGGGTAGGAGTCTGTTTCAGGTAGGTGCAATAATGAGTGGGTATGCAAGAGCTCTTGATTCTGCTACACGAGAATTGGGAGAGTCAACAACTGATGCTGGTAAAAAAATGCTTTCTGCTTTGAAGGAACTAGAAGACCAAAAGTTCTAAATAAATAGTAGGAAATATAATCTAAAACAGTCCTTTGTTGGGCTGTTTTTATTTTGCTAAAACCTCTATTTTCCCCATATCCAAACCAAATTCTTCCTGCACACTTACCCAGTCCAAAGTTCTGAAATCGTTCCATAGAGCCCGCTCCGATTTTCAAAAATTACTTCGCTAAAATTAGC
>CAZTEU010000006.1:2999-12924 GCA_964612105.1 uncultured Gammaproteobacteria bacterium | reverse complement strand
TTTTTCCTATATCTAAAGCAAAATTTTCCCGCACACCAACCCAATCCAAAGTTCTAAAATCGTTCCATAGAGCCCGCAAATTAAAATCCGCTAATTCTAGCGGATTTTTACACAACATCTTTACAGGCTCGGTGTTTTGTGTTATACCAAATTATTAATACGCGTTTTCTTACTGTATGAGTTTAGCTTATATAACAAGAAGGTGCGTAAAAACAACCTTCCTCTTTGCCGTGCCGGTGGGAGTCAGTCTTTCTTGGTAGGAAGGCAAGGAAATATGCAAAATGGATACGCAGTCTTCTGCTGTTGAAAACCTCCGCCTGGAATTGGGCGAGGATGGTTTCAATATCCTGGTTTCATCGCACAACACCACCAGGGTCAAGGAGTTTGTTGCGCAGCTCACCATAGAGCTCGCCAAAACCTCCAAACTCACCGTTGGTGGTCGCACTTACGAGATTCTCTCTCCTCTGAGAGGAGATGAGGAGAGCGTGGTTGGTTTCGAAGCTATTCACCGTGCTATGGGTATGGAAGCTCATCTTGGAGAGGAAGAAGCCCAGCACCTGCTGGACAATCAGAAGGACATTCCTATGGACCTTCGCAAGAACATCGTTTTCATCTTTACCGGTTGGGAATATATCCTCACTCCCGGTACTCGTATCCAAATCGACCCCGAATGTGTGTATATGGTCTTCTGGAGCGAGGGAAATGGCCAGTGGACGAACAGTCGGTTCTATAAGGGTCACCGTTGCAACCCTCATCATCGTGTTCTGCGTCGTATCTCCTGATCTACAACAAGGAGGAACTCCCCGCTAAGCTATTGCGCTGGCGGGGGGAAATCATTCACCCTATAGGGGTGTTTTTTCTTGACGTTAGTTGTTACACCTGATACAGTAGTATTACTAAGTAATACTCAATATTATGCCTAGAAAAACAAATGTTTTGTCTATTTCTCTACCTCCTGCTTTAACAAAAGCCGTGGACACATTGTCAAAACGAACAGACCAAACAAGAAGTGAACTCATGCGTAATGCTCTTCGTGAGTATATTTTAGATGCAAACGAAGATCGTGAAAGATTTTTGGATGCGTATAATAGTACTCGTAAAGAAAAAACATACACCATGAGTGAGTTACGTAAAAGATGTAATCTCTGATGTATGTACGAAATAATTTTTCGTGCTCGTTTTGAGAAAGAGTTTAAAAAGCTGGATAAAAAAACGCAGATTTTAATATTAGACAAGCTTGAAGATTTAATTAAAAACCCACTTCAGCATCCACAAATACGCAGAATTGCTGGTGTAAAACAAATGGCTTTCCGTATTCGTGTAGGAAGATGGAGGGTTTTGTATATTGTAATAACAAAAGATAAGATTGTTGGGGTACTAGACATATTTCTTCGTAAAGGCGCTAGTGATTATAGGCGTAGAATATAGTTTGAATCCTACACCATCGCTCCAGTAGAAATTACTTCGTTAAGATAAGCGGAGTTTTTTGTTGGAAAATAGGGTTATAGGGAGGACTCGAACTCTTTCTGTATACAACAAACAAAAAAAGCCCTACGTGTGTTCGGCGTTAGCATAGGAAGCGAAGGAGGGGGCGCTTCCGCTTTCACCAAACACACACAGGACTCTTTATTTTTCGTATACTCCATTATAGCACACTTGTTGTCTTTTGTCAAGACCCTACTAAATACGCTATTTTTGGGTTATTTTACGAATTCTACAATCTTTTCGAATACTTTAGGTTCTTTATCTGCTATTTGAGACAATACTTTTCTATCCAAACCAACCTCTTTTTCTTTTAATGCACCGGTAAATTTACTGTAGCTCATGTCTAGTTTACGTACAGCTGCATTGATACGCACTTGCCATAATCGTCTGTTTGTTCTCTTTTTTACTCTACGATCACGATATGCGTGGGCACCTGCTCGCATATCTGCAGTTTTTGCTACTTTAATCAGTTTCTTTCTTCCACCACCAAAACCTTTTACTCTTTTTAGTAAGTTTTTACGTTTTTTTACATGTCCAACTCCTCGTTTTACTCTAGGCATATTAGCTCTTCTTATAACCCATAGATCTCAAAATAGTCTTGCTTGTAGCAGTTACAGCTAATTTGTTATCTGTGCGCTTATTTCTCTTTGTATTACCGGATTCTCGTGAATTAAAATGATCTTGTCCGTCTGTGCGTTTCAAAATCTTAACTCCGCTCTTTGATTTTTTAATCCTAAAGCGTTTTGCTATATTTTTTCTTGTCTTTAGTTTGGGCATATTCCAAATTTATAGTGGCTAGATTATACATTAAGCCCTATATACTGTCAAGAATGGGCTGTGGGCTACTGTTTAGCTATAATTGCGGTCACTTTATTACCTTGACGAGTGACCTCTTGGTCATATCTTACGTTGGTATCTTCCTTAATCCTATCTACAAATCCTGATATGACTTGGTTTGCAATATGTGTCTTTGCTCTTTCTCTTCCTCTAAGTATAATTTCTATTCTAACCTTGTCTCCACGAGAGAGGAATTTCTCTGCCTGGGCTCTACGGACGTCCAAATCGTGCTGACCAATTCTTACAGATAATCTAACTCCTTTTAACTCACTTACTTTGGACTTAATACGGGTCTTACGAGCCTCTTTTTCTTTTTGATACTTAAAATGCTTAAAATCTATTATTTTTGCAACTGGAGGGTTGGACGTAGGGTTTATCTCCACTAAATCCATTTCTTGCTCTTCTGCCTTCTTTAGTGCTTCTTGTTTTGACATTATTCCAAGATTATTACCTTCTATATCTAAAATCCTAAGCTCTTCCGCTTGTATGCGGTTGTTTAGGTCATACCTTGGTATGAGTGGTTTAGTTTTCTTTCTTTTTCTTGATATTCTCATCTTTAAGTTTATAAATAAATTGTGGAGATGCCGGGATTTGAACCCGGGTCTAAACGGCCTCACGCAATATTCTACATGTGTAGTCGCTTTGTTGTTTCACTATACGCTTTATAAGCGACAAAAAACGCACAGCTAATTCTCAATTTACTTCGATAGAGACCCAGAGAAACGAATCACTATCTACTCTCGATGGTTGGCACCGCTAATCCACTATCGAGTATCGTGGGAGCGATGGCTGAGCTTAGGCTACAGCAGATGCGAGTGTAGGTACAGCAAATGCGTTAGCAATTGCGCCCTTTGCTCGACTAATCAAGTTTGCACTTGAGTTTTGCCCGTTTTTACGAGGGCGAGCGCCTCGACATGCCTATGTACGAAAGGGAATCCATCCATCGAGTCCTGTCATCCCCTCACTATATCGAAAGATCTTTAATCTCTCTCTTGGCGTCTCTCTGTATATCGCGGTCTTTTTTGACTTTTTTCTTGTCATAACTCTTCTTTCCGCGAGCGACTCCAAGCTCCACCTTAATGTGGCGACCCTTAGTATAGACCGAAAGAGGGACAATTGTCAAGCCCTTCTCCTGCGATTTTCCTTGTAAATAAGCTATTTCTTTGGCTTTTAGGAGTAGTTTTCTGCTTTGTGTTGGGTCGTAATTTTCTACAGTGCCTGCGTACTTGTATAGTGAAATATGAGCATTTGTAAGCCAAGCACTATTATGATGAAATCCAATAAATGAGCCGGTCAGGTTAATTTGTCCAGATCTTACAGCTTTTACTTCATATCCAGCCAATACTAAGCCAGCCTCTAGTTTTTCTAGAATTTCATAATCAAAGAGGGCTTTTTTGTTTTTTGCATATGTTGTCATATTCGATATTGTACTACGAATAGAGCATAATGTATACTATAGTCGTTAATTATTCAACCCTATGCAAGAGGTCAGGTTTAATATAAGTTCAAAAGCATTGTTTAAGATATTGGGATTTGCTATTTTTGTGTATGTCCTTTATTTAATTTGGAACATACTACTCCTGCTATTTATATCTCTTCTACTGGCAGCCCTAATAGACCCATTTGCTAGCTGGTTTCAGAAACGTAAGATTCCACGAGTACTAGCTGTAATTATTATCTATATAATATTACTTGGTTTACTTGCTCTTGTTGTAACTTTATTAACACCTGTTGTAAAAAATGATGTACCACAACTTACAGAAAATTTAGTTAGTTTTGTTCATGATTTACAAAATAATACAACCGTACAAATGGTGTGGAACAGTGTAACCAATCTTCCAGGGACACTAGGTTTTTCATCTGGAGAGGGGAATGCTATAGCTACACAACAGCCAAGTGTTGTGCCAGCTATTTCTGGGGTTTTCACAACACTTACTGGGTTTTTTGGCGGACTAGTTTCTTTCATTTTGGTTTTGGTTATGACATTTTACATGGTTTCTCAGGAAGATCCTCTTAAGAAAATATTGAGGAGTGTTGTGCCAGATAAATATGTTCCTTACTTAACTCAATTGTTTAAAAAGATTCGTGATAAATTAGGTTCTTGGATGAGAGGGCAGTTGTTATTGAGTCTTATTATGGGTACTTTGGTGTTCGTTGGTTTAACTGTTTTTGATGTAAGATATGCTGCTGTATTTGGATTATTAGCTGCAATTACTGAATTTGTACCATACCTCGGTCCTGTGTTATCTGGTATTCCAGCACTGCTTATTGCTTTTATAGATGGAGGTGTTGTAAAATTTGTAATTATACTTGCAATGTATGTAGTTATCCATCAGTTTGAGAATCACATACTGGTCCCTAAGGTAATGCAGAGAGCTGTTGGTCTTAATCCTATAATAAGTATTACGGCCCTCTTGATTGGAGCGCAACTTGGTGGTATTGTGGGTGTGCTATTAGCAATACCAGTTGCTACTACACTAAGTGTATTTCTAAAAGATGTATTTCATAAGAGAGAATGATTAAAATAATTCATACAACTGTTGGTGTAGGGGTTGGTTTACTCACAGCCTCATCTTTGTTTTTATTAACTAAGTTTGCTGATTCTGGTTGGATTTTATTGATTGTGCTTTTTATATGGACCGGATTAACTGTTGCAGGGCAGTATATTTTGCACAAGTTGGGTCTTTTGAGGCGTGATTTACCAACACTTAGTTTTATCACAATGCTTGCTTTGGTTGGTTTGTTGTTTTTTGTAGAACAAGAATCACTTAGGTGGTTTTTGATTATTTTTGGTCCAGCAATTGTTGGTTTATTACATGCTTGGTCTGTACAGCCACATGGATATACAACTCATATTGAAAAATCATACCGTCGTATTATAATGATGCTTTGGGTTTTTGATGCTTATGCAATTACTACTGCCATGTTCGCAGTAGATATGTTCTTTGGAAACATATCTTTTTGGATATTAAGTATTATTTCTGCTTCTGTACTTTCATATATTTCATATATGATTTGGAGGATGTATTATTCCATTGGATTTAGGAGAGCTCTTATTTGGGTGGGGTGCATATGGCTGTTGAGTTTTGAGCTAGTGTGGGTACTTAGGTTACTGCCTTTTGCATATACAGTTCTAGGATTATTTACAACATGGTTATGGTACATAATACAGTTGTTTTTCCGGTTTCATTTCAGTAGAACAGGGGTTGATTGGAAACGTCAGATAAAATTTCTTATAACCAGCGGAGTTATTATGTTAGTTTTGTTAATATTTGTTGTATCTTGGCGCTGATATGAATTCTCCTCACCTTCCTCCAAAAAGTTGCAATGTTGTTTGGTATCGTCGCCTACAATCTCTTCCGGGTTTGTTAGTTGTCATGGCGCTAGCGGGTCTTATTGGTGCAATATGTTCTTTGATTGTGGTTGGTTGGATTGTTCCAACTTTTATTCCAGATCAGTCAGTCTATACATTTGCTCCCCCAGCACAGTTAAATCAAACAAAAGCAAACCCAGCTGTTTTTGCACACGCACAAGAGAGACAACTTTTTGTTTATGATAAGACAAAAAGAATAGGAGCTTCTTTTTACGGAGGTGATGGGCTACTTTTCCGTGCACCTCTACTTAGTTCTGATGGCTGGGCTGTTGTATATTTACCTGCGTACTATTACGGACAGGAATACAATTGGCTCGTTGCAGATGCAGATTCCAAGCCTTACAAAATTACTAAGACTGTATATAATAGCCATACTGGACTTTTATATATTAAAGTAGATGGAGAGGGTTTCCGTATTTTCCCATTCTTTGATTGGAAGTCGGATGGACATCCTTCATCAGCGTGGGTTATTACAGATTCATCTGCAAAGTATGAGCAACTAAGTGAGAAATTAAAAGAGAAATTGCCTAGAAATATATCATTAGCATCTCAAGTATCATTTTTGAGTACAAAATCTAACTATATTTACACTATTGTTGTAAATGAGTCAGGAAGTTTGGTTGGTATTGGAGATACTGATGGAAACATAATTCCAAGTTTTTGGATGCGTGAACACATCTCCAATCTACTGGCAGAAGAGCCTCTTGGAATAACAAGTCTACCCATACTAGGTGCATATGTCGATACTGTTATTTCTCCTCCTGCAGAACTTGGAAAAACAAGAAGTGGCTTTTACGTCGTGCGTTCATATGGCGATATAAGGGTGGGGGATTTGATTGTAGAAATTGATGGGAACCCCGTTAATCAGCTATTAAGTACATATAATATTTTTGAGTCTTCAGATCCTGTTCCTGTAACAGTATTACGCAAAGACAAATTAGAGAACATGGAATTACCGAAACGCATGATACGATAGTGTTTATTTTTGAATCAATTTAAGTTATAATACTAGCACTATGTCAATATTTCACAATCCAGTTCACAATATAAAAAAACATCTAAATGTAATTGTGTTAGTTTCTCTTATCTGTGCTATTGTTGCAGGAATAGTAACATTATTCTTACCGCGTGATTTTCGTGCAGACGCGCAAGTGTTAATTATTTCTAAGGGTAGGTATGGAATAGACCCATATACAGTTGTGAAATCATCAGAAAGAGTGGGAGAAAATCTTATACAGATTATGAAGACAGACGATTTCTTCAATAAAGTTATGGAGCAGGAAGGGTATGGAATTGATCAGTCTCGTTTTACAGATATTACTGAGAAAAAGAAAAGAAAAAGATGGACAAAGACACTACAGTCTTCTGTTGTCTTTGGAACAGGCGTGCTAAACATCAGTGCTTATCATCCAAATGCTGGACAAGCACAAACAATTGCTAAAGCATCCTCTGACGCCTTGGTAACTCATGCTTGGGAATATGTTGGAGGAGATGTTACAGTTAAAATTGTAAACCCACCTGTTGTTACAAAATACGCAACCAGACCAAATCCACTATACATTGCATTTGCAGGACTACTTCTTGGAGCATTTTTCTCAACATTGTTAGTTTCTCGTCGATAAATTATGTCAAAAAAAACTGAGATAGACCTATTTGTCAGTGCCGTGCTAGATGAACATGGTATTGTTTTGAAAGAGGAATCTCATGTTTTTGTTTTAACTCAGTATGTTCACAATGCGTTGGCACATTCTTTTATTGAAGAGTTGTCTGATGAAAAAATTGAGGAGTTTATAGACATGGTTGGCGGGAATGATAAGGAACAAGAAACTATCAATATCTTTCTCAAAGATAATGTTGAGAATATGGATGAGATAGTAAACAGTGTGTTACTAAAGTTTAGAGACGAAGTAACGATTCTTGTAAAAGATATGCCAGCGTTAGAAGAAAAAGTGTCGGAAGAAGATTTTGAGAAAAAACAGAAAGATTTACTTCAGACCCTGAGAGATCTACAGCGTCGTGCTTTTAGTCTTAGAATGGAAGCGCAAACAATTGTAGACAAACAAAAGGTAAAAAGTGTACTAACTGATATAGTTGAAGATTAATTATGGCCCAACAAAACGAAGAAAAACAGTACGAAAAAGTTGGTGATTTGCAATCTCCACTTGTTGAGCGGGAAGACAGCCCTCAATCTTTATTGGAAAGACTAAGGGGGATGGTGTCTCGTGTGAAAAATGTAGGTATTGCAGCAGAAGAGTCAGTAGGCGAAGTAGAGGATAGTTCAGAATTAGAGAGGCTAACAGCAGAAGTTGAGGAGATCAAAGCAGATGTGGATGAAGCGGAAGGAGAAGTAGAAGATATTGGGAGAAGAGAAGCTATAAAAAAACTTAGTGCATTGATAGCTGGTTCTCTTATTACCATCAAAGTACCAGAAGCATTATTAGGAACCGATGACGAAGCTCATGCAAAACCAAAAAGAAAAACTAGAAGAGGTAAAAAAACAAAAAAAGCAAAAGACCCCACAGAAAAGATGGAAGCAAAAGCAAATGAAAATAGTCGTGAGATTACAAATGCAGAACGACTAGAAATGGAAAAGAATATTAGAATAGTGCCTGTACAAGAAATAGCAAATCCAGCATACAAATCAGAAGGAGCATCGTCCTTATTTTCATACAAGCCAATTAAAGAAATGCAAGGTGTAGATAGAATGGTAACAGAAGAACCTTTTAAGACTCAATACTGGGAAACATTATCAGACAAAGCAAAGGTGCATTACAGAAATATAGAAAAAGCACTTTATTGGCAAATGCAGTATTACGGACACAAAGGAAAAGGAGTAGAAAGAATGTTGTCTAAGTACGGCGTAAACCCAAAAGAAGTAAAAGTGCAGAAAAAAATATTAGAGCTTGTTGAACAAAACTATAATGCCTTTGCAACTTTTGTTATGGCAGTTAGTCGTCTGGAAGGACAGAGGACTCCTGAGGACATAAGGGCGGGGATTGAAAGGTTCCAGATTTTTGATAATCACATGATGACTGCCTTTGGTGTTGATAGTAAGATGTACTTCCCTACACCTGGTGATACAAAGTTTGATAGAAAATTATTTGAATCTAGTTTAGAACCCAGGATAATTGACCAATTTAGCGAAGAAATAGATGATGCAGAGATGATAAACTTGGTAGAACTTCAAGCAAAGGCAGAAGCACGCGTAAATAAGGTACTAGGATCAGTAAACAAGGGTAAGAAAAAGAATAGATGGTCTAGTAAAAAGAAGTAAAATATATTATCAGCTACAAATTAGCCAATAGGCTTTTTTTGTTTTGCATTTTCATCATTTATGTGATAAGGTCGAAAACCAAGAGGGTAAAAAAAATAACATAAAAAAGCCTTATTTTAGCGAAAAAACAAACATAGTTCTTTAAACAACACACCAATATACTCGTGTGTAAGCCCAGCCTAATTGAAGAACAAAATAATGATCGGGAAAGCATGCGACAATGCCCCATATTGTTATACCCAAAAAAGACCTTATTTTAGCTAAATTTCACTCTGTTGAGCCAAAAAGGCTTGACAAAACAGTCAAAGTATGGTAAAGTGTGGTGTCTTATACATGGGTGGAAAAGGCTTGTCGTTTTGTGTCTGTAGGTATAATTTCTTCTAAGATCTACAGACAGAAGTATGATAAGCGGAAACTACTACATTCTTGTGGTCGTGGAGTAAGTCATACGTGAATTTAACAGTTCATTACAAGTTCAACAGGCAAAATTGTTCAAGGATGCATCCGGTTATGCACCAAGCTTTGGTTTTCCAGAGTTTTGTGCATAATCGGACAAGTCGTCAGTCCAACAATGCCTGTCCCGCCCATGGGAACAGTTCCGTAAGGAAGCTGCTTGTCCCGGGTGGGGCAGGACAGAACAGACGACATTGGCTAAAACATCCCTAACTGAAAGGTTAGAAGGAGAAAAAAATGGCTCATTACATCCTGAGACAAAACCTGGGTGGGGTTCCCACCCTGGCGGACAGCCCATTCGCCGATCTTGCGGAAGCACAGCAGGCTCTCCGTGACGGAGAGTTCGACGCCGACGACCAGATACGGGTCGTCGGAGATGCCGAGGACGATGCGTCCAAGGCGAACGTCGACCATCCGGACTTCCAGCGGGTGGGAGACCATCCCGACTTCGGTGCTGATGCTGGTGGAAACGGCAATGGCAACTATGACGGTGCTGGTGACGC
>CAZTEU010000006.1:0-2899 GCA_964612105.1 uncultured Gammaproteobacteria bacterium | reverse complement strand
TCGGTGCTGATGCTGGTGGAAACGGCAATGGCAACTATGACGGTGCTGGTGACGCCCCTGCCCCCGCCCCTGCGCCTCCTCCTCGCCCTCGTCCAGATCCGGAGCCTGCTCCGGAAGACCAGGAAGAAGAGGAAGAAGAGGAAGAGGCTCCGCCTCCTCCGGCACGAGCAACCGCCGCATGGCCCCCGACTCGTTGGCCGTGGTGGGGCTGGCTCCTGGCCATCTCGCTCGGGCTTCTGCTCGGTTGGTTGCTCTGGTGCTTCTGGCCCGCATGCCCGTCGTGCGATCAGCCGGAGCCCAAACCTCCGGTCGTCGAGCAGTGCTGTGACGGTGTGACGGCCAACGCGGCCATCAACATCACCGTCAACGACGATGGTTGGGGTGAAGTCGACTACGGTTGCCCCTTTGACGACCACGCGCACTGTGTGGCCTACATCTACGCTGATGCCGGTTGCGTCGGCGGTGGGACACTCGACTGTCGGAGCTCCAAGTTCCGGGAGGAGGTCGAGAAACAGTGCGCACCGTGCCTTTCCCGGAGGTAGGATCTCCGGGAAGCCTGTTGGACAACAAGCCGGTCACCCTGCATTGCAGTGGTGATCGGCGTCCAACTTTTCTCTCTTAACAAAGAGGGAAGAGTTGGGAGGATAAATCAGTAGGTTCATTACAATTGGAAGATCAAAAGACTTCGGTCGGCGTACCTAGTTGTGTATTAGTACACGTTTGGGTTCGTCGACCGGAGAACATACCAACGGTGGTTTGTTTTTCGCGTATCCTGCCCTGTGGAGGGCAAGTTTGTTAGCATTCTTGCCCGCCTCTTTTCGACGAGAGGGGCAGGGAACGTTCCGGTCGAGCTTTCGACCAACTACCGACCTCATCACGAAGGGGTCATTGGAGAGAGTATCATGAGGAAACACCTCATCGTTCTCGTGGTCAGCGCTGTGCTGGCCACCTTCAACATCAACCAGGAGGCGAGCGCACAGCCCGCCTCCGCATCCCCCGCGAAGGTCTGCAAGAAGGACAAGAATGGCAAGTGTGTCACCAAGACCAAGAAGCTGACCCGCCAGGCGCGTCAGCGTCGAGCGGCCCAGGCCGTGGTCAACGCCGTTGCCGGAGCCAACAAGAAGGCCGCCGGTGCGAACAAGACCGCCACGGCGGTCGTGCGTGACATGAAGTCCCTCAAGGCACAGGTCAGCACCCTGCGTCGCCTGATGCGCCGGAAAGGTCTGCACCGCAAGGCACAGGCAGTCGGTCGGTACGCGATCAACTGCGGTCAGATGGACGAAAAGCATCAGGTTGCCTGCCTCAAGTTGGTCATCAATGGGTCCCAGACCCACGGTGACATGGTGGAGAAGGGTGGCGAGGTGGTCTCGACGTCCCTTTGCAATTGGGCGGCGACGGTTCAGGTCCCAGGCGAAGCGGCAACTTCGCAGTTCAACTGCCCGAAGCTGGTGGAGTACGGCGGGAAACGGAAGTTCACTGGCATCACGGTGGATCGTCCCGACGGTTCCAAGGTCTCGGTGGTCAAAGCGAGCCACGAAGGTGGCAAGCTCTACGCTGAGAACCAGGCCATTGCCAACGCCAAGTCTGCCCAGCAGATTGCAGTGGCCGCCAAGGAAGCTGCGGAGTTGAAAGCGCGTACGACAGAGGAAAAGAGGGTGCGTGATAACGAGGCACTTCTGGCCAAATTCGAGGCCATCGCCGAGAAATCCATCACCGAAGACGATCTCATCGTCGGTTGGGGCGGAACTCTTGGTGGTATGGCAGCTGGAACAGGGCTTGGTGTGTACGGAGGCGCACTGTTCGCCAACGCCATCGGACAGGGTGCTCTGGAGTACTCTGATGGCACCATCAAGGACTGGCGTGGAGAGCCGGCGGGCATGATTCTCGGCGGACTTGTCGGGTTCTTCTCAGGATGGCTCATTGGCCACTTCGCTATCGACAAGTCACTGGCGTTGAGCGAGGCGAAGCGCAAGCGTGAGCGGAAGCTGGAGAGGTTCGAGGCCAAGATCAACGCCTTGAACCGCCCAGCGTTCCGGGGCTACCAGCGTCAACAGCGCTGGTGATCTTCCAAGCTGTGATCTTTCAACCTACTGATGGGCGATGTGGAAGCAACTCTGTTGCTGAAGCATCGCCCGTCGGAATATCTTTTCTTCTTCGGAAGAAGGGATTAACGATTTATTCGTTCATTACAATCGAGAGAAAATAAATAGCTACAATTTCCGGTTGGCTAGTAAGTGTTATGATTGCATAACATTTATAAGCCAACCGGAAGCCTTACAGCCTCCGGAAATCCTGACCCTGCCTCAAAGGGGCATTAAGTTGTCTCCACGGGTGGGGACAGGGCGAAGGAGGTTGAAGGGCACGGTGTCCAACAACTTTGGCTGACCGGACCCTACGGGGTCACTGAGCTCGTTCAATCGAGCACTTGGAGAAGTATCATGCGTAAATACACGCATTCGTTCAAGAACCTCTTCTGTCTGGTCGCCGTTGTGGCGCTCAGCTCCTGCGTTCAGCACGAACGCCTGGAAGAGGAGAACCCCAACAAGGTCGTCGATACGACCGCAACCGATGTCGTGGATCTCTGCGACAAGTCCTGTGACGACGAGAACCCCTGCACCACCGACATCTGCATCCCGGAGACGGGCAAGTGCGAGAAAAAGGCGGTGGACAAGGGGACGTCCTGCGATCTGGACGACAATGCCTGCACTCTCGATACCTGCAAGGGTGGCGAGTGCATGAAGGGCAAAGTCAAGAACTGTGACGACGAGAACCCCTGCACCGACGACAAGTGCAACAACAGCCTCAAGTACCACGCCAATGGCTCCTCGAGCCGGAAAGCGGAGTGCGTGAACAAGCCTGTCGATTTCGCAGACTGCGATGACGGCAACAACTGCACCGA
>CAZTEU010000005.1:0-116050 GCA_964612105.1 uncultured Gammaproteobacteria bacterium | reverse complement strand
GTCGTAACAAGGCATCCGTAGCGGAAGCTGTGGATGGATCACCTCCTTTCTGGAGAAATTCTTTTTCGAAAGATTAAGAACACTCTAGTCGACTCCGATAAGTACTCGGAGAAATTCTGAAAATCACTGTTGTAAAACAGATCGTGATTCAGGATCAATATGTAATGAACGAGGCATTTTTGTCACTTTTATAAGGCGAACCACCGGATGATTGAATTATAAATAAAAAAGCTCCCCAAATAGGGGAGTTTTTTAATGTGAATTAAATTAAGTCAAACAAGAGCTGTTGCGCAATGTATTATTAACTTTTTTTAACAACAGTAAATCCCACATCTTGCAGTGCTGCTACTGCAGTTTCATGTGTCTCTTCTTGCAGTAAGATATAATCCTTTGAATAAGTTGACACTACTAATACAGGAAGATTTTTTTCTGCTACTGTTTTCGTCACTTTTGCTATGAACCCTACTCCAACAAATGGTGCTGCTAATTTGATCTCAAACAATTTAAACCATTTTACGTGGTTTTGGTGTTCAGTTTCAGAAAAATATTTTTCTTCAGTGATAACAGTAGTCTCGTCCTCATCCTTTACTACAAGGAAATGGTTCTTAATTTCCGTCTCTTTGGCTTGTAAGTATGCATACCTTCCAGAATGGACAATTATTTTACTTTCAGATATTAAATCATCAAGATTTGCATCTTTCATAACATTATTTATTTACAAATCAAACCCCTCAAAACTTTCTAATAATTCATTAGATAAGCTCAAAAGTTTGCATTGTTTAGAATCCTCTGGTCCATGATTGGAATCTTCTGGAGCAGGACACTCTTCGCCTTGTGTCCAAACAAATGCATATTTATTATTCTTATCTATTAGTTTTCCAATTAATGAATCTTGATTCTTTGGTTTATCTTTGTAATATGCTATTCCATTTTCATCAGTTGGTCCAGCGTTTTGTGTCCACCAGTCAATTGGGTATATAGAAATATAGAAAACATCGTATTCATCTGTCATCCAGTCATATGGCATGGAGGACACGTAATATCTCAGTGTTTTAACACCAGTAGGCAAAGCTAAGTCTGCCTGCCCCAAACCTTTCCAATCTGCTGTCATATCGAAACGAAAACCAAACTCTTTGTTTTCAAAGACCTTCCAGATCTCTTTTTTCTCTTCAACGACCACCTTTTTTTTCTCCACTTCCTTCTTGACCTCTTCCTTTTTTTCTTCGACAGCAGTTTTTGGTTCCTCTGTATCTTTGTTGTCTATGGCTTTTTCTGTTGGAACTCCCTGTCCACAACCTACAAGAAGAAGAGAAACAGCAAACATTCCAATAATATACTTGTACATAATTAATCTAGTTATTTATTACTGATATTAGGATAGCCTAATTACAAACAAGGGTCAATAACATTTCTTGAAATTCACCAAACTATCTGTTAAATTAATTAAGCTACGAGTGCAACAACGGAGGGTGGAACAATGAGAGCGAGAAGAATATCTCAAGAGGAGTTCATAGCGCTACATGGTCGGACAGCATATAGGATCTTCAGGTATATGATCTTCTATGATGACCAACTAAAGGAGGCTTACGGAGGCGGTGACGCGAGTTTGTCTCACTGGTGGATTTCTACAATAATGGTTCCAAAGCTTGTTTTCGAACTTGCTAATCATCAGGCGCATGTGGAACCAAGAGGGAAAAGAGGGCAGTCTTTCGAAGACCGCATGAAGCAGGCTGAGCGACAGGACCCAAGACTGAAGGACTTCGAACCCGTATTCGTGCGTGTATTCTCGGATGGGATTCCGAGGGGGTACTACAAGGGTGGCATCACGACAGATACTGCAAAAGCCTTATCTGACCACTACATCGGCGATACAGACCCTGTATGGGTAGATAGGCTGTTGCATGAAGCAAGAACAATGGTCTGCACCCTACGAATGGCTGTGTTTGCCAGCAGGATACGATGAGTCTTCTCCAAAAAGTCGCTAAGGCCGACCACTCTTTCGGGGGTGGTCGGTCAATTCATTTGTTGACGCATTTCCATTAAATTGATAACATTCCATTAAACCTGTCACTCTTTCATTAAACAAAAATATTATGTCACTCGAGAGGCTTCTCAAACTAGCAAAAAAGACAGGAGACCGTTTAATTATCCATGACCCAATAGAAGGGGATATGGTTATTATGGACGTGGATTCGTACGAGGCGCTCGTAGACACACAAATGCGTGTTTTTGACCGTATGGTAGAAGATCATGCGCCAGTGCCAATGGACAAAGAGATTGATTTGTTAGAAGATTATGAAGAAATTGAGTCCATTAACCCTTTTTCTAGTCCAGAACCAGAAGAAATACAAGAAGAAGGTCTTTCCTCCGATAATATTGATGTAGACTTGGAACAAGAGAGGCCAGGCATACATTCTGGTTTAGCAAAGGATTGGATTAGTACAGGTGATATTCTAAAGGATAAGATACCTGCGCAGGATGAGGTTGTAATAGAAGACCTACCGTATGATGTACCTTTTAAGGCGGTAGAGGATGTGGGTGAGCTAAATGAGGAGAAGTTGGATGAGAACCCTGTGTTTTTGGAAGAGCCGTTATAATATTAAAAAAACATATGAAACCCCTTGACAAAAAGGGGTTTTTGTTCTAACTTGACTACAAGTTGATTGCTTATAGATTAGCGGACGGAAGTATTCTGACGCGGTGTTGGGATGCCAAGTTAGCATATATCTATAGGTGAGGAGAACTTTTCATGTCAAGGAAGCAACATCCGAGTTTTGGTCAGTTGAAGGAACTCATGAAGCAAATTGAAGATGGGCGCGTAACAGGCGCCAGCCTTCAGGCTTTTCTGGACAATCCGGATAAGTGGGTCGAAAAAACCACTCCGGACGAACTGCAACAGCTCATCGAGGCATGCGAGTTCCACTCGGTGGATGATGACATCACGAGCGAGAACTTCCCGCTCATGGATGACCGGACGCACCACGACTACGAACTTTGTGAGTACTTCTTCGACTCGTACGTACACACCTACGAAGCGATTGCTGCGATCCAAGAGCAAGGTCTGGAGCTTGCCTCGTTGCGGGACCTCTTGCGCTGGTGTGAGAAGGATTCGTCTCAAGGGACAACCTTCTCTATCGTTGCACTCGGAAGTTCGCTGAAACAGAAGTGTCCGGTTGTCACACGGTACGAGGGGGAAGACCGTAGTCTGGCACTTTTCGGCAAAAGTGGGAAGTGGATTCCACACTGGAGGTTCCTGTGTCGACGCAAGCGCTAGTTGCATAACAAGGAGTAGCACCCTCTCCCATCATGACGATGGGAGAGGGGAAGCTGATTCACCCACAAAAGGGTGTTTTTTTAACCACATTTTGTCCCCATATAGGGGTCTTGACTTAATCTAGCGATTACGTTATAATCATCGCGCGTATATTTTGGGGCGTTTTTTGTTTAAAAACCTCATTGTATAGGCAAAATATATATTTTTCTAATTTATATCTTCGCTGGTTACAAATCTATCCCGACCACTCGGGCAATAGTGCGAAGAACGTCAAATCGCCCATATGGCAGATTTTGATCGTAGTAAAGACCACGTTAACGTTGGTACAATTGGCCACGTTGACCATGGTAAAACTACCCTTACAGCCGCAATATTAAAAGTTGCAGGCGCACATGGTTTGAGCGCTCAAACCAAAGATGTTGACCAAATCGATGCTGCTCCAGAAGAGAAGCAACGTGGAATCACCATCGCAACAGCTCACGTAGAGTACGAGACAGAAAATCGTCACTATGCTCACGTTGACTGTCCAGGACATGCTGATTATGTAAAAAACATGATTACAGGTGCTGCACAGATGGATGGAGCTGTCCTAGTTGTATCCGCAGCTGACGGTCCTATGCCACAGACCCGTGAGCACATCTTGCTTGCTCGTCAAGTTGGTGTACCTTACATTGTTGTCTTCTTGAACAAAGTAGACCAAGTAACAGACCCAGAACTTATTGATCTTGTTGAAGAGGAAATTAAAGATCTTCTAAACAAATATGAGTTCCCTGGAGATACTACTCCAATTATTCGTGGTTCTGCTCTTAAAGCACTAGAGAACCCAGGAGACGAAGAGGCTTCTAAACCTGTTCTTGAGCTCTTGAAAACTCTAGATGAGTACATTCCTACACCAGAACGTGACCTAGACAAAACTTACTTGATGCCAATTGAGGACGTTTTCTCAATCGAAGGTCGTGGTACTGTTGTAACAGGACGTATTGAGCGTGGAGTTGTAAAAGTTGGAGAAGAAGTGGAAATCGTTGGTATGCAAGCAGAAACAATGAAAACCACTGTTACTGGAGTTGAGATGTTCAACAAGAATCTTGACCAAGGTCAAGCCGGTGATAACGCAGGTATTCTCTTGCGTGGAACAAAGAAAGACGAAGTAGAGCGTGGAATGGTCTTGTCAAAACCAGGTACCATTACTCCTCACACAGAATTTGAGGCTGAGGTTTACGCCTTAACCAAAGAGGAAGGTGGTCGTCACAAACCGTTCTTCAAGGGATATAAGCCACAGTTCTACATCCGTACTACAGATGTAACTGGAGAAGTTGTTCTTCCAGAAGGAACAGAGATGGTTATGCCTGGAGATACAGTAAATGTAAACATCAAACTAATCGTGCCTGTTGCTATGGAAGAAAAGATGCGTTTCGCTATTCGTGAAGGTGGACGCACAGTTGGTGCAGGTGTGGTAACAAAGATTATAAAATAAAACGCGTGACCCCGTCGCCATTTGGTGGCGGGGTTGTTCGTTTGCTCTTTAATAAGACTTATGGCAAAAACAGCCGAGAAAAAAACAGAAGAAAAAACAAGTGAAGCGGGACCAAAAGTTCGTATTAAAATTCGTGCATACGATAATAAAATTATCGATGTTGCAACAAAGACTATTATAGATACAGCACAGCGTAATAATGCGACTATTGTTGGACCAGTACCTCTTCCTACAGAAACCAAGAAATTTAGTGTAAATCGTTCTACATTTGTACACAAAAAATCTGCAGAGCAGTATGAAATGCGTACACATAAAAGACTGATAGATATACTAAATCCAACCCCAAAAGCAATTGATGCATTGATGAATCTTAACCTTCCAAGTGGGGTAGATGTAGAGATAAAAATGAGTTAGGGGTAGGACTTGACAGAATTGTGAAAATTCGGTATTATGTTGTCGAATCTATACGGCTTGTATACAGGTAAGATCTGGGGTAAATAATCCTCAGAAAACATCTGATCGCAAGGACTGTGTAGCAGTGAGGTGAATGTTGTCTAAAATATAAATAATTACAAGCCATCAGAGTCCGTAAGGACAAGAAGGCTAGAAGTTGTAAAGGATTGAGTCCTAGTTTTTAGGGAATGATCCTTTGGCTTCTAGTTTTTATATACACTAAGCCGATATGAAATTTATCCTAGGAACAAAATTAAGTATGACACAAGTGTTTCGTGAAGACGGAACAGTTGTTCCTGTTACCCGAGTAAAGGCGGGTCCTTGTGTTGTAACTCAGATTAAGACCAAAGATAACAAAGGAAATGTAGATGCTGTACAGATTGGATACGGAGAGCAAAAGAAATTCCGTTTGGATAAGCCAACGCAAGGTCACCTAAAAGGATTAGACAGCCTAAGATTCCTAAAAGATTTCCGCACAGATGGTGATCAGGGACTTAAAAGAGGCGATAAATACGATTTAAGTATCTTTGAGGCTGGTGAAAAAGTAGAAGTTACAGGTAACTCAAAAGGAAAAGGTTTCCAAGGTGTTGTTAAGCGTCATGGTTTTCACGGTTCCCCAGCAAGTCATGGTCACAAAGACCAGCTCAGAATGCCTGGAAGTATTGGAGCAACAGATGCTGCACGTGTGTTTAAGGGTACACGAATGGGAGGACACATGGGTGATGAACAAGTTACAGTAAAAAATCTAGAAATTGTTGAAATAAATAAAGAAAGTGGTGAGCTACTAATCAAGGGAGCAGTCCCTGGAGCTCGTGGCGGATTACTAATGATTTCTACAAAAGAAGGTAATATTGAGATAGCTAAGGAAGAAGAAAAAGTAGAAGCTGAAAAGGTAGAAGAAAAGAAAGAAGAAGTTGTAGAGGAGAAAGTAGAAGTAACAGAAGAAGTAAAAGAAGACGAAAAAACTGAAGAAGCTAAGGAAGAGAAGGTAGAAGAAAAGAAAGAGGTAAAAGAAGAAACACCAGAAGACAAATAAATATGGCAAAAATTCCATTATACAATGAAGAAGGAAAACAAGCCGGTGAGATGGAACTTAACGATGCTGTTTTTGGTGTGAAACCAAGCGAGGCTCTTGTACATCAGGTATTTGTTGCACAAGAAGCAAATAGACGTCAGCCTTGGGCACACGCTAAAGACCGTAGTGATGTAAGAGGTGGTGGTCGCAAACCATGGAGACAGAAAGGTACAGGACGAGCTCGTCATGGATCAAGCCGTTCTCCTATCTGGACAGGTGGTGGGGCTACTTTTGGACCTCTTAAGACTAGAAACTACAAACAGAAGATTAATACAAAAATGAAAAGACAAGCTGTACGTATGTGTCTTTCTGATAAGGTAACAGACGCAAAGCTTATTGTTTTGGAAGATTTTAAGGCAACAGGAAAAACAAAACAAGTAGCAGATTTGAGAGGTAAGTTGCCTGGAGTTGGTAAAACAACATTAATGTTAACAGAAAAGAAGACAGATAATATTAATCAGGCTACTCGTAATGTCCCTAAGTTGGACCTACAGCGTGTAGCAGACGTAACAGTTACAGATCTATTAACTCATCAGTACATAATTCTTACAAAGAAAGATGTTGAGATTTTAGAAAAACGATTAGGATAATAATATGGCAGGAATACTTGATAAAATCAGAGGTAAAAAGAAAGACAACAAAGTTATTGATGGTGTTGTTAAAGATATTCCAAAAAAGACTGTAAAGAAAGAAGAGAAAAAAGAAGTTAAAAAAACAACTCCTAAAAAAGCAGAAAAGAAAGAAGAAAAAAAGGAAGAGATCAAGAAGGAAGCAGAGAAAAAGACAAGTGTATCCAAAAAACCTCTTTCACATAGTAGAGCTCACTCAGTTCTGATCAAACCACATGTTACAGAAAAGGCTACATCCGAAGAAATATTTGGAAAATATACTTTTGTAGTTAACAGAGAGTCTTCTAAGGTTGAAATAAAGAACGCAGTTAAGGATGTGTATGGAGTTTTACCAGTAAAAGTTCGTGTAATTCACATGGATGGAAAAAAGACAAGCACAGGAAGAATTAGAGGAAAACGTAAAGACTGGAAAAAGGCAATTATTACATTACCGAAAGGGAAGACTATTGATGTTCACTCCGGTGTTTAATACTAATATATGGCAGTAAAGAAATACAAACCAACAACTCCGGGACGACGTGGCGCAAGCGTACAGGATTTTTCTGATGTAACAAAAAAGAGACCAGAGAAATCACTTGTTGAACGCCTAAAAAGACACAGTGGACGCAATAACACTGGTAAAATTATGGTACGTCACCGTGGTGGTGGAGCAAAGAAACTATATCGTATTATAGATTTCAAGAGATATGCTTTTGATAAACAAGCAGAAGTAATTGCTATTGAGTACGACCCAAATCGTGGACCTAGAATTGCTCTTATCCAATACGAAGACGGTAAGAAGAGCTATATATTAGCGGCTGCAGGCATGAAGGTTGGTGATAAGGTGCTTTCTTCTGACAAGAAGATAGAAGCTGTGGTTGGAAACCGTATGCCACTAGAGCACATCCCAACAGGTTTATTTGTATACAATTTGGAAATTACTCCTGGTAAAGGTGGTCAGATGGTACGTGGAGCAGGAAATGGTGCTCAGTTACAGGTTGTGGAAGGAAAATTTGCTCAACTCAAACTTCCGTCTGGAGAGGTAAGACTTGTAAAAAAGGAAAATCTTGCTACTATTGGTAAAGTTAGTAACTCAGATTACAAATTAGTAAGACTTGGAAAAGCTGGTCGTAGACGCCACATGGGTTGGAGACCTACTGTTAGAGGTAAAGCTATGAACCCAGTAGATCACCCGCATGGAGGTGGAGAAGGTGCACAGCCTATTGGTCTAAAAGGTGGACCAAAAACTCCATGGGGTAAGAAAGCTTTGGGTGTTAAGACAAGAAAGAAAGGAAAATCAAGTAACAAGTTTATTGTGTCACCACGTAAAAAGAAGAAAAGATCATAAATATGTCACGTAGTTTAAAAAAAGGACCATTTATAGATGAAAAGCTCATGAAAAAGGTTGCAGCAGCTAAGGCTACTGGAGATAAGAAACCTATCAAGACATGGGCAAGAGCATCAACAATAACACCAGAAATGGTAGGGTTGTACTTTGCAGTCCACAATGGGCGCAAGTTTATTGATATTCTTGTTGATGAAAATATGGTAGGACACAAACTTGGTGAGTTTTCCCCAACAAGAACCTTTAAAGGTCATGGAGGTAAACTTGCAAAGGGACAAAAATAATATATGAAATTGCAAACAACAGCAAAATTAAGACGATTGAGAATTAGCCCTAGAAAGGTTCGCCTTATTGCTGATCTTGTTCGTGGTATGGATACAAAGAAAGCTTTGTTGCAATTACAGTTTTCAAAAAAACATGCTGCTCGTCCAGTAGAAAAACTTATAAGAAGTGCGATTGCAAATGCAATTCACAATCACAGCATGGTAGAAGATAGTTTAGTTGTAAAAACAATTATGGTAGATGGCGGACCAACATTTCACCGTTGGATGCCACGTGCGTTTGGACGTGCTACACCATTACGCAAAAGAACATCCCACATTACACTAGTCCTAGAAGGTGATGTAGATGAAAAAGCATTGAAGAAAGCTGAAGCTGAGAAGAAAAAAGAAAAATCCAAAGCTGAAAATAACAACGAAAGTGAGAAAGTAGAAAACAAAGAAGAAGATTCAGAAAAGAAGCAGGCATCAGTTCCTAAACGTCATAATATAGACACAGGAAAGCACAGCAAACCCAATACTGCCTCAAAGAAACAAACACAAGCAATACGTAAAGGTAATAAATAATTATGGGTCACAAAGTCCACCCCACAATTCATCGCACACAAGTAATTTACACTTGGCACTCACGTTGGTTCTCAAGAAAGAACTATGCAAAGTTTGCTAAAGAGGATATTCGTATCCGTGAATTTCTTGGAAAGAAGTTTAAAGATGCAAGAATTGATGCTATCCGTGTTGAACGTGGTCCAAAAAACATGACAATCACTGTACAAGCTGCAAAACCTGGATTTATTATAGGTCGTGGTGGACAGGGGTTGGAATTAGTAAGAAAGCACATTGAAAGACAGATCCTTAAGTTTTCATTAAAAGTGAAACTAAATGTGCAAGAAGTTAGAAACCCATCTCTTTCTTCACAGGTTATGGCTCAATCAATGGCTTCAGACATAGAAAGACGTATTCCATTCCGTCGTGTAATGAAACAAGCAATTGATCGTACAATGAAGGCGAACGCAAAGGGTATAAAGGTATCTATGGCTGGTCGTCTTAATGGAGCAGACATTGCACGTACAGAAACTATTTCAGCAGGAAAGATTCCCCTAATCACACTTCGTAGTGATATTGAGTACGCAGCAGTGGAAGCTAATACTGTATACGGTGTAATTGGAATTAAGGTATGGATCTACCACGGGGAAGTTTTTGGAAGAAAGAATCATTTTGAACAAGGTGAACAAAAGGAAGGTAGAAAACCAAAGAGATCACACAGAAAAAATAGATCAGGTGATAACAAGCAAGAAGCAAGTAAAACACAAAAGACTGATAAATAAGTATGTTAATTCCAAAAAAGGTAAAACATAGAAAATGGCACAAGCCAAGACGAATGAACAAGGGTGTCGCTACGCGAATGACCAAGGTTTCTTTTGGCTCTCACGGATTGAAATCAGTTGGACATGCTTGGGTTAATTCTAGACAGATAGAGGCAACACGTCGTGTTTTGACACGTTACGTGCGTCGTGGTGGAAAAGTATGGATTCGTCTATTTCCAGATCATCCAGTAACTAAGAAAGGTTCTGAGGTACCCATGGGAAAAGGAAAAGGTGCACCAGAATATTATATGACAGTAGTGAAACCTGGAACAATTATGTTTGAAATAGGTGGGATTCCAGAAGACAAGGCACGTGAGGCATTGGACAAAGCTAGACACAAATTGCCAGTTCAGGCAAAAATTGTGGAACGTAAATAAAGAAGTATGGATTCTAAAGAAATCAAGCACAAAAATAAGAAAGAATTGAATGAATTGCTAACAGAGCAACGCGCAAAGTTACGTGAGCTTCGTTTTCATGCTGGAGAAAATCAGTTAAAAGATGTGCGTGCAATAAGAAAGACAAGAAAGAACATTGCACAGTTATTGACGGCACTTGGTTCTCATGCTATTATGGAGCCTCAGAAAAATGAAACAACATCATAAGTATGGAAGATAAAAAAATACAACCAAAAAGAGAAACTATCAAGAGAGAATTTGATGGAGTTGTTGTTAGTGTAAAAGAAGACAAAACAATTCATGTGGCTGTTCGTACCACTAAAATGCATTCAAAATACCGCAAACAGTATGTAACAATTAAGAAATATGCTATACACGATGAAAAGAATGAAGCAAATGTTGGTGATACTGTAAAGTTTCAAGAATGTAGACCATTAAGTAAGACAAAGAGATGGAGATTAACTAAGGTTGTAAAAGAAGCCATCTAATCTAAGAATATGATTCAAGATCAAAGCATGCTAAAAGTAGCAGATAACTCTGGAGCAAAGAAACTTAAATGTATTCGTGTTCTTGGTGGTTACAAAAAACGCTTTGCAAGAATCGGAGATATTGTAACTTGTTCTGTAAAAGAAGCAGAGCCACGTACAAATGTTAAAAAAGGTGAGGTTATCCATGCTGTAATTGTTCGTCAAAGAAAAGAAATGAGACGTAAAGATGGCACATATATTCGTTTTGATGAAAATGCAGCTGTAGTTATAGATCGTAAGACTAAAGAACCAAAAGCTACTCGTATTTTTGGACCTGTTGCAAGAGAGCTTAGAACCAAAGGTTTTCAAAAGATTATTTCATTAGCACCGGAAGTATTATAATATGAAGATTAAATCAGGCGACAAAGTAAAGATATTAGTAGGTAAGGACCGCGGAAAAACTGGTAAGGTTGTTCAGGTACTAAAAAACAAGAAAAATAACAAAGTATCAATAGTTGTAGACAAACTAAACATACTAAAGAAGCACCTACGAACAAGAAACCGCGGTGAAAAAGGACAGATTATAGAACTTCCGGCTCCTATGGATGTTAGTAATGTTCAGTTAATAGATCCAAAATCAAACAAGCCAACACGAGTTGGGTTCAAAAAAGAAGGTTCAGACAAGAAAAGAATTTCTCGTGTAAGTGGAGAGTTTATAAGTTAATATGAAAAGCAACCTATACAAACAATATATAAAAGATGTTGTACCTGCCCTAAAAGAGGAGTTAGGAAAGAGCAACATAATGGAAGTACCAAAGATAAGTAAGGTTGTTGTTAATGTTGGATACGGTCGTCACAACAAGGACAAGTCATTTATAGAAAATGTAGATAACACGCTTACAGTAATTACAGGACAAAAACCTGTACATAATAAAGCAAAGAAATCTATTTCTAACTTTAAGATTCGTGAAGGAATGCCAATCGGAGCATCTGTAACTTTACGTGGAGATAAGATGTACGAATTTCTGTACAGAATGGTGAATGTTGCTCTTCCGCGTGTTCGTGATTTTAGAGGAATTAGTCCAAAGAGTTTTGATGGAAAAGGAAACTATACAATTGGTTTTAAGGAAAACATAGCATTTCCAGAAGTAAATGCAGAAGGTATGGAAAGGATTCATGGAATGGAAGTAGTTATTTCAACTACAGCGGATAATAATGAACAAGGACTAGCGTTACTATCTAGACTAGGTTTCCCATTTAAAAAGAAATAAATATGGCAACAAAGGCAAAGATTGCACAATCAAACAGAAAGCCAAAGTTCAGCACACGCGAATCTCGCAGATGTTGGAAATGTGGTAGAAAGCGTGGATATATGCGCAAGTTTGGTTTATGCCGTATTTGTTTTAGAGAATTAGCTAATCAAGGAAAGTTACCAGGTGTTCGTAAATCCAGCTGGTAAAATAAACATATGATGACCGATCCAATAGCAGACATGTTAACAAGAATCCGTAACGCTCAACTTTCAAAGAAGCGTGAGGTTTTAATTCCTGCATCAAAAGTGAAAAGAGCAGTTGTTGAGATTTTGAGCAATGAGGGTTATGTAGGAAAAATATCAGAACAAGATGGATTGCCAGTACAGCTAGTGGTTGAATTGAAGTATGAAGATAAACAACCAGCTATTGCTTCTATAAAGAGAGAGAGTAAGCCTGGACACAGAGTGTACAGAAAAGCTGATGAACTTCCTACAGTATTAAACGGATATGGTATAGCTATTGTTTCTACATCAAAAGGTTTAATGACAAATAAGGATGCAAAGAAACAAGGAATTGGAGGAGAAGTAATTTGTTCAATCTACTAATATGTCACGTATAGGAAAACAAGAAATAGCAATTCCGCAAGGTGTAACCGTAAGCGTAGCTGATGGTTTGTTAAAGGTGCAAGGACCAAAGGACACTCTTGAGCGCAAGATTGTAGAACCAGTTACAGTAAATGTTGCAGATGGTATTGCTACTGTTGATGTTCCAGACAAAGAAGATAAGGTACAACGCGCATTGTGGGGTACTTTTGCTTCTCATCTTAAGAACATGGTAGTTGGAGTATCAGAAGGTTTTAAAAAACAATTAGAAATAAATGGAGTTGGTTATCGTGTAGCTCCACAGGGGACAGATCTAAAAATAGAAGTTGGTTTTTCTCACCCTGTTATTTATAAAGTTCCAGAAGGAATTAAAGCAGAAGTTGAAAAAAATGTAATTACAATCAACGGAGCAGACAAAGAGTTGGTTGGGCAGGTTGCTGCAGAAATTAGAAGTATCCGTAAACCAGAACCATACAAAGGTAAAGGAATTAAATATATTGATGAAGTAATCCGTCGCAAAGCTGGAAAAACTGCTAAAACTGCAGAATAATATAATATGAGCAAAATACCTCAGACAAAATCCAAAAGACGACAAAGACGTCACGCACGTGTACGTGCGGTTGTTAGTGGAACATCTAGTCGTCCAAGACTCCACGTTGGAAGAAGTCTTAAGGGACTATATGTACAGCTTATTGATGACACATCAGGAAAAACTATAGTAAGTGTTAATTCAAAGAAAGACGCAGGTAAGGGAGACGCTGGCGAGAGAACTGGAAAAGTAGCTGTTGCATATCTTTTGGGTAAGGTTATTGCAGAAAAGGCACAGCAAGAAAAAATCTCCACTGTAGTTTTTGATCGTGGTGGAAATGCCTATCATGGGCGAGTGCAGGCTGTAGCAGAAGGCGCTCGTGATGGTGGTCTGAAATTTTAATAGAAATTATGGAAAAACAGCAAGGAAAACGTAATAAACGTAATCACAGAGGCTCAAAGTTTAAAAAAGAGAAGCCTGAGTTTGATCAGCAAATTGTTGACCTTGCTCGTGTTACACGTGTTACAAAAGGTGGAAAGCAACTAAGTTTTAGGGTTTGTATTCTAATTGGTGATCGCAAAGGGCGTGTTGGATATGGAGTACAAAAAGGAAAAGATGTGCAAATTGCTGTTGAGAAAGCTGTGCGTCAAGCAAAAAAGAACATGATTCGTATTCCAATTGTGAACGACACTATTCCTCATAGAATAGAAACAAAGTTTAAGGCAGGTAGAATTCTACTAAAGCCAGCACCGAGAGGATCTGGTATAATTGCAGGTAGTTCTATCCGTACAATCCTAGAATTGGCAGGTGTACCAAATGCAAGTTCCAAAATGGTTGGAAAAACTAATAATAAGATTACAAATGTAAAGACAGTGTTTAAAGCACTTGGAATGTTTAGACCTAAGGCTGTAGCGAAAGCAAAGAAAATTGCTGATTCACAAAAGAAAAATACAAAGCAAAAGACAGTAACAGATACTCCAAAAGTAGAAGAAGTAAAGGAAGTTAAGGGTACAAAATAATACTAGACTATGACACTTTCAGCAAGTACAATTAAGAGTGCAAAAGGATCTCGCAAAACTAAGAAGCGAGTTGGTCGTGGTAATGCCTCAGGAAGAGGTACTTATTCAACTCGTGGTCTTAAAGGACAGAGGTCTCGTTCTGGTGGTAAAGGTGGTTTAAAAGTAAGAGGATTAAAACAGGCATTACAGAAAGTTCCTAAAGTACGCGGTTTTAAATCTATCAAACCACCAAAACAAACAGTTACACTTGCTGTTCTCTCCCGTGTTTCTAAAGAAGGCGAGACAGTTACTCCATATATGTTAGAAAAGCTTGGAGTAATTAAGAAAGCAAGAAATGGAGTAAAGGTTGTAGCAGGTGGTGAGTTATCTCATTCAGTAAACCTTAAAGGATGTGTTGTAACAAAAAAAGCCCTTGAAATAATTGAAAAGAAGGGTGGAAAAGTTACCTTCTAACATGTTTGATAAACTTGAGAAAATCTGGAAAATTAAAGATGTACGCAACCGCGTACTCTTTGTGGTTGCAATGTTAACCATATTCCGTCTTACAGCACATATTCCAATGCCAGGTGTTGATGCGGAAGCACTAAAGAATGTACTTTCTGGAAACCAGATTCTAGGACTGCTTAACCTATTCTCTGGTGGTACTATTGAAAACTTTTCCATTGTAATGCTTGGTGTTGCTCCATACATTACAGCCTCTATTATATTCCAGCTTCTTGTTATGGTTGTTCCTCAGCTAGAAGAATTATCAAAAGAGGGTGAGTCCGGCCAGCAGAAGATAAACATGTATACTCGTTTATCTACAATACCTTTGGCATTGTTACAGGCTTTTAGTCTTATTAAACTATTACAAGGAACACAAGGAATATTAGGCAGTAACTCAACCCTACAATTTGTGTTCATGCTGTTATCTGTAACAGCAGGTACTGTTTTCCTTATGTGGATTGGTGAGCTTATCACAGAAAAGAATGTAGGAAATGGTATTTCTCTTCTTATCTTTGCAGCTATTGTTTCTGCTTTACCTACAACAACTCAGAATCTGATAGTAAACTATAATCCAGCTGACTTATACACTTATATTCTCTTTTTGGTAATTGCAGTTATTACAATTGTGGGAGTAATATTTGTAACAGAAGGACAGAGAAATATTCCTATTAGTTATGCAAAGGCAAGAGGTGTAAGGGGGCAGGGTTCTAACTCCCATCTTCCATTGCGTGTAAATATGGCAGGTGTTATTCCAATTATCTTTGCTGTATCACTTGTGTTGTTCCCACCAATGATTGCACAATTTTTTATAAATCGTCCAGATGTAATTGGAAGTATTGCAAAAGTAGTAAGTACAGCATTTAGTAATCAGATAATCTACGCTTTAATTTATTTCCTACTGGTATTTGGTTTTACATATTTCTATACTGCAATTATTTTCAAACCAGACAAAATAGCAGAAAACTTACAAAGACAAGGTGGATTTATTCCTGGAATTCGTCCGGGTAAGCAGACAGAACAGTACCTAAGTAAAATTATGGGAAGACTTGTGTTTACAGGAGCAACCTTCTTGAGTGCTATTGCTGTCATGCCTGTAATAGTGCAGATGGTGTCTGGAATACAGTCTTTAGCAATTGGTGGTATGAGTATGCTTATTGTTGTAAGTGTGGCAATTGAGGTTGCAAAACAAATAGATGCACAAATAATGATGCATGAATACGATCGTGTGTAACATGGGTAGGTCATAGGAATATTGGCCAATATGGCCTTTTTTTAACTCTTGATTTTAGGTTATCCCTCTGGTATAGTTATTAAACTAAAAAATATGGGCATATTAAGTGAAATATTTGGCACAGGTAGTAAGTATTCTCAGAAAGAATATTCTGTTACAAGTGAAAAAATAAAAGAACTAGTTTCTTCTGTTACAACGAAGAGTTTAGATGCCCGTGAAGAAGTTATTATAGAGAATGCAATTATAAAGCGAAGAAAAGGAGATGGAAAGATATCGTTACGGCAGGTAGATGAAACATTATATAAACTACAAAATCAAAGAAAAATAAGTGAGTTCGATCGTAAAGGAATTGTAAAACAGTTTGAAAAATACTTTAGTAAGAAATAGTTATGAAAAAAATAATTATCCTCCTGGGTGTGCCTGGCAGTGGAAAGGGGACACAAGCAAGATTGTTAGTAGATCGCTATGGTTATGGACAAATATCTACCGGTGATCTATTGCGTGCACTAGGTGCAGATGAAAATGCAGATCCTAATGATAAGAAAATGCTGGAAGATATGAAATCTGGAAAATTAGTTTCAGATGATTTAGTGTATAAACTTGCTTTTGCAGAGATTGAAAAAAACTTTTCAGACAGTAAAGGAGTTATTCTAGATGGGGCAATTCGTTCTGTAGAGCAGGCAAAGAAATATCAGGAGTTCTTTGTAGAAAAAGGTGTGGAAGGTGAAGTCATTGCGATAGAAATGCGCTTAGATGATGAAACAAGTCATAAGAGACTTACAAAGCGTAAAGTTTGTGAAAAGTGTGGACATATAATTCCTTACTCACCAGACAATCATCTTGTAGAAGAGTGTACAGAGTGTGGAGCTAAGTTGCAGGTTCGCCATGATGATAAGCCAGAAATAATACAGAAGAGAATAAAAGAGCAGGGTAATACTGCACTATCTCCAATTGTAAATTATTACAAAGAATTAGGTATTTTAGTAAGCGTTGATGGAAGTTTGGAAATATCAGAAGTAGACGATTTAATAGAGGAAGTATTGCATAAAGATGAGTAAGGTGTGCATTCTTGTATACATTTTGCTATACTCATAAGATATGATGGACGAACACATAGTTTCACCACATCATCATAAAGAAAAACAACATTACAGCAATGATCTGTTGTTCCTATTCTTTCTTTTCCTTGGTATTATTGCTTTTCTACTTCTGAAATACATTACTTGATTTTTCCCTCCACTCCTGATAGAGTGGATTTTATATGTCCTATACTAAAAGCAAAAGAGAAATAAAACTACTAACACAAGGTGGTAAGCTTATTGGTGAGATTCTAGAGGAGCTTGGTCGCATGGCAAAGCCTGGTGTCGCTACACTAAAAATAGATGAAAGAGCCGTAGAACTAATAGAAAAGGTTGGAGGTTTACCTGCTTTTAAGGGATACTCCGGTGGCAGTGGTAGTCCGTTTCCTGGAGCTATTTGTGCATGTATCAACGAGGAAATTGTTCATGGTATTCCATCAAAAGAAAAAGTACTCAAAAGCGGGGATATTTTTAGTATAGATATTGGCATGCAATGGCCAGCAAACAAAGGTGAAGGAAAAAATGGAAATGGTTTCTTTACAGACACAGCCACCACAGTTCTAGTTGGGGAAGTAGATGAAAAGACAAAACAATTAGTTTCTGTAACAAACAAAGCATTGGAACTTGCAATAGAAGCATGTCAGCCTGGAGGTACAATCGCAGATATTGGAAGAGCTGTAGAAGATTATGTTAAGCCACAGGGATATGGAATTGTAAGAGATTTAGTGGGACATGGTGTTGGGCATGATGTTCATGAAGAGCCACATGTACCAAACTATTACAGCGAAGAAATGGAACAGTGGGAACTAAAAGAAGGTGTGGTGCTTGCTCTAGAACCTATGATTACGTTAGGTAATCATGAAGTTACTACTGCAGACGACGGATGGAGCATTAGCACTAAAGACGGAAGTTTGAGTGCGCATGCAGAGCATACGATCATAATCGACGCTAAAGGACCTCTTGTTGTAACAAGGCGACCTGGTGAGAAATAGGAAACGAGAGAAAATAAAATACAAAAAAGAGCATCTAGTAAAAGAAGCTCTTTTTGTTTGTTCATAATTATTTGAGTTTTTTATACAAATCAGGGAATTCCTCTTTATTTTTTTCTATGTACTCTTCAATAGGAACAGAAGCACTCCAGGCAAGTTCATAGAGCGTACGCATAGTGTCTGCTAATATCTTATTTTGTATTAGGGTTGTAAACAACTTTCCTTCCAGAGAGACAAACATAACCTTGTCATCAAAAATAGCATTATCCGTACCAACAAATTTAGTAGGGAAGCCCTTTGGAATAACACGTGTTTGTCTATTCTTATCTGATAAAGAAAATTCAACACCGTATTCTAAATCTTCCTTGTCTGGATTAATTAATTCTCTAGCCACCGGCTGAAAATCATACTTTGTCTTAAAGTTCTTTACCCACTGATCTAACAGTCCAGGGTATAGTTGATCTATTTTTCTTATAGAAGCAAAGTATAATATTTCTGACTTACTTTTCCATACAGTATCAAAATATACTTTTTTCATTCCCTCTATTCCTTCATATATCTTTACATGGGGTTTATTTACCTCTTCTTTGTATATGTCTTTTAGTAGAGGGAGAGCATTAGAAAGTGCAAACTTCTGTTTATCTACAAGACCTTCTAACTTATCCGGATTTTCTGCAATATATGAGGTACCAGAACTGCCTAGTTTTTTAGATACAAGACCTTTTTCTACCAGCTGATCCAACACAACATAGGCAGTAGGGCGCTTAATAGAGGCATTTTTAGCTATTTCCTGCACTGTTCCAGATCCAAGTTTAAGAGTAGAGATATATAGCTGAGATTCCTTCTCAGAAAGGCCTAATTGTATTAAATGGCGTTCTGCAATCATATGTATATAGTATAGCATAATATGCTTGATATGTCAATACTTCTGACAACATTAACAAAAAGGGCTATGTATAGCCTTATAACAGACCTATGGCATTATATAACCATTGACATACGCTCCATTTCGTGGTATATTAAGGCGTTCTGAAATCACAAAAAGGCGTGGTGGAGGACAAAATAGAGGCTCTTTACAAGGAGATGGAAATGAATCAGTATCTGCAAGCCCAGGTCAGCAAGTGTCTGAAGGTTTGGCTCCTCAATAAAGCGGCGATTCAAGAGAAGGGGGTCTCATATGAAACACTCTTTCACGAGGAACGTGGCTACAATAACCGTACCTACATCGCCTGGAAGGACATCCCTCTGGCTGACTCACTGTGTGGTGGACTCTGCGAGAGTGCCCTGCAGAACTTCATGTATGGTATGGTCGACGAAGACTTCAGGTATGCGGCATCTCACATCATCTGTACTGCCATGGACCTGGACCACGGGTTCAAGGACTTCGTTACGCGCTTCGTGCGATGCGTTGGAGGGTCGATCTACCAGAATCGCGTCGCGGACTACCAAGTATGCGCCTTGGCTCTAGGTGTCGACGTCAGCGATGTCGAGATGCCTACCGAGTAAGGGGAGTACGACAACATAGGTTAAACGGCCGAGTACCTATACAAAATCTCGGCCCAATTCAAAAGAACACTAATATGGTGTTTTTTTGTTTTGCTATTTACTCTCATTCTGCTAAACTACATCCATTATGAGACAACACATCAAAACATCTCTTTTACTGTTTGCTGTCCTTTTTGGCTCTTTTTTTGTGTCTTTTGGTGTGGTACATGCACAGAATGATGGACAGCAGGCATCTGCAGATTGTATTAAGCGTGTAACAGAAGAATACAGCGCCTCTTCGCAGGAGTGTATAGCTGGAGTAAATGATAAGTATGCGGATGATACCTCTAATCCAGAATACATAGTACTACTGGCAGATTGTAGTCAGGGTAGGTTGTATCAGGAGTATCAGAAAGAGTTATCTGCGTGCTATGAAGAGCAATCATTAAACAAAGTTTGGGAATTACCTGTACTAAAGGACACGCTTTCTGCTCAGTATTCAGATTTAAGTAATATTACAAATGAGCAGTCAAAAGAGGTGGGTGAATGTATAGAAAGACTAAACAATACATATAATCTTTCTGGGGCTATAAGCGCAGAGGTGCAGAATGAAATTTCTAATTGTTTTGGATCTGTTGGTTTAGAAAGTCTTGCAAATACGTATGGTAAGACAGCAGTTGTTATAGACTGTGCAAAAGAATCTTTAGAAGTTAATAATGTTGCAGACATTACAACCTTAATAACAAACCCAACAGAAAAAGACTACTCATACGTAGAACAGTGTGTCATTAAAAAGACAGCCCCTGTCATTGCGGGGCTAGCTGTGTTAAACATTCCTTTTGCAAGTGGCATACATACAACCATACTGTTTGGTCAATTTGTACTTGCACAACCATTGCTGTTATTAAGGAGAAGAAAGTATAAGACTTGGGGAACAGTATTTAATTCCATTACAAAAAATCCATTAGACCTAAGTTCTGTAAGGCTTATAGATTCTAATACAAAGAAAGTTATTAAAAGTGCTGTTACAGGCAAGAATGGAAACTACTTATTCCTTACTCCTCCGGGAGTGTATGAGTTAGAGGCAAGTAAACAAAGCTTTTCCTTTCCGTCTGTATTTGGAAAAGATAATCCAGAGAATTATTTAGGAGGAAGTGTGGATGTTAAGAATAAGGAAGTGGTTATAGACAAACAAGTTCCTTTAGATCCAGATGAAGGTAAGCCGAGCGTTGGTAGGTTTAAGTTAAAAAAATGGCAAAGGAGAATTGGTCGTACAGTTGGTTATATTGCGCCATTCCTTTCTGCTCTGGCCTTACTCTTTGTTCGTTCATGGTGGGTATGGGTACTTGTTGCTGTGCACGTTGTACTCTTAATTATATTCCTCAGACTTACAAGAAAAGATAAACGTAAGAAATTTGGAAAGATATACACGAAAGATAACAAAGCAATATCTGGGGCCGTGGTGTCTTTGTTTAAGAAACCGTATGAGAAAAGAATAGCATACACAGTTACAGATATGTTTGGTAGATATTTTTTGCCTGTAGCTGTCGGGGATTTTACTCTTGTTGTGGAGAAAGATGGTTTAGAAAAGAAAAGTATAAACAAGAAATTTACTGAGGAGGATGAAAAGAGTGGGATAGTTAACATAGACGTATTCCTAAAATAATATGAATATACTTGCAATAGATTTTGGTACAAAAAAGATTGGGTTAGCATGGGTGCAAAAAGAACTTGGAGTTGTTTTACCGTATGGTGTGGTAGAAGAAAAACCAGGTGAATCCCGACATGAGCAACTTGTTAATTTAATAAAAGAAGAAAGAGCGGACAAGTTAGTGGTAGGTTTACCAATTAGTGCAGACAGTGATGTTGAAGAAAACGAAAACACAAAGCGAGTCCGTGCTTTTGTAGAAGAGCTAAAAAAAGACATAGATATTCCTGTTGAGTTTGTAGATGAAAGGTTTAGCTCTGCTGAAGCAGATGAAATGGGAGGGGAGGCTACTCGCGATGAAAAATCTGCTATGGTAATCTTACAGAGTTACTTGAAAAAATAATATGCACGCTCTTGTACTTGCACGTTACGATATTCGTGAGTCAGATCAAATGATAACCCTAATTACAAAGGAGCATGGCAAACGCCATGTTCTTGCTCGTGGAATAAAAAAAATTACAAGTAAAAACTCTTCTTGTTTAGGTCAGTGTCGTATAGCAAATGTGGATATTATTCCAGGTAAGCGAGTAGACCATCTTACAAGAGCGATCCCAGTGGAAAGTTTTTTGTTGATTCAGAAAGATTTAAAGAAAAGATTATTAGCATCTTACGCACTAGTAATTGTAAACAGGCTCTTGGAGACTAACGCACCAGATCCTTTTGTGTATGACTTCTTGATTGCGTGGCTAAAAGAGTTGGCTCAGAGTAAAAAACCAAAAGTTGTTAATTTAGATACGTTTGTATTGCAACTATATTCGCACTTTGGATTATGTCCAACTTTAGATCACTGTGTGATGTGTTTAGAAAAGAAAAAGTTACACGGCTTCATTATTTCTGGAGGGGGAGTTATTTGTTCTAACTGTCGTGGTGGAGAAATATCTAGAGGAGAAAAAATATTGCCGTGTGGTCCGGGAGCACAAAAGGTATTAAAGATTCTTGTAAACAAACCAGATATAGCAATGCGCCTAAATCTCACCCCTCAACAGTATTATATAGTTCACAGCTGTATATATTCGTTTGTGCGATTCTATCATGAGAGACACATTCCAGATTGGGGTCGTATTAGTCGTCTTGCCTAATATATAATTATAAGCTAGTATTAAACCGTTATGAATATACAAATATCCAAAATTTCCGAGCATGTAGGTAAAGATGTTACCATACGTGGTTGGGTATATAATCTCCGTTCGTCAGGTAAAATTTCTTTCTTGCAGATTAGGGATGGTTCTGGTTTTGTACAAGCTATTGTGTCTCAGAGTGCTTCTGAAGAAGCTTTTAATACTGTAAATGAAATAACTCAGGAGTCATCAGTAATTGTTACAGGTTCTGTAAGTAAACACCCAAAGAAGGAAGATGTTTTTGAACTACAAGTTAGTAAAATAGAATTGCTTCATGGGGCGGTAGAGTTTCCTATTACAAAGAAAGAACATGGTCCAGATTTTCTACTCAACAACAGGCACCTGTGGTTACGCTCAAGGAGACAATGGGCTATCCTCAAAATACGCAGTACTGTACAGATGGCTATTGGGATGTATATGTACGAAAATAGCTTTGTAAGGACAGATTCTCCAATATTCACCCCAAACTCTGCAGAAGGTACTACCACGCTGTTCTCTGTGCCTTATTTTGACCTTGGAGAGGCTTATTTAGCACAAACTGGCCAATTATACCTAGAAGCCCTAATAGGCTCTGTAGGGAGGTGCTATGACTTTGGGCCAACTTTTAGGAGTGAGAAGTCCACAACAAAGCGCCATCTTACAGAATTTTGGATGATGGATGCAGAGGCTGCATTTGTTGAGCATGAAGAAAATATGGACATTCAAGAGGGGTTAGTGAAAGCAATTGTAAAAGAGTGTCTAGGTAAGTGTGTAAAAGAATTTGAGGTTCTTGGTAGGGACACGACTGCACTTAAAAACATGTTAGACAAACCTTTTGCCCGACTAAAATATGACGACGCGATTAAAAAATTAAATGAGCTTGGTTCAGACATAAAGCATGGAGAGGACTTAGGAAATGACGACGAAGGAATTCTTACAAAGGATAGTGAGGTTCCTGTTTTTATAGAACGATGGCCAAAAAATATTAAACCATTTTATATGAAAATAGATCCAGAAAATTCTGACTATGTTTTAAATAATGATTTAATAGGAATAGAGGGGGCGGGGGAGATTTCTGGCGGATCACAACGTGAAGACAGTTATGAGATTTTACTTGAAAGAATTCGTAAAGAAGGATTGGATGAAAAAGAGTATGAATGGTATTTGGATTTAAGAAAATACGGCAGTGTGCCGCATTCTGGATTTGGAATTGGATTGGAGCGAATGGTGCGCTGGATTTCTGGTACAGAACACATTCGTGAGTGTATTCCATTTCCAAGATTAGTAAACAGGGTAAAGCCCTAATATATGAGAAATAAAATATTTATACTATTGGCCTTTTTCGCTTTACTAGGCTTTGGTTGTTCGCAAAATAAGTCAAGTGAGGTAGAAGTATCGTTATCTGATAATCAAGTTAAAAATGAGGTGAATTTAAGTGGGCAAGTTGAAAAAGCAGAAGTAGAGGAGATTTTAAAAAAAAGCACTGAAGCAGTAGAGAAGTCCGCTACTTGGGAAATAGAAGATTATTTTTTAAATATACCTGCTAAATATATTCCAGAAATAAAATGGGGGTATATTGAAGATACTAAAGAGAACAGGTTAGAATTATTAAAAAAAGGTTACGAACAGTTTCCTGGTTCTGATCCAATTGTTGATAAAGATAATTATTATATAAGATTAACTGGCTCTGAATCTTGGTACACAATGACTGTGTTTACAAGAGGTCCTAAGCTCGGGGTTGTGGCAATCGAGTTCGCTGGGTGTGGTCCTATGTGCTCACAGGAGTTGTATTTTATTGAAAATAATAAAGGTGTTTGGGTAGAGAGAAAGGATCTTGTTCCAAAAATAGAGGTTGAGGCTGTTGAAGATTTATTTTGGTCAATCCTAGAAAAAAAAGGATTAGAAGAAAATAATGAGCAAAATGTTAGAAATTATCTTTATATTCTTCCCAGGTATGGGGTTGTAATAAGAGCAGAAGAAGTTATTTCTGGTATTGATATACTTAGAATGAAATGGAATGGAGTCGATTCATTTGATATAGAAACTTTTTAGTTACTGATCAATACATAGATTATAAACATTAACTTGAGCGTTGAATTTACTTGTCAGCGCTTTTGTTTTTTCAATTAGATCGTTGAATATTGGAATAAGCGCATTATATTCATCTACTTTTTGATTATGTAGTTCCACGTCAGAAGTGGAGTCGATTTCGTTTTGTAGACCATTTATTTTTTGTTGCGTTTGATCTATTTTTACATTCTCTGCTTCTATTTGATCTTTTAATACTTGCTCGGGCTGGTCACAAATTGGCATTGGTTTACCAAAAACCTGTACTGCCAACCATGTTTCTTGACCCTCGAACATGCCTTTGCCAACAGCAATTCCTATTTGAGTAAAAGTTGTGTTTAATATGTTTGCACGATGTCCAGGGCTGTCCATCCACCCTTGAACCAAAACTGCATCTGTTTCAAAATTTCCCTGTGCAAGATTTTCCCCTGTTGTTTTGTAATTGTATCCAGCTGCGTTTACCCATGTGGAAGGTTCTTTTCCGTCTGGTCCTACATGTGCAAAATATTGTTGATCAAACATGTCCTGCAGTTTCATTTGTGCCGCGCTGTCCAAAAGAGAGTTATGCTCAAGTGGTCCGTGTCCATTTTGTGCTCTATGACTGTTTGTCAGGGTGAAAACTCCATCATAAGAAAGAAAAGAGCTTGAGCCTGCTTTTACAATTTTATATACAATTGGAGTGGGAGCGTTAGTTTCTTTTTCTGGGATTGAAATTTTAGCGACTTCTTCAATCTTTTTTACCACCTCTTTTTCTGGTATTTCTACTAGTTCTGCTTTCGTTTCTGGAACCACAGGCTCAATAATTGGTGGTTCTGGTTGTTTGACTGGTCTTTTTACTGCTACAGGTAGTTTTTCTTTTTTAACCACTTCTTGCTCTTGTTGTACTGCTGGAGGAATTTCTACTACGTAACTCTCAATATTTCCAAATTTGAAAACAACAAAAATAGCTGCCGCAATGACAGCAAAAATGGTAGTTATAGCAAGAAATAGCCTCATAATAGATATATTATATCACAAAGCTATAAGAATGCTGGGTTCTTGCATTTGCCCTGTATTATTGGTAAAATAATGCTATTCGTAGGTATATTAAAATATGTCATATAGAACTCACAATTGCGCAGAATTAAGCAAAAAAAACACAGGCAAAGAGGTTTCTTTGGCCGGATGGGTGCATAAGCGCAGAGACCTAGGTGGTCTTATTTTTGTTGATTTAAGAGATCGCTATGGAATTACTCAGGTTGTATTTAATCCTGACAAAGTATCAGACTTTGGTTTGGCAGAGACTTTAAAATATGAATTTATAATAAAAATTACTGGAAAGGTTGTAAAAAGAGATTCAAAAACAGTAAATAAAAAATTAAAAACAGGAGAGATTGAAGTTTTAGCTAGCGAGCTAGAGATTTTAAGTGAGGCAAAAACAATGCCGTTTGAGATTTTCGACTCTGGTAAGGGTGAAGAGGAAGAGGAGTTGCGTCTAAAGTATCGTTTCCTTGAATTGCGACGTGAGAAGTTGAAGAATAACGTATTGTTTCGATCGAAAATGGAAAAGCATATTCGCAATTATATGGAAAAGAATGATTTCATAAATATTGCCACACCTCTTCTTACAGTGAGCTCTCCAGAAGGTGCTAGAGATTTTTTGGTTCCAAGTAGAATTCATCCAGGAAAATTTTATGCTCTGCCTCAGGCGCCTCAACAATACAAGCAATTACTAATGGTTGCAGGTTTTGATAAATATTATCAGATTGCGCCTTGTATGAGAGACGAAGATCCGCGAGCAGACCGTTCGCCAGGAGAGTTTTATCAGCTAGATTGTGAAGTAAGCTTTATGACACAGGATGAGTTTTTCGATTTAATGGAACCTCTTTTTATAGAACTTACAACGAAGGTTGCTAAAAAGAAATTAAAAGATAAAAAAATACCTCGGTTAGCATTTACAGAAATAATGGACAGATATGGTTCAGATCGTCCAGACTTGCGTTACGATTTGGAACTAATAGATCTTACAGACTGGGGAAATGCAACAGATTTTAATATTTTTAAAGAAGCAGAGAGTATAAAAGCATTGTATGTTCCAGGTGGAGCTTCATTTTCTAGAAAAGATATAACTGATGAATATGAAGATGTAGCAAAGCGAAATCATGCAAAAGGTCTTGCTTGGATGAAATTCGAGCATGGTGGATTTAGTGGACCAATTAAGAAACTCTTTACAGGCGTAGCATTAAATGACTTACAAGAAAGATTAGAACCAGAGGAGGGGAGTATTGTGTTTTTTGTTGCAGACAGTTGGAAGGTGAGTTGTGAAGCACTAGGTGCTGTTCGTCATCTTGTTGGAAAGAACATGGAACTAGCAGATCCAAACATGATTGCGTGGGCTTGGATTGTAGATTTTCCAATGTATGAAAAAGACAAAGAAACAGGCAAGATAGACTTTAGTCATAATCCATTCTCTATGCCACAAGGTGGAATGGAGGCGCTAGAAAATAAAGACCCATTGGATATACTGGGTTATCAGTATGATATTATTGCAAACGGATTAGAATTATCATCTGGAGCTGTACGAAACAAGGATCCGGAGATTATGTACAAAGCTTTTGAAATTGCAGGTTATTCCAAAGATGATGTAGACAAAAAGTTTGGACACATGATAGATGCTTTTGAATATGGAGCACCTCCTCATTGCGGTTTTGCACCTGGAATAGAAAGATTGGCAATGTTACTACTTGGAGAAAACAATATCCGTTCTGTTGTGCCATTCCCTAAAAACCAGAAAGCAGAAGAACCAATGATGGGAAGTCCTGCAGAGGTAGACAAAGAACAGTTGGAAGAGTTAGGTTTAGAGAAAAGAAAAGAGAAAAAGAAATAATCTTATAAAAAAGAATTGACCCCCGAACCTTGCAGGAACGGGGGTCTTGTCGTCTGTGTGGGGTTACCTCTACTCCATGAGCGTGGTGCACACCCTCTCTTCCTCTTTCGTCAGGAACCGGAGGCGTCCATGTCGCGTCTTGGTGTTGAACCGCACGGTTACCCAGTTCCACGGGGTTGTTGCAACGAGTGCCCACTCTTCGCACTCTTTGTCGACGTACGACGTGAGGTTGGTGACACTCTTCAGGTGTGTCAGCTCGATGCCCAGTCTTTGTCCAGAGGCTTGGCTTTGGGTGTAGATTATCACAGTGCACTGGTTACCGCGCACAAGTGAGTTGATAATCAGGTCCCAAATGCCGGGACACATACCTTCTACGATGTGGTACCAAGTCTCTCCGGTCTTGTCCAAAAACTCATACTGTCTAGATGCCATAACGACACCTCCTTGAAAAATCTTCCTTTGTTGGTGTGGAAGAAGAAGACACCCTAATCCCGCATTGGGATGACCCCGCCATAACGACGCTGGTTTTTTCATTGTTGCACAAAAAAGTATGCCTGTCAACTTGACTATTCCTTGATATTACAAGCAGAATTATGATATAATTACAATAGAAATTTAGCTCAACTAAGCCAAAAATATGGCAATTAGGGCACTACAGCGCCACATTTTACTTACCTCAATGAATAAAGGGGGGCGAGTGGATCGTGAGGTGTTTTTAGGGTTCTATAAAACAGACCGAGGTAAGGACATTAAAAACCAAACTAACAATGTTACTAAGAGTTTAGAGAGGTTAATTTCTAGTGGATATATGGTAGGATATGGAAGGAGAACAGAGCAGAAGTGGTTTATCACTCATATTAAGTTAACAGCAAAAGGAAAAAAGCAGGCTCAGAAAATAATAATGGAAAAACAAAAACGTTTACCTCTCAAATAGTATTATGGAAATATTGTCATTTGCAGATCTGCAACAAATTATCGCAATAAAAGTGGTATTTTTTATTTTTATTGTATTTGGAATATTTGCAATTCGGAAGAAGATAGATTATGGACCATTCTTGTTTATTATTGGAATGTTATTGGCACGCGCATATTTTGCACTGTCTCAAGGAACACAATTAATGTTCTGGGGGATGCAAGGTGATGAGAATTTTATTTCTGCATTATATTATGCAGGAGCACACAGTAGTTTTTTTGCAGACTTTGCTTACTCCAATTTACCGGCGTTCTACCCACCACTATTTTTCTGGTTCTTTGGAATTTTTGGAAAAATCTTTGATTGGAACGGAATACAAATAGCAAAACTAGCTAACCTTTCTGTATTTTTCTTTTTTCCAGTAATCTTTTATTACATACAGGAATTATTTTGGAAAAAACATAAAAGTAATAATACCCCTGGAAGTATAGCTTGGTTTGTGTCTGCATTATTATTATTTGTGTTTGTGGATACTGATGCAATAATACTAAAGCAATATGAATTTGTTTCTGCTTCTCTTGTGGTGTTGTGGACAATCTTTTTTATACATTTGCTACACAGCAACAAACTAAATAGAAAAAATATTATTGTTCTTGGAATTACTGGGGGTTTGTTGTTTATGTCTTTTTATTTTTGGTTCTTCTTTTCTGCGATTGGTGTGGCTGTGTTTAACTTATTTTCTGGAAAGAAAATTACAGGCAAGCAATATTTACATACTTTTCTTGTGGGTTTTCTAATATTACTTTTTAGTTCTCCGTTCTGGTTTCCTTTAGCTAAAATATACTTAACAAGTGGAGCAGAGAATTTCCAGCTTGGTTACACGACAATAGAAAGACTTTTATTGCACGCTCCTTTTGTTGAGTTGAGCATCAAGGGAATACTTGCTTTGTTTGGGTTTGGAACTTTAGTTTTCTATGTAAAAAAAGTTTATGCAAGATCAGTACTAGTTCTATTTTCTATTCCGTATATTTGGCAAACTATAGGGCTTTTTACTATTTTGTTTTTTGCGTCACCATTGCAGGAGTCTAAAGGGTTTATGTTTTGGAATGGGGCAGTACTAGCACTTGCTGTTGGGTATGGTATAGAAAGAATATGGAATAAGTATGCTGTGACTAGAAGTGAGGAATGGAGAACAGTAGTTACAGTTATTGGATTAATATTGGTTGGAACACAACTCATTTTTGGTACTTTCTCGAACAGCTATGAGGTTTTGGGTGTTCATAATCGCGCTAAAGAATTTCGTCCTGGTATAGTGAAGTTGATAGGTTTTTTTGAGGGCGTAGATTTAAGAAATAGTAGAATACTAACATCTGGAATTCCAGAATTACACGCAACTCTTCCAGTAGATGATTTTTTGTATTATAATCAGCATTATTCACACCCAGGAGCAAACTTCTCACAGCGTTTCTACTACATAAAGGATGCTACACAGATTGATAGTTCTAAAAAATTATGGGAGGTAACGCAGAGTTCTGAATGGGGAGAGATAAATTACTTTGTTTTTTACAAAGGTGTGAATGAAGGATATCCTCTGTATTTCCATTTAGATAATTTCCCAAATGGACTAAAAGAGGAGACATTACTATTCTCTAAGGAATTATTTCAGAGTGAATATTTTGAAAAAGTACACGAGAATGGGCATTATGTTGTATTCCGTGCAAAACAAATATGAATATAGATGTTAGGCTAAAACAATTTTCAGGTCCTTTGGAATTACTCCTAAATCTTATTGGCAGTAACAAACTTGAGATATCAGAGCTGGCTCTCTCAGAAGTTACAGAACAATATATTGAGTATGTAGAAAAGATGGAGGAGACAGATGTTGTAAGCTTGTCAGATTTTCTTGTTGTGGCTGCAAGGCTACTATTACTAAAATCCAGCTCACTACTTCCGCAGTTCCTACCAGATGAAGATGAAGGTCCTACTTTAGAAGAACAGCTAAAGAGATATAAGGGGTTTTTGGAGGCGAGTAAAGAAATAAACAAACGGTGGGAATCAAAACACAGAGCACACTTCCATGTGGAGCCTCCACATGTACCAGACGAATTTGTAGCTCCAAAGAATCTATCCCTAGAGCTAATGCACCAAAGTATGGTACAATTGTTGAGTCGTTTAGAACCACCGAAGCAAATTGCTAGTACAGAAATTGATAGAAGCGTAACGCTAAAACAAACAATAAAGCGGATTCAATCCATGTTAAAAAAGAAAAAGAAGGTGAATTTCCAAGACACAATAAAATCTTCTTCTAATAAAACAGAAGTAATAATTGGCTTTCTTGCATTATTAGAACTTGTAAAAAAACAAGAAGTACATTTGCAACAAAATAATCAGTTTAAAGATATAATAATTACTCGCTCATAGCATGTCTATAATTTCCCAAATAGAATCAATACTATTCGTAGCTTCTCAACCATTAAAGATAAAGAGAGTTGCTAAGGCTGTTGGTAAGAATGAAGGTGAAGTAGAAGAAGCTATAGAAACATTAAGGATGAAGTATAATCGCGATGACAGCGGTATTCATATTTTAATATCTGGTGATATGATTCGTATGGGTGCAAACCCAGAACACTCAGAGGTTATAAAAGGTTTTGTTAAGCAGGAAGTTACAGATGAACTAACAAAGGCTCAGCTGGAAACACTGACTGTTATTGCGTATCAAGCCCCAGTAACAAGACCAGAGTTAGAACAAATACGTGGAGTCAATTGTGCTGTAATCCTAAGAAATCTAATGGTTAGAGGATTAATTACAGACAGAGAAGATAAAAACAAGCTATTGCCAGTGTATGAGGTTTCTGTAAAAGCATTGGCGCACCTAGGAATTAAGTCTATAAATGAACTTCCAAACTATGAGACGCTATCACAGCATGAAAATGTCCAATTAGCATTGGAAGAGTGAGTATGTCCAGTAATTTTTTAGACATAGAGACAAATAACAATCTCTCTAATATATGGAGAAACATTTTTTTCATTTTTATTATTTTTTTTGGTGGAGGGATTGGAGTTGTAGCATATAATAATTACGCTCCTTCTGATGAGGTTGCATCTAAAGAAGCTCATATTACATTGGCAGTGGAAGAAAGTGTACAACAAGAGGGTGATGTCATAGTAGAGCCACCAGCTCCGCCAATACCAGAGCTTGTCAATGAGCTCCCTGATCCGTCTTCATTTAGCGCTAGAGCAATTATAGTAAAAGACTATGAAACAGGTGTTGTTCTGTTTGGTAAGTCTCAATATGAAGAACGTGCCTCTGCTAGTATTACTAAATTAATGAGCTCTTTGATATTTCTAAAAGAGAATCCTGACTGGAAAGAAAAGGTGAAAGTTGTAACTGATGACGTGATGGATACACATATGTATGCAGGGGACACATTCACTTTGGAAGACTTGTGGCGCTCTGCATTAATTGGTTCGTCTAATAAGGCAATCCTAACCCTGGCTAGATCTAGTGGTCTAGCAAAACCAGAATTTGTTCAAAAGATGAATGAAAAGGCCTTGGAACTAGGTATGACACAGACTGTTTTTGAAGAACCGACAGGTTTAAGTCCTAATAATGTTTCTACAGCATCAGATATTGCAATACTTCTTTACGAAGCGTTGGGTGAGAAAAAAATTAGAGACACACTAAAGAGAAGGGAGCATACATTATATTCTAATGAGAGGAAAAAAAGGCATGGTATGTGGAACACTAACTGGATGTTACTTGGTTGGATTCCAAATAATTTAAATATGCATGGTGGAAAAACCGGATATATAGATGCTTCTGGTTACAATTTCACTACAAGAGTTTCTAATGAAGATGGTATAATACTAGACATAGTGATTTTAGGGGCAAACCAGCACGAAGCTCGCTTCACAGAAGCAAGAGACATTGCTCTTGCAGTATATAATTCATATAAGTGGCCCGAATAGTATGGCAGATTATTTTATACAACTTTTTTCTAACATGAGTCCAGAACTAGCTGTTTTGTTATTATCTATGATTCCTGTAACAGAATTACGCGCATCTATTCCAATTGGTATTGAGATATACGGTCTAGAAATATGGAAAACATGGATAATTGCTGTTATTGGTGATTTAATTCCAGCACTGGCAATACTATATTTAATGCCACTTTTACATGATTGGGTGATGAAGCGTAGAATACTAGGACCTGTACTTTCTCACCACCTAAGAAAAGCAGAAAAGGCTTTTGCAGGCAAGTACTCGAAATATGGTGCTATTGGACTCGTTATATTCGTTGGTATACCTCTTCCGTTTACAGGCTCATGGACAGGCTCACTTGCTTCTTTTGTTTTTAATATACCTTTCAAAAAATCTGTACCTTTGATAGCAATCGGTATTTGTATTGCAGCCACCCTTGTTACACTAATCACTCTTTTTGCTGGGGGTACAATAAGAGCTATAATATAAAACACCCCAAACAAGGGTGTTTTTTTTGTGCCCGAGGAGAGACTCGAACTCTCACTCCCGAAGGAACACGATTTTGAGTCGTGCGCGTCTACCAGTTCCGCCACTCGGGCATGCGGTGTTGATAATTATATTCTAGAGTAGCTCCTTTGTCAATATTGTGCTATAATACGCGTAAATATGAGCAAAATTATCGCCGTAGTGAACCAAAAAGGTGGAGTGGGGAAAACGACAACTTCAATGAATCTGGCTGCCGCACTTGCTGAGAGTGGCCGTTTTGTCTTATTGGTAGATATGGATCCTCAAGGTAATGCATCTAGTGGATATGGGATACAAAGAAATGAGCTAGACAACAGTCTCTATGAAGCAATGGCACGACAGAAAAGAATACATGATGTAGTACACAATACAGCACACGAAGGTTTAAGAATTATCCCATGTAACCATCATCTAGCTGGAGCAAATATAGAATTAGTTGGAATGGAGAGACGAGAGCACCAGTTATCAGACATATTGGAAGAGGTACGTCATGCGTATGATTATATTATTATCGATTGCCCTCCATCACTTGGATTGTTGACTGTGAATGCGCTTGTGGCAGCAGATGAGCTACTCATTCCTGTACAGGCGGAATATTATGCTTTGGAAGGACTAGGGCAGTTATTACAGACAATACAGCTCGTACAAACTCACCTAAAACCGGAATTATCTGTACTTGGAGCAGTGATAACAATGTTTGATAAGCGCACAAAGTTAGCAGATGATGTAATGGGGGAGTTGTATAGGTTTTTTCCAAATACAATATTTCGTTCTGTAATCCCAAGGACTGTAAGACTTGCAGAAGCCCCAAGCTTTGGACAAAGTATTTTTCATTATGACCCTAGAAGCAGGGGGGCAAAAGCATACGAGCGTCTTGCAAGAGAAGTTTTAGATATTCACACTACATCAATATATTAATATGGCATTGGGTAAAGGTCTACAATCATTGATTCCACCTACTAAATCAAAAAAGAAGAGTCGTTCACAGACCTCTTCTGGTCCTGCCGAGAATTCTAAAGATAAGATATGGCATATTCCCATCTCAGAGATTGTTCCAAACTCAGAGCAACCAAGAAAGACTTTTGGTCATGATGAGATGGAAGGTCTTGTAATGTCCATAAAAGAACATGGTATTTTACAGCCATTAACTGTAACAGAAAAGGAAGATGGTGGTTATGAACTTATTGCAGGAGAAAGGCGTTTAAGAGCATCACAGATTGCTGGACTCTCTACTGTTCCGGCTTTAGTGCGTAGCGCAACACAACAAAACAAGCTAGAGCTTGCTCTTATAGAAAACATACAAAGAGAGAACCTAAACCCAATCGAGGAAGCTTTTTCGTATAAAAGATTACATGAGGAGTTTTCTCTTTCTCATGATGAAATAGCACAAAAGGTTGGAAAATCAAGGCCGGTTGTAAGTAACGCTATTCGTCTACTAGATTTACCTGAAGAAATACAAAAGGCGCTTATTGATGGGAAAATAAATGTTGGAAAGGCTAGAGCATTAGTTAGTCTTAAGAGTACTAAGGACCAACTTAGCATGTTTAAGTCCATGATTGGCAAGGGTATGACATCTGCAGAAGTAGAAAGAGAAGTTTATCATAATCAACCAGCCTCTTCTCGTAAGGGTTCTACTCGTAGAGATCCAAATATACGTGCTCAGGAGATGCTTCTAGAGGATCGTCTTGGTACAAAAGTAGAAATAACACAGAAAGGTGCAAAAGGAAGAATCACAATACACTATCATTCAAGCGATGAACTAAAGCGGCTTATAGAAGAACTATCATAAAACCCCGGATTTCCGGGGTTCTTTTATTGTTTTGGTAGTACTGACTTTAACCAACTAGCTATCTTTGTTTTTTGTTGCGCTTTTATATGAGTCTTGGCTGTATTTGTTTTCACAAATTCTAACCATTCAGGATTCGGCCCCTTGCGGTTTCTATCTGTTGTAATCTCCACAACATCTCCATTCTTTAGTTCTGTATCTAGACTTGTCATCTTATCATTTACAATAGCACCTGCACATGTATTGCCTATTTCTGTGTGAATGTGATACGCGAAGTCTACCGGTGTTGCTGCTTCTGGTAAATCTATAACATCACCTTTTGGTGTAAATACAAATATACGAGATTGTAGAAAATTAACTTTTATTTCTTCAAGATCTGTTAGTTTGTTGAGCATGTCCTTCTGAATCTCCGCAAGCTCTTTTGCCCACTTTACTTCACGTGCAGGCAAACGTGAACCATGCTCATCATAATGCCAGTGAGCTGCAAAACCGAACTGAGCTTCCTCGTGCATTTCTGGTGTACGTATTTGGAACTCTACAACCTCTCCTCCCTCTGCAAAAACAGTCGTATGTAATGACTGATATCCATTTGGTTTTGGTTGGGAAATATAGTCTTTTATCCTTCCTTTTACAGGTTTCCATATCTTATGTAATATTCCAAGCGTTGCATAACAATCTGCTACTGTTGGGACAACAATTCTCAGTGCCACTAAGTCATATATTTTTGCTACCTGATTGTCTTTTCTTAGTAATTTTTTATAAAAACTGTATAGTCTTTTGTTTCTTCCTTTAATGTATTTGATAGGAATTCCTGCCTGCTTTAATTCTTTTTCTCCCTTGTTTTCCATCATCTTAAAAAATTTCTCTTTTCCTTTTAGTTTTTCATCTCTAAGTTTTTTTACTCTCTGAAATTCTTTTGGATATACATATTGGAATGCCAAGTCCTCCAACTGCCCCTTCATTTCGTCCATTCCAAGTCTGTTTGCTATCGGTGCATATATTTCTAGACTTTCCAAAGCAATACGATATTGTTTCTGAGGCGGTAGTGCCCCAAGTGTTGTAAGATTATGGCTACGATCTGCAAACTTAATAATCATGACACGTATATCTTCTGCCATTGCAACAAACATTTTACGAAGATTTTCTATATATCTTTCTACACCACGATATTTTAGTTTTCCAAGCTTTGTAATACCCTCAACCATTGATTTGATATCCTTACCAAAATTCTTTTCTATTTCTTCCAAAGTAACATCAGTATCTTCTGGAACATCATGAAGAAGTGTGGCTGTTACAATTACAGGATCTATACGCATATCTGCAAGTATGTGAGCAGACGCTAGTGGGTGAGTTATGTATGGCTCCCCAGATTTACGTACTTGTCCTTTGTGAGCCTTTGCAGCAAAATCATATGCTAAACGAAGCATATCTAAATCCGCAGCTGGTGCATATTCACCAACTTTCTCAATAAGATCTTCGATTGTGCCTGTAATTCTTCTAGCCATAGCCCATTTACTTTAACCATTTTTTACTATTTTGGCAAGTTCTAGCACCATACTTGACATATAGTGATATTTTGGTATGCTTTATCCAGTTCCAAAACAGGCAAGAGTGTTGGCGCGAGTGCGTTGGCATTTGTAGCTTAGAAAAGAGGAGATTGTCATGGCGTTTAGCGTTGCAGGCGATCTGTATTTCGAGATTGATGGTCAGCTCCACGAGATCAAGAGGTTGCTTCGGCAGAAGAGGGGGTGCCCGTACGACCCAGCTCTGGTCAAAAAAGCGCTCCAAGCGATTGTGGAAGGGCGGTTCGACAAGCTGGTCGAAGTGCCTATCTCGGACGAACTGCAACAGCTCATTGGAGCATGCAAGTTCCACTCAGTGGATGATAACATCATGGGCGAGAAATTCCCGCTCGAGGATGACCAGCCTGACTACGAGTACAGTCTCGAGGTTCTGCACCTCAACAAGGGTCTGACCACCACGGAAGTGCTGGATGAGATCAAGAAGCAGGGCTACGAGGTCGCCTCGTTGCGCGATTTGCTCGTATACTGCGCCGAACATTCCAAAGTCGGCCTGGACTGGCCATTGTCCGCACTCGGGAGTACTTGGCAGAATGTGCACGGTGGCCAGTGTTGTCCGTTTGTCTGGCGTGATAGAAACGGTCGGCGTCTGGATTTCGACTGGCTTGAGAGCAGGTGGATCAACTACTACCGTTTCCTGGTCCGTCGTAAGAAGACCGTTTCTGATGAAGAGACCTCTCCGGATGAATTACAACAGCTCATTGGGGCATGTGGGTTCGGTTACGTCGAATATAACATCACTACCGAGAATTTCCCCCTTCCGGATGACCAGCCTGACTACGAGTACAGTCTCGAGGTTTTGCATTTCAACAAGCGTTTGCACACCACAGCAGTGCTGGATGAGATCAAGAAACAAGGCTACGAGGTCGCCTCGTTGCGCGATTTGCTCGTATACTGCGCCGAACATCAAGAAGTCGGTCTGGAATGGCCACTGGTCGCGCTCGGAAGCGTCTGGCAGGACCTGAACGGTGACCGGGGCTGCCCGTGTGTCTGGAGCGACGGCAACGGTCAGCACCTCTTAACTTATCTCCGCTGGTTTGACGGCGGCTGGGGTGACCGCTCTCGTTTTCTCGTCCGTAGCAAGCGTCAGCCCTAGGATGCTAGGTTCCTTGGCTCTCGGGTAGTGGAACTTGGTTCCTCGGACACTCGGTCTCTCATGACCTTACCAAAAAAGGAGGCACACCCTGCTCAGCAAGAAACGCTGGGCAGGGTGAAACGATTCATCCTAAAAAAGGATGATTTTTTATTTTTCCGATTTATTTACACTCCTACTTGACAAATCTATATTTTATTGCTATAATTGTCCGTAGGTAATATAGAGGTAGGGTAATCCCAAGGCCGAGAAAAATCCCGAAATTATTCGGGACTTTTCTTTTTCTTGTATTTTCTCCTTTTTTCTGATATCCTGTATTTTGTAGCGGGTTGAGGGCCTTTATATTACCACAGGCATTGAGGTTACCTCCTCTCCGCTACACAAACGCCCCCAGTTTATGGGGGCTTTTGTGTACATGATTTTATTCTTTTTTCTTTCTAGGTCTGCGCTTTTTAGCAGGTGCTTTTTCTAGTAATTCTTTACACTGTTCTAAAGTAAGTGTTTTTGGATCTGTCTCTTTTGGTATTCTAGCATTTTTCTTGTTCTTTGAGTCCTTTACATATGGACCGTATCTGCCATCTAGTATTTGTATATCTTCTCCCTCGAAAGTTTTAATTTCTTTTTTAGCGTCTGCCTCTTTTTTATCTTTTATTACTTTTAGTGCCTGCTCCTTTGTTATTGTATATGGATCTATTTCTTTTATTGAATAGTATTTCTTTAATACCTTTACATATGGACCAAACCTACCACGATCTACAAGCATGTCATTTCCTTCCTCGTCTTGACCTACAATCTTTGGAAGACTCAATAATTTTAACGCTTCTTCCAATGTAACACTTTCTGTTGTCTGCCCTTTCTCTAATGCTGCAAACTTGGGTTTTTCTTCATCATCTTTTGAACCTAGTTGTACAAAAGGACCATACCTTCCAATTCTAGAAAAGATTGGTTTTTTTGTTTCAGGGTCTATTCCTACTTCACGAATATGCATTACATCTTCTCTGTCTATTGACTCTGTCTTTTCTTCCAGGTTCTTGTGAAATGGTTTATAGAAATCACTAATCATCTTATGCCAGTCCATTTTACCATGGGCTATTTCATCGAAATCATCTTCTACTTTGGCTGTAAACTTGTAATCCACAATATCTTTAAAGTGTTCTACAAGAAGATCGTTAACCAGGAAAGCTACGCTCTGAGGCTGTAATCTTTTATCATCATTTCTTTCTACATATCCACGTGCTTCTATGGTTGCAATTGTTGGTGCATACGTAGATGGTCGCCCAATTCCAAACTCTTCCAGAGATTTAACAAGTGTAGCATCTGAATATCTAGCAGGAGGTTCTGTGAAGTGCTGTGATGGTGTTAGTTCCTTTAGGTTTACATTTTCTCCCTCTTTCATTTCTGGTAGCATGCTTTCTTTAACAGCTTGAGGATATAATGTAAGCCAACCAGGGAATATCATTGTTTGTCCTGTAGCACGGAACATGTACTTCTTAGCTTCTATGTCTATTGATGTTTTGTCCAGCTTTGCTGGAGCCATCTGCGTTGCTACCGCACGCTTCCAGATAAGAGAATACAGTTTGTGCTGTTGAGGGGTAAGCTTGCTTTCTATCGACTCTGGAGTGCGTGTAGGATCTGTTGGACGGATTGCTTCGTGGGCTTCTTGCGCTCCTTTGCTTTTGGTTTTAAATACTTTTGGTTTATCTAAACTATATTCTTTTCCGTATTTTTCTTTTACAAACGCTCCTGTTTCATCCAAGAATTTTTTTGATAGATTTGTGGAATCTGTACGCATGTATGTAATTAAACCAACATGCTCCTCACCATGAAGTTCTATTCCTTCATATAATTGTTGAGCCAGTCTCATTATTTGCTTGGAAGAATAACCTAACTTATTATGAGCATTTTGCTGAAGCGTAGATGTCGTAAATGGAGGAGGGGGTGTGCGTTTGGTTTCCTTTTTTGTTATCTTTTTTATGGAGTATTTTACGTCTTTAAGATCTTTTACTATTTTATCTACTTCACTTTTTCCTCCAATTGCTAATTTGTCTAGTTTTTTTGAATCTATTGAGTGAAGAAAAGCAGGAAATTCTTTTTCCTTCTCTTTTTCTGGAGTAAACAGACCTTCTATCTTCCAATATTCATCGGATTTAAAATCTTGTATTTCTCTCTCCCGTTCTACAATTAGACGTACAGCAACAGATTGTACACGTCCTGCAGACAATCCTCTAGTTATCTTTTTCCATAGTAGGGGAGATAGTTCGTATCCAACAAGACGATCGAGAACACGCCTTGCCTGTTGTGCATCTACAAGGTTTTGGTTTAGGTGGCGAGGTTCTTCTAATGCTTCGTCAATCGCATGTTTTGTTATTTCATGAAAGACAATGCGCTTAGCTTTTTCTGGATCGATATCAAGTAGTTTAGTTAGGTGCCAGGAAATTGCCTCTCCTTCTCTATCTGAATCAGTAGCAAAGATAATTTCATCTGATTTTTTTGCTAGAGATTTTAAATCTTTTACTCTTTTAGCTTTATCTTTTGGAACAACATATGTGGGTTCAAAAGTTCCTGCATCAATATCAACACCCATCTTACTTTTTGGTAAGTCACGTACATGACCAAAAGAGGACTCAACGACATAGTCCTTTCCTAGAAATTTTGTTATTGTCTTAGCTTTTGTTGGACTCTCTACGATTACCAGTTTTTTCATATAAATGCGATTCTATTGCAATATAGCTAGCTTGTCAAGTGTGGTTTTATTTCGCCACTTAAGAACAGTGAACCAGTGAGAAGTATTATATCAGATTTCTTTGTCTTTTTCTTTGCTTGATCAAATGCATCCACTGGATCAATATATATTTCTGTTTTTATGTCACTTTTCTTGCTTTTAATATAATTAGAAATATCTTGTGGGGTGACTACAGTACGATATATATTTTGTGTTTGCCTTGTGCAAAATATTTTTTTTGGTTTCAACTCCAAAAGTAAATCAATCATCTTCTTCCACTCTTTGTTTTGGCTGAACCCTAAAACTAAATTTACTTCTTTTTTCTCTCCTATTTTTTCCAAAGCAGTAACTGTTGTTTTCATCTTGTCAGTATTATGCGCACTATCTAGTATTGTCATTGGCTTATCTGATACCACTTCCAAGCGTAGAGGCTGTTTTACAGAAGAAAGCCCTTTTAGTGCGTTTTTTTCACTTATACCTATTTTCTTGGCGACACTGAGTACAAGGAATGCATTTTTCTTCTGATGTTCTCCAATTGATTTTAGTTTGAGACCTTGCTTATCCTTGTATTTAATTTGAGTAAATGATTTTGCTTTTACTGTCTCAGCTTCTTTTTTGAGGATATCAAGGATTTTACTATTTTTTTCCATTGTGAACACATGACAGCCTTTCTTTATAATACCAGCCTTCTCATACGCTATTTGTTTTTTTGTATTCCCTAGAATATGAGTATGATCTTTTCCTATGTTAGTTATTATGGCAACATCTTTATACGGCATTATATTTGTTCCTTCATATCTTCCACCACAGCCAACCTCTATAACAGCCCACTTAACTTTGTTTTCTGCAAAATACAGATAGGTCATTGCAACATTAAGTTCGAAAAAAGAGAGCATATCATAAGGAGATGTCCGTATATATTCGTCTAATGCTGGTTTTATTTTCTTAACAAGATTAACAAACTCTTTCTTACTCATTTCTCTGTTCCCAATTCTCCATCGTTCTGTAATCTGTGTTGCGTGTGGAGAAATATGAGAGCCTACTTTTTTACCATCTGCCAGTAGAACACCATGTAACATGTTTACAATAGATCCCTTTCCACTTGTTCCTCCAACATGAATATAGTGAGGTATTTTCCTTTCAGGATTGTTTAGTATATCCAAAAAGAACTGCAGTCGTTTTAGATAGACATCACACATGCTTGCATCTTTCATATATTCACGCCTCGGCATGTTCATGAGTGAATATAGAAATTGTTCTGCTTGAGAAAAGGTCATAGAAAGCAAAAACCCCCAATGTGGGGGTTTAGGATATGTTTATTATGATTTGTGTCCAATCGCGTATTTCTTGTTTATAGATGCGAATGAAAGTTTCCAGCTTGTTTTTTCTCTTACTATGCTTAGTAAGTAGTTTACTGCAATAAATGTGACCATAATTCCAATTGCCATAAGCAATCTTTCTCTCCACACAATAGGGATTAAAGAAATCCATAATGTACTTTTCATTCCTGTTGCCCAAATCCACATTGCTCCACCAACACTATGTTGTGTAAATGTTGCTCCAAGAGCACGTGCAAATACATACTTATCTGCGAATAGGTAAGAAACCAATGGAATTAACCAGTAAAGTGCATAGTACCAAGCTGCACGCCCTTCTGGGTGAGCCCAGAACACCAACATTGCAATAACTGGCACTATAAGTGTTAGTTTACGGAAATTCTTTGAAAAGTATAGTACAGCAAATAGTACTGGAATCATACGTATAATTGAGGTTGCTTCTGTGGCAAAACCATTTGCTCCCCAATTTATTAGTTGCATTACTAGTACTGTAAGTAGTCCCCAAAGACCTACAAATGCACCTGCAATAGGCCCAAAGAAGTCGAACAGATTAAATCTCATGTTTTCTGCACCTACCATTTGGCTAAATGGAACCTTCATGCTAAGAAGTCCTACCACTACGAATAGAACAAAAAACACCACCTTTTCTTTCTTTATATGTTTCATATATTTTATATATTTATTTATATATATTTTAATCTAGATAAGAATAGCACATAATAGAGCAAAGTGTCAAAGCTCTATAGTTATTCCTATTTTATATTTTAATTCATGGATTAGATTCAAAAACATGTAATATATCTCTTGAGTTTGTTACAACGTGAGAACCTTTTTTAATTAATTCATTTGTACCAGCCCCGTTTATATTTGTTATATTATGAGGTACAGCAAAGACCTCTCGGTTTTGGTTAAGTGCAAAATCAGAAGTAATTAATGCTCCAGATTTTTCAGGAGCCTCAATAACAAGTGTCCCTATACTAATTCCAGATATAATTCTGTTTCTCTCTGGAAAAGAATATTTAGTAGGATGAGTACCTGGTGGGTACTCAGATATAACAGCCCCTCCAGATTCTACTATCTGTTGTGCTAGTTTTCTATGTGGGGCTGGGGTTATTGTGTTTTCATCACATCCAGATCCCAGAACAGCAATTGTATTACCACTTGCTTGTAGGGTTGCATAATGAGCACTTGCGTCTATCCCATATGCTAGACCGCTAATAATACTGATTCCTTCTTTTGCTAGTTCACTCACAAGTGTCCTTGTAATCTGTTTTCCGTACGTAGAACATTTCCTTGTACCAACAACAGCTAATGGTTTTCTTATGTTTTCCAATGTTCCACGAACAAAAAGTGCAATAGGTGGGCTATGTATCTCTTTTAGTAGTGGGGGATAGTCCTTATCATCCATTAAAACCAGATACATTTCTTGTTCTTGCATTAACTCTTCTATTTTATTGTACTCTAAATCTTTTCGCCAAGAGCAGAAGTGAGAAATCAAATCTTCTTTCCACCTAAGACGCAAGAATAATTCGTCAGGACTAGCACCCCAAAACTCCTCAAAAGAGGAGAAGTTTTTTTGTATCTGACAGTATCGCCCATAAGTTATTTTGCTATAAAAAGCAACGAGCCCCTCCTTTGATATTGTCATAGTCTATTATTTTAAGAATTCAGTTATATATTTTAATGATTCTTCCACTACAGCCTGAACAGATTTTTTTTCAAAGATTCCAAAACGCCCCAACACAAAGTTTGTTGTTCCCATCTTTGATTGTTTTTTTTCATTTCCAACACCAACCCTCACTCTTGCGAAAGACTTAGTCTTAAGAAGAGCTAATATGGAGCGCACACCATTATGTCCAGCATGCCCTCTGTCTTCCTGCATCTTAACTTTTCCAAGTTCTAAATCTTTGTCATCATGTACAATCAGAATATCCTTTACAGGTATCTTATAATACTTTGCAATTAGTTGCACAGCTTGTCCAGAATCATTCATAAAGGTCATTGGCTTTGCGAGGAATATCTTTTCTCCATCAATTGTTCCGCCTGCAATTTTTGCGTTAAACTTTTTACTTAATGACCATTCTGATATGTTTTTATCTTTTAATTTCTCATGAAGTGCATCAAGAACAATAAAGCCAATATTATGACGTGTCTTTTCGTATTGTTTCCCTGGATTACCAAGCCCAACTATTAATTTCATGCTATTTTTTAAGTTTCTTTAATTTGATTATAACTGGTGTTCCTGTAAAGTCAAACTGATCTCTTAGTTTATTTTTTAAGAAGTTTATATATGAACGATGCAAGGATGTCCTGTACTTAACAAATATCTCAAATATAGGAGGGGACACTCCAATCTGATGTATTCCAAGCAATTTTGGATGTCTAGTTCCTTTTCCTCTGGATGGCCTATGTTGTTTTGTTGTTTGTTCTAAGAATTTTTCCAATGCATGTTCTGGTATTTCTATATGACGTGTTCTCCACGCATGCATTATTGTCGGAAATATATCATGTACTTTTAATCCAGTTAATCCGCTAACATATAATATTGGTGCAAAACTTAGGTGAGGGAAGTGGGATCTAATCATTTTTGTTACATCATTACGATATTTATCTGAAGTTTCTTCTGTAAGATCCCATTTGTTTACTAAAATAATAACACTCTTACCTCGTTTTTCTATTAATCCAGCCAGTTGCTTATCCTGACTAGATATTGTTTCACTTCCATCTATTACAAAAAGAATTATATCGGACTCCTCTATGGATTCTATACTTTTACCTATACCCGCATGTTCTAAACCACCTTTTACTTTTGCTTTGCGCCTTATACCTGCGGTGTCTATGAAATTAATTTCTTGTTTTAAATCTTTCTTACCAACTTTGTATGAATATGTAACATGAGTATCATGAGGTTCACGTGTTGTGTGGGCAACATCACTCACAATAACTTTTTCCTGACCTATAAGTTTATTAAAAAGAGAGGATTTACCAGCATTTGGTTTGCCTATGATACTAACTTCTATCATCTCTTTTTTTGTCTTTTTTGGACTTTTCGGACGCACTTTTTGTTTTGATAAGGTTTTCCAGACAATATCCAAGAAATCTCCAACATTTCTTCCGTTTGCAGCAGAAACAGGAATAGGTTCTCCAAACCCAAGTGCCATCCACTCCTTACTAACTAATTCTTGTGCTTTTTTTGCATTGTCTATCTTGTTTGCAACAACAATAACAGGAATTGATTTCTTTCTCAGTCTTTTTGCCAACTCTCTTTCTTGAGAAAGTAGTCCTGTTGTACCATCTGTAACAAACACAATCAGAGATGCATGTTTAATTGCATACTCTGTTTGCTTAATTATGTCCTCCTCAAACGGAACATCATCCTTGAATGTTAGTCCACCTGTGTCTACAATATTTATTTCCTTTCCTCTCCATATAACTATACCTTCATTATTTGTGCGAGTTGTTCCTCCAATTTCACTTACAATTGCTTTTTCCTTCTCAATAAGACGGTTAAACAATCTAGATTTTCCAACATTAACACGACCAACTAAACAAATAGTAGGTAAGTTGCTTTGGGTTATTTCTGTTGCTTTTGCCATATCACTCTTGTATATCTTCCCCTAATATAATTAGAATTTCTGTTGTGCTTGTTGCACTTAATCCATCTGGAACTTTTTGTTTTACAGGAATGTGTAATTCATCCTGTAATGCTGTCACTAATTCGTGAGAGTCGTCATTGCCAACAATGTCATATATTCCACTTGCAAATTGAGGTCTTTCTTCTGTGTTTCCAATATTACTTACTTTAAATCCTTTATCCTGCAACCTCTTTCTCATTCTTGCAGCAAGTCCTGCTCTCCATGTACCATTTTGTATCTCTAGGTTTACTTGTGCAATCTCTGGTTCTTCTTGTACAGGAATAGGTGTTGGGGCACCCTCAACTCCGAGCTCTACATCTTCTTCGAATATATTATCTATCATCTTCCTTATCTCCTTAAATGATCCTGTCTTGGATTCTAGGATAAACGCTCCGTCTGGACTATATCCATTTTGTAAAAAACCATTAACAGAACTGTCCAGCACCACTGTTTTCATGGTACCAGTGTCTGCTTCTCTTGCCAACCTAACAAACGCTATTATATCTGAAAACTCCATGTTTGTTGTTATGTGCTTATCTAGTGTTTTTACGATGTTGTGTAAACGAACAGGATTAGATAATGTAGAAAAAGATAATATTTTTTTCTTTAATGCTAATAGCATTTTTTGTTGACGACGAGCTCTTGCAAAATCTGAACCTTCTCCATTATTTCCGTGACGAGAGCGCGCATACTTTAGTGCCATGTCTCCATCCATTTTTGTAATACCTTTTGTAAAACTAACAGTTTGGAAATCATTATTATCTGCTGGGTAAGTGTGATCTGCAAAACTTCTCTCTACATTAACCGTAATACCTCCAACCTCATCAATAATTTGCTTAAACGCACTAAAATCTAAACGTATATAATAGTTTATATCCACATCAAAAGTATCTTCTATTACTTCTGTAGCAAATGCTGCCCCCCAATCTGTTTTTTTTGCTTCACCATACGCATTGGCATGATTAATTTTCCTTACACCTCTCCCCGGAATCTTTACTCCAAGATCGCGTGGGATAGAAACAAGAGCGACTTGTCCCGTAGACGGTTTTACACTCCCAACAATTATTGTATCTGTAAGATAGGGTCCATCATGACCTTCTCCACCCATACCTAGTAGCAATATATTAATACGATCTTTTCTTTGTCCGGACAGGGTGACATCCCGACTCAGAACAAAATGACCAATTCTTTTAATAAGTCCCTCAGGTGGCTTTGGATCTAGAGTTACCGGATCATATGCCATAGGGTCTTCTGAGATTAATCTAGACCCAAACAAAAATCTTAGACAGCCTGTCATAAAGAACAGGAATACCAAAAACAATAAGAAATAGCCCCAGTATTTAGGGCGTGATGGTTTTTCCCTCTCAGTGGCAAAATTATGGTACTCGTGTCGCATACTAGCGCTGAGTATAGCCTATTTTCCCCATATTTGCAATTGTGGTATAATATTGTCATGCCAAAAGCAATAACAGAATCTACACTCATTGGTGACATAGAGCATCAGTGGACAGTAAAAGAGTTCGAAAAACATGAGCGTCCAATGGCATGGTACGTTGTTGTTGGTATTCTCATGTCACTTTTAGTGCTCTATGGAGTAATAAGTGGTAACTTTCTATTTGCTCTTGTTATTGTATTAGCTGGAATTATATTGTTTGTACAAGGCAAACAAGACCCAATGGATGTTTCCTTTGCTATATCCAGCCTTGGTGTAATTGTAGGAAACAGGTTTTACACATATAGTGAATTATATGATTTTTACATTATATATGACCCACCAGAAGTAAAAATGCTATTCTTTGATACAAAATCCAACGTACGTCCTTTGCTAAGAGTGCCTCTTATGGATAACAATCCAATAGAAATACGTAAAACACTACGCCACTACCTAGAAGAAGACCTAGACAAAGAGAACGAACCTCATGCTGACACTTTCGCTAGGAAGTGGAGGTTTCATTAAACAGGTTGACACTACCTGTTTTTTGGTATATAATTTTCGCGTTGATAACAATCAAGCTCCCGTAGTTTAATGGATAGAACAGTGGCTTGCGGAGCCATCGGTATAGGTTCGATTCCTGTCGGGAGCACGAACGCAAAAAAGTGTGCTTGCACACTTTTTTATGTGAGTGATTCCAGCTAGGGACACCTCAGTATTCCTGTCGGGAGCACAAAATAAAACACCTGTAAGGGTGTTTTTTTGTTTTTAAATTGACAGACATGTCCTACAGTGATATAAAAACCCATAGAAACGAAGCACAATCAGGAGGCCAGTCATGGGGGGACCATACGGAGAGACTCGTTTTGATCGTCCAGGTGTTTCATACCTGGGTAAGGTTGAAACACCGAAAAGGCAAGCGAACAGGGTTGATCTCAGTCGACTCAAGGAACTCATGCGTATTTCCGAAATCGTTGCGAAAGCACGACGACGGTTTGTACGTTCACAGAAGGAGAGGTAGAACATGTCCTCTGGCTTGGCCACACTCTACGGAGTAGTGGTCGAGCCAGCGGACCAGAAACACCCAAAATGGTGTTTTTTTGTTTTTATTACAAAAATCCCGTACAATAACTCAGTATGAATAAACAAACCCCAATATCTGCACTTAAGACAGTAGGGAAAGCATTGTCTACCCGCCTGTCACGCCTTGGAATAGAGACAGCAGGGGATTTGTTGTTTTACTTTCCATTTCGTTATGAAGACTTTAGTCAGACTGTCCCTATATCTAATCTTGTTGAAGGAGAGCAGGTAACTGTGTTGGCAAGGGTAGAATTAATTAATAGTAAAAGAAGTTATAAGAAGAGAAAAATAATAACAGAAGCTGTTGTTAGTGATGATGAGGAACAATTGAGAATTGTGTGGTGGGGGCAACCATATATTTCTAAGAATATAAAATCCGGTGATATGGTTTATTTCTCTGGAAAAGTTAGTACAGATATGTTTGGTACTGTTATGAAAAGCCCCAGTTATGAGAAAATGAAAAGTGAAACTGTACATACAGGAAGAATTGTCCCTATGTATTCTCTTACTGCCGGTATTACACAGAAACAATTACGTTTTTTAATGAGTCAGGTTGTACATCTAGCAGATAGTTTGGAGGATTGGATTCCAGATGATATAAGAGAAGAGGTGGATATAATGCCATATGCAGAAGCTGTGCGCTCTATTCATTTTCCAGATGATAAGGATGAGCTAACTCATGCGCAAAAAAGACTCAAATTTGATGAACTTTTTATTCTTCAGCTTCGTGCAGAAATGTTACGTCAGTCATTAAAAAGACACAGTGCTCCACAAATTGAGTTTAGGGAAAAGGAGGTGAAAGAGTTTGTTGCAAGACTTCCTTTTAATCTTACTAATGCACAAAAGGTATCTGCATGGGATATATTGCAAGATTTAGGGAGGGCTAATCCAATGAACAGGCTTTTGGAGGGGGATGTAGGCTCTGGAAAGACGGTTGTTGCTGGTTTGGTTATGTATAATTCTGTTTTGAGTAATTTCCAGACAATAATGATGGCACCTACGGAAATACTTGCAAAACAACATTTTGAATCATTACAGAAAGTTTTAGGGAAAGAAATTGCTATTGCGCTTGTTACACGTTCTCAGTTGGAGACTATTGGTATAGAATTAAAAGAAAAAACAAAAGCAGGAAGGAAAAGAGAGTTGTATAGGAATATAGAGGAGGGGAATATAGATGTGCTTGTAGGAACCCACGCTATACTTTCTGACGATGTTGTATTTCACAATCTTGGATTGGTAATTGTAGACGAACAACACAGGTTTGGTGTTAAACAGAGGAAGAAACTTAGGGAAAAGTCAGGGGATCCGGACACTCAACCGCACTTTCTTAGTATGACAGCTACACCTATTCCTCGTTCTTTTGCTCTTACTCTTTATGGAGATTTAGATTTATCTGTAATTAAGGAAATGCCACAAGGAAGAAAACCTATTAAAACTCGTTTAGTGGAACCAAAGAATAGGGGAATGGCATATGATTTTATAGAACAGCAGGTAAAAAAAGGTAGACAGATTTTTGTAATATGTCCAATGATAGACGCAACAAAAGGTGCTGAGAAGAAATCTGTAATGCAAGAATATGAGAAGCTAAACAGAGATATTTTTCCAAAACTAAGCATGGATTATTTGCATGGAAAGATGAAGACAGAGGAAAAGGACAGGGTAATGAAAGATTTTGCGAATGGGAAGACAGATATTCTTGTGTCTACGTCTGTTGTTGAGGTTGGTGTAGATATTCCAAATGCGTCTGTTATGATGATTGAGGGGGCGGACAGGTTTGGTCTTGCACAACTTCATCAGTTTCGTGGTAGGGTTGGAAGAAGTTCTCATCAATCATTTTGTCTTTTATTTACAGACAGTGATTCTGATTTTGTAAAAGACAGGCTTGGTTTTTTTGAGAAAAACACAGACGGTTTTGATGTTGCAGAATATGATCTTGCTATGCGAGGACCGGGAGAAGTATATGGGACATCTCAAAGTGGATTAATGCAATTGCAGTTTGCTACTATGCAGGATGTTGAGCTGATTAAGACAGCTAGGGAATTAGCTAGGGATATAGATTTTGATAAGGTACCAAGTATTAAGGAGAAGTTAAAAGAGTGGGAAAAGACAGTACATTTGGAATAAAAAGTATCCCTTGACAAAAGGGATATTTTAGTATATAGTTTTTGACGAATTCAATTTCTTAGGGGTAAATACCCCTAAACAGGAGGAAAGAGAGCATGAGTGTCCATCAGAGCGAATTTTCACAGGGGCGACAGATTGTTGCCAGGCTCCGTGTTGAGCACAGAATCCCTCAGGACTACGCGAGGTGGATTCTGAGCGGTAATCGCACGGAAGATGACCGTGAGAATTACCGCGGGTATGTTCGTGCCTGTTCCAACTACAACCTCACAGCGTCTGGCCAGATCATCAGGGGTTCCATCGGAATCTCCAATGCCCACGTTGGTATGGTGTAGTTCTCAACCAGTCTCACACGTCTGACCTGTCCGGATCACAAAGAAGCTTGCTTCTGAGTGGTTCGGGCGGGTCGGCGGTCAATATTCCACCCACAAGGTGGTTTTATGTTTTCTGGATTAGTTCTGCTATATTCTTTACTTCTATAATCTTTGTTCCATGAACATTACCTGGGTTTTTGGAAGTTACTACTCGTTGCATACCAAGTTTCTCACACTCTTTTATTCTTTTTTGAGACTGATTTACTCTTCTTACTTCTCCACCTAATCCAACTTCTCCAAAAACTACCAAATCTCCACCAAGTACCTTGTCCTTAAAAGAGCTTGCTATAGCAAGACATACTGCTAAGTCTGCAGCCGGCTCTTGTGCTTTTAATCCTCCAACTACATTTACATGGATATCATACTGACCTAACTGCAGTCCTGCTCTTTTTTGTAGTACAGCTACAAGTACATGTAATCTATTTAGATCGAAACCGCTTGCTTTGCGTACAGGATATCCAAAACTAGTTTTATTTACTAATGCCTGCACCTCAATTAGTAGTGGGCGAGTGCCTTCTATAAGACAAGTAACAACACTGCCAGGCGTATCATCTGCACGCTCTTCTAAGAAAGCAGATGATGGGTTTTTTACTTCCTTAAGACCGAGTTCGTTCATTTCAAAGACACCTACTTCATCTGTAGAGCCAAACCTATTTTTTATTGTTCTCAAAAGTCTTGTTTGGTAGTACCTATCTCCCTCAATGTACAAAACAGTATCTACTAGATGTTCCAGAGTCTTTGGTCCAGCAACAGAACCATCTTTTGTAACATGACCAATAATAACTATAGCACTCTTACTTTGCTTAGCAGAATCCAAAAGCTTTGTTGCACACACACGCACCTGATTTACATTTCCAGGCTCTCCACTTGTGTCATTGGATATCATTGTTTGTATTGAGTCTATTATTACAATCTCCGGAGACTCTTTTTTTATTGTTGCGCATATATTTTCTATATCATTCTCATGCATAACTAACATATCTGCATTTGCATTACCAAGTCTGTCTGCTCTCATCTTAATCTGATTTATTGATTCTTCTCCAGAAATGTATAGTGACTTTTTCATATTGTTTGCAATTTGCAAAGAAAGAGTGGATTTTCCAATACCAGGCTCTCCTCCAAGAAGTATTAAACTACCTGGTACTATTCCACCACCAAGAACACGATCTAGTTCTCCAATTTTTGAGGAGTTCCTAAAAGAATCTACATTTTTTATTTCACCTAGCTTTTGTGTGTTTACACCTACACCAATAACTTTACTGTCTCCAGATTTGTTATCTGTGATTGCTGTCTTGTTTTCTACTGTACCCCATTTACCACATTCGAAGCATTGTCCAGTCCATTTCTGGAATTGAGCGTCGCAGTTAGAGCACACGAAGATTATTGTTTCTTTTGTCATATTTGTATATTAAAACCTGTCTCACGACAGGTTCCTATATTATTACATGTATCCGTTATTTAAACAATGTGCCAGTTTTTGTAAGAGAGTTTGCTTTTTTCTTTATATTGTCTTCTATTTCAGGCTTCCAATTTTTATAGTGTCTTACACAACGTGTCTCTGGAGCTTTATCCCACTTGTTGTAACGTGTTGTAACTGCAGTCTCAAAATGCCAATACTCATCACAGTATCTTACCCAACCAGCCTCTTTGAACATCTCTTCCAGTATTAATCTATATAGTCCACCATCGCTTCCACCTAGATACTGTTGTTCATATTGTTTTATGGCCGCTGAGTCGGTCTTTGCTGTTATAAAGTACTTTTTATCGTTCTGACAAGCCACGCACTTATATGTTATTTTACCGCCTTTCTTTACTGGTATTTTCAGATTTACATCCATTGCAGCTCCGGAGTTATGTGGTGAACCACACGAAGGGCGTCCGATTTTACCCTCATTTCTTTTCCATCCTGATCTTTTTTGCTTATACCTCGCCACTATTCCTGTATTCCATATCTGTGTTTGTCTCAAAGTTGTGCGATAAGTAGAGGATATATATATCCTGAACCCTTCTCTATCTGCAATTTTTGCAAGTAGCTGGGCTGCCGGAAGTGCATCCTTGTGGATTTTTTTCTTGGACCAGTTGGCATGATTAATACCCATGTTAATTAAGCTAGAAGATTGTGGGCATTCGCCAATATACTTAAATAAATGTGGTAAAACCTCCTGTTTTTCTGTTTGTGTAAAAGATTGCCAAACTTTCCATCCGTCAGTCATTATTGCGTTCATTTTATCTTTTGTAAAATCTTGTTCTGTAAGCTCACCAAATGAGGTTACTTTTTTTGCTACTAATCCATTCGCAGGAAGCAAAGTTCCACCTGGACCCTGATGAGCAGTTTCATGTGTTATCTCTGGATATGGCTCTGTCTCTACATACAATATCCTTAGATTCTTAAACGTCACCAACTCTGGATTTAATGTGTATAACAGCACATATGATCCTAATATAATGAACAATCCAGAGAAACCCCGTACTATTTTATGTTTTGCCTGTTGAATTTTTTCTGCATTACCTCCAGCAATTATTAGTAGTAGTCCAGCGTCCATCATGTATACAATGGCCCAAATACTAGCAAGTATTACTGCAAATCTATATATAGTAGCTATGTATTCCCCAAAAAATGGTATGTTTATATATAACTCTTCTCGACCGTCTGGAGTTTGTTCTTTGGTAGCTAAATCTCGCAGGTTTTCCACTTTAGTAAAGTTTAATCCAGGGATTTTTATCCTAGGTTGAGGTGTTGTAACTAAGGTGTCTATTTCGTCTTTCGTTACTCCAGTACCGGATTTTATGATTGCATCTGAAACTCCACTTAGAGCACCTAGTATCTTTACTGGAACAGCATACCTCTTATCATTATCATCTTTTGTACTAACACAATAGTTTATATTCCAACTTGCATCTCCACCATCTTCACAAGTCCAGTCAGAAGATGTTCCACCATATTTCTTTGCACAATCTAAACCATCTTCTCCTACAACTTCTTCCTCACACACACAGTAGGCTATTGTCTGTCCTTTCGCATCTTTTTTTGTGCTGTTTTCGCATTCTCCAGAATCGCATTGAGAATCTCCTGTACAAACAGCTCCAAAGTCTAACTTTGCAGACTTAGCTTGTGGGGGATAACTCATTACTCCAAAAACAAATAAAAAAATTCCCAGTGAGAATAATATTTTTTTAGGGAGTATTGATTTCATAATTATAATCCTAGGACCATTTCCCATTCTTCTATACTAGAAGGTGTATTAATCTGTACATTGTCTATAAATATTGTAGGTACTGCCTGTACGTTTAGCAGGTTAGCTAGAGATTCGTTTTGTGACAGATATTTTGTAGGTTTTGCTGAGTTTAGGCAGGATGTTAGTTTGCGTTCACTCATTTCTGTTTCTTCTACTATTAAATCTAATATTCCTTGGGACAGGTTAAGCCCGTTAACAAAAGCAAGTTCTTTGAATTCGCTAAACTTACCTTGTTCGTTTGCACATAATCCATACTCATGAGCTCGTTGTGTAGAAATTGGGAATCTTGTTACTGTAAGTGATTTCCAAACAACCTTTATTTTTTTTGGGTGTTTGAGCATTATTTGATCGAAAATATCTGATTGAGCTTTGCATCCTTCACAACCAAAGTCTTCAAACGCAATAATTGTAATAGGAGCTTTCTTGTATCCGACAATTGGATCTTCTGTAAAAATAGGTATTAGATCAGAAGCCTCTGATTTATTATTGTTCTCTTTTGGGTAGAGAGGGTCGTACTGTATAATCGCAATTATTAAACCAATAGCAACAACAGCAAGGGCTGGTACAAATAAAGTTAATAATTGCTTGTGACTAGGCATATTTATAACTGTACTTTATATAGTCCTGGAATGTTTTTGTCTGTAAAATACAATGTCTTCCCGTCCGGACTTAATGAAATAGTATCGATTACATGGAAATCATCTAGAGGTATTTGCACCTTTAGTCCTGTCTCCACATCTATCTTGTACAAGTCGTCTGGTGTTGAGTCCGCAAGGGCTGGTGCAAAACCAGAACCTTTTTCTAGTATTTGCGGTACTCCACAATAGGCATACCTATCATCTGAGAATGAACACTTATCTGCCCATGTATCCACATTAAGTAGCTTTCTTCCTCCCCCCAAGTTTTCTCCACTACCTTTTACAACCCAAAGCTCTGGCTTGAAATCATTTCGTGAATTATGAACGCTGTACAATAGTTTAGAACCTGTCTTTGACCATTCTGTCCTCAGATCTCTACCTTCTACTATTGTTGATTTAAAATTCTCACCATTCTGTCCAACAAATAATATCTCTTGTCTATCAGAACCAAGCTCTTCACCAGTAGCTGATAACCCAACAATCTGTTTATTTGGAGACCAGTCTACAATTACTTTATCTGCGTTACTACCAAGAGGCTCTATTAGGTTTATATTACTTCCTGTTGGGTCTGAACTAATGAGCCACCTGTTTTCTTCAGAGAACCCTAGACTCTTTGCTGCTATTTTATCTCCTGTATCTGTAAATGAGAAAGAATCCCAGTGTTTTGGTAATGTAACTTGTTTTTTTGTATTGAAATTATAATAAATATTTGCACCGTCTGGGTATTCTATAATCGACTCACTTTGAGTAGGGGACCATGTTACATTTTCTACGTTAAAGAAAACCTGGTCTGTTAGTTCCCTTGGTTGTCCGAGTGCGTCTACAGAATAAAACTTCCCGTCTTCTTGGTTATAGAATCTAGCCTGCCCACTCTGATTACTTATATCCATACCAACAACAGGTGTGTTTATAACAGATTGCACTATTTTTTGTACATCTTCTCCAACTCCTATTCCATCACCTACTCCTGGTTGACTTGGTGCTGTGACAGATGGAGGTAACACTTCTGATGGTGGGATTGTTGGTCTGTCTATTTCTCCTGCCTCTCCAGATGATGGGAACTTGGATGGTTCTGTTGCAATAGTTCCAGGTCGTTCTGCAGGTTTTGGAGTATAAAAGAACACTCGATACATAGCAAAGCCTATCACTATTGTTGCTATAACGAATGCTACGATAAACAAGATTCTTTTTTTATCCATATTTTTTATTTATTTTTTTGCTATTTTTGCTTGTTCTAGAATGCTGAATGCAACCTCTTTTGATTTCTTAGCTGTAGGCCTTTTTGCTGCTGTAAATCTAATCACGATTATCCAGTATATTACTAAGTCGACAGGGAATAATATAATTATTCCAGGTATTATTAGCGCATACCAGCCCAACGACTTTATAGCCTCCTTTGCTAATCTCTTTCCTTCTTGTTCTGCTAAGTCTACAACCTGCTCTTTCTTTTCTTTTGTGAATCTGTCTACAACATTCTGCTTCTCATCCTCAGGCCCTCTAGGAGTTCTTTTTCCTATTATATATGCAACTGTAAACCAGAATATATCACCGTCTACAAATGGCATAAATAGTATTGGACCAAGGAACATCAGTGTGACTAGCCAGCCGGTCAAAATATTTAGTGCTGGAATTAACATTAAAATCATGTTAACAAAAGCAACTATATCGTGTAGCATCCATAGCACAACCATCACGCTACTAGATGACCCATGTCTTTCTGCATCCGGTCTTTTTTCTTTACCTTTAGTGGATTCTTTTCCTTTCTTATCACGTTTCTCTTTTGCGTCTAGATTCTTATCCTTACTCAATTGTTGTGCTGTTTGTGCTTCTTTCCCCGGATCTTTCTTATCATCGTCTTTCTGTTCCTCTTCTGCTCCAGAGGAATCGTCTTCTGCGGGAGCGCTAAAATCTGTTGGTTTATCAAAACCTAATCCATCATCTTCCTCTTCTGTACCTTCTTCATCCTCATCGTCTTCATCACTATCACTTTCTTCTTTATCCTCATCATCTTCCTTCTCCTTTTCATCTTCTTCTTTTTTCTCTCTATCCTCTGGTGTTTTAGTTTTGGGGATTTCCTCACCTTCTTTACCGCCCTCTTCAGGAGATTCTGTAGCCGGTTCTTCTGAGGGTTCTTTATCATCTAATACAGAAGGTTGAGATTCTGTTGGATCTACCTCGTCTGCCTGTTCTCCCCCTGCTCCACCCTCACTTTCATCATCTAGTTTTATAGTTCTACTATCTTCAGGCTTATCCAGAGTAACACTAATAGGTATTTGGGGAGCATCTTCACCTTTTGCTTGCCCTTCACTAGCTTTTTGTTTAGGCTCTGGCTTTTCCTTAGAAGCAGGTTCCTGTGCCTGTTCCTCATCTTCTTGAGGTTGTTTATCTGGTGAACCAACTTGCTGTGATTTGTCTGGCGCTACACCATTATCTTGTTGTTCTTGTGCATCCTGAGGGGTTGTTTTTCCGCCACCAAGACCACCACCAACCGGCGGTTGTGCTTCTGGAGCTATTATATCATCTTTTTGTACTTCAGGTGAAGATTCTACTGGCTTATTCTTGTTAACAGAGTCAGAGCTTTCCTTAGCAAGTTTTTTTGCGTCATTAAGGAAGCTATCACCGACAGCAAATTCTTGTGGACCTCCAGCATATGCAAGCCCTGGGTCATATGCACCAGCAGGTGGTTCTACAACAGAAGCAAACTTATTTCTTACAAAATCCTGCGCATTTTGTCTGTATGAATCAGCCTGTGCCAGAACACCAGGGAGTAATGTATCTAATACACCATCTCGAGATATCAACTGCGCAACTATTGGAGCCATGTCTCCAAGACCGGCTGCAACAAATGCCTTTGTTAAAACTAAAGTACCAACCTTTCCTTTTAGTAAGGATGACAGCAAACCCTTGGATGCTATTATATTAGGAGTCAGTACCATAATTTATTCCTAGTATTGAATCAACCGCAATTGCTAGATTAATACAGTCTGTAATAAAATATTCTGCAACCTTTTCTGCAAGGTCTTTTGTTAGTTTTCCATTTTCTTTCATCTTTTTTATTCCAAGCGCAGTATGTGTTGCACGAAGTTGTATTAACTCAAAAAAGAGCTTCTTTGCTCCGTCTATATCCTTTTTCTCTGCTACCTTAATAATCTCCTCTTTTTTCTCTGCGATTTTTTTATTAATGACTCTTGTGTTTCCTTCGGTATCTCCAGAATCCTTTTTTGTTTTGTTTATCGCTTTTTGTAGTTCTGTTGCCCACTGTTTTTGTTGATCCTCCATATTATTGTAAATAGTATGCAGATTGTTTATGGGATAGTCTATATTGTTTCTTCTTACTTTCTTTTTGTAATTCACCTACAACTAAATCCTGTATAACATGATCTACTATACGTTCAACATTCCTTGCTCCAAGATCATCATGTTTAGAGTCTATCGCAAGCTGTTTAATAGCAGTCTTTGTAAGAGTAAGGGCGATATCCTGCTGTGTTTTTAGGTCTGAGCTAATTTTTATTGCGTGTCTAGAAATTATTTCCATTATATTTTCATTAGTCAAAGGAGAAAAGATACACACCTCATGAAGTCTTCCTAGAAGGGGAGTTCCAAACACATCTCTTAATTTTGAGCTTATTGCTTCATCTCGTTTTTTTGTACCTTCCACACTTTTTTGCTTGGAAGAACCAAAACCAAAACCACTCTTCTTATATAGTTCCGCCCCAACATTGCTTGTAAGGATAACAGTTGAGTGGCAGAAGTGGACTTTTTTACCATTACTATCTGTCAAAGTGCCTTCATCTAAAATCTGTAATAATAATTTCATAACATCCGGATGGGCTTTGTCAAACTCATCGAACAATACGACTGAGTAAGGTCTTTGTTTTAGCTTATCGATAAAGTGGTTTCTGTCTTTGTATCCCACATATCCAGCAGGGGAGCCAAGTAGTTTAGATACACCATGCCCTTCTGCAAACTCACTCATGTCCAACCTAATAAGAGATTTTTCATCGTGATATAGCTCCTTCGCCAAAGATTTTGCGAGTTCTGTTTTTCCTACACCACTAGGACCAACAAAAAGCAAAGACGACAACGGTTTGTTTTTATCTCTTATACCTAGATGAGCTTGTTTTAATACTCTCTCTAGTTTGTTGAGTACAGTGTCCTGCCCTACAATATGATTTGAAAGCCTATCCGAAAGAGTTTGTAATTTGGACCATTGGTTTTCTTCCAATAGTTTCTTATTTAGCCCCAATCTGTTTGCTAGTACTTCTATTACATCACTCTTAGTAACACGTGATCTCGCCACCTTCTTTGTTTTCTTTGTCTGTTTTTCTAGAGATTCTATTTTTTCTTCTAAATCATCTAGTCGTTTCTTTAAAACAGTCGCTGAATCTAAGTCTTCACTTGCCATAGCTGTATCTTTGTCTTTTCTTATACTGTTTAACTCTTTTATAATGCCCAACCTCTTTTTTTGTAGGGGAGTTGGTTTTTTCTTTGTGCGTACAGAAGCAGATGCTTCGTCTATTAAGTCAATTGCCTTATCTGGCAAGTAATTATCATGAATATATCTCATGGATAAGTCTACTGCTGTAGTAATTGCTGAATCGCTGATAGAAGCACCATGAAATTCATCGTAATATTTTTTTACACCTTTTAATATTTCTATTGCCTCTTCGCGAGAAGGCTCTTCTACATTAACAGCCTGGAAACGTCTTTCCAGAGCAGGATCTGCTGTAACGTACTTCTTATACTCATCATGAGTTGTAGCTCCAATACACCTAAGTTTTCCACGCGCAAGTGCAGGCTTTAATATGTTTGCTGCATCCATTGTTCCTTGATTGGAACCTGTTCCTATTATATTGTGGATTTCATCTATAAAAAGAATAAAATCACTTCTACTGGACACCTCATCTACAAGCTGTTTAATACGAGCCTCAAATTCCCCACGATATATTGTACCTGCAACAAGTAATGTTAAGTCCAATGCAAATATTTTTTTGTTCTGTAATACAGCCGGCACCTTTCCTTCCGAAACCCTTTTTGCAAGCCCCTCTACAATTGCTGTTTTACCAACCCCGGGCTCTCCAACAAGTATAGGGTTATTTTTATTCCTGCGAGAAAGCACATGGATTAGTCTTTCTATTTCGTTTTCACGACCAATTACAGGATCAATTGTTTTTTGCACATCTACATCTGTCAATTCTACAGCAAACATAGACAATGCTTGGTATTTTTGTGTTCTAGATTTCTTTTGAGTTTTTGATTTTTCAGGAGTAATTGCAAGCGCACCACCTCCTTCTGCCAATTCTTCTATATGTCCCATTGCTTCTGCTATATCCTGCACATCTGGAAATTTGTTTGTACTTGTAAAAATAATTTCCAACTGCTGTGTCATCTCTTTTCTCTTAATTTTTGTTTTGGATAGTATCTCTTTTATTCCAACATCTCTACTTTGTAATAATCCGTACAGCAAGTGTTCTGTACCAACATGGGTATGTTCATTTTCATAACCAGTAAGCATTGCTTTTTCCAAAACTCTTTTAGAAGATTTACTGAGTTCTGGAAGAGTGGCTATTGCCGCTCGTGTTGCTATGTCCATTGCAGGAAGTTGTTTTGTTATAGATTTTAGGTAAGAAAGAATAGTCTTGGAAGAAACTTCTGACTTTTCCAGTAACTGAGAAGCAATAGATCCTTTTTCTTGTACTAGTGCGAGAAGTAAATGTGCAGGCATTACTTCTGAATGAGAAAAGCTTGCAGATACAGAAATTGCTTTTGCTATTACATTTTTTAGGTGAGAGGAGAAATGATCTAGAAGTTGTTTTGGGTCCATAATCCTATATCTTATTTATAGATTTTGTACATAAAAACTCTCTGAAACTTGCGTATGAGATACTCGTACTATATACTAAATCCGCTTATTTTTCAACAAAATTATATGGTAGATATTCCAGAACATGTCTTTAAGTCATACGATATTCGCGGGCTTGCAGATAGTGAGCTTAGTGAGGATTTGGCGTACAGACTTGGGCGTGCATATGTAAACTTCCTAAAAAATAAAGGTGAGGATTTTTCTGCAAAAAAAATGGTAGTTGGGTTGGACATGAGACCAACCAGTAAACCTTTTAGTGAAGCTGTAATAAAAGGTATTACAGATGAGGGTGTGGATGTTGTAAACATAGGACAAAGTACAACTCCACTTTTTAATTTCTCCTGCGCTCATTTAGAAGAGCATGCTGGGGGGGTAATTGTTACAGCTAGTCATAATCCGGCAGAATATAATGGTTTTAAATTAGCTCTTGGGAATGGATTAGCTGTTGGTAAAGTAAACGGTATGGAAGAGATTCGTGATGCTGTAATAAAAAATGATTTTGGTGAAGTAAAAGAAGAAAAAGGAAATGTGGAAGAGAAAGATATGTTTCCGCTGTACCAGGAGAGAATTCTAGAATTGGTAAAGCCGGAAGATATTAAACCATTAAAAATAGTTATAGATTCTGCAAATGGAATGGGAGGAGTAACATTTCCAAGATTATTGGAAAAATTATCTCAAGTGAATGTTGAGTACATGTATATAGAGCCGGACGGCACTTTTCCAAACCATGAGGCTAATCCATTAAAGACAGAAACATTAAAAGACTTACAAGCAAAGGTTATAGAGGTTGGTGCAGATTTTGGTTTTGCTTTGGATGGAGATGCGGATAGGATAGGTGTTGTTAATGAGAAGGGGGAAGTGGTGGATGCATCTTTTGTTGCTACAATTATTGGTTTGGAAGTGCTAAAAAATAATCCAGGTGCAACAATGCTGTATGATCTTCGTTCCAGTAGGATTGTTAAAGAGTCATATGAGTCTGCAGGAGCAAAAACTATAATGACACAGGTTGGGCATACTTACATTAAAAAAATAATGAGTGAGGAAAATGGAGTGTTTGGCTCCGAGCTTTCTCTGCACCTATATTTTGATGAAATGTACAAGATTGAATGTACAGAACTATCACTTTTGTACATACTTAGGCTTATTTCGCAGGCAGGCAAATCTCTTAGTGAGATTATAACTCCATTAAAGAAATATTATCACTCAGGAGAGATTAATTTTGAGGTGGAGGATAAAGATGGAATGATGGAAAAAATAAGAGAAATATACAAAAATGAGGCTATTTCTAGTAATAATATAGATGGTGTATGGATGGAATTTAACTGGGGATGGTTTAATGTAAGAAAGAGTAATACTGAGCCTGTTTTACGCCTAAATCTGGAAACATGGAAGAAAGAGGATTTGAGTGGTAGGATAGGGGAGATAAGGGGTATTATTGAGAAACAGTAAAGTATACAATTTAGCTAAAATAAGCCAAAAAACCATAAAAACCCCTTGACAAAAGGGGTTTTTTGTGCTATAATACTGTGTTGGTAAAATAGGATAGTAGTACCTTAAAATATACTAAGTAAGAAAGCGAGGTGAACAAGTCCGACACATCGTCGTTCAAGTAACCTAGGCTGGAGTTTGCCATGCGTAGTCGCCGTGATCGTGATTCCCACTGTTTCTTCATCCTCCTCCTCGTGGGTCTGGGGCTCTTCGCCACCGGCCTGTTCCTCGTCCCTGATGCGGGGCGGGTGGAGACGGCCATTCTGGGTCTGTCCCTGGCCTCCCTCGGGAGCATCGGTGGCCTCGTCGTTTATGCAGCCCCCCTCGGCTGGTACAGCGATGAGGAGCCCGTGCGCTCGGTGTGCAACGACGTCGAGTGAGATCTTTCAACCCTTTTCCTGTGGAGCAGTTTCCAGCGAGGGGTTGTAACGTACTATGTTCACCTCCTCGCTTTCTTGTTTAGTAGAAAAACAAAAACTCTTTACAACTTATACCAAATAAAGAAGTGGAGTGAATTTTGGACGAAACGCCTACAGCTCGTCAGTAGACGAGCAAGGAGGAGAAAATGCGTTTCTTTGATATCCCGACGGTCAGTTTGGCTCTAGTCGCGACCATCATGGGCGTGGCCATGAAGGTGTTCGGCTGGGTGTTCACCCTGCCGTTCCTCCTCGAGTTCGCGACATTGGCGCTGTTGATCGGCGCCTTCATCTTCGTGGCGGCTGGTTTGGGTTGCATCTGCAACCTGTCGACCTTCTCCCGCTGGGATGGGATGGTAATCCTGGTTACGGGGATGTTCGTCTGGTTGGCGAGCTTCGCTGGGATGGTTTTCACCGCCGTCATGTACGGCGGAATATTCAGCGCCCAGATGGTGCTGAATCCAGAGGCGACGGTGTGGGCCATCCTTGGGCTCATCAGTGTCGCTATCCTGTTCGCCGGGGTGGCGACGATCGCAGACGAGCAACACACGGGCCGTCGCTGATCGCAGGAGAAGGAGCCTGCGAGGTGGCGAGTCTGAATCCAATTCACTCCCGTCACTTCTTTGTTTGGTAAAACAAAAACTCTTTACAATCTATACTAGATAGAAAGGTTGAGCGAACGTACTTATCGCTGGTGACCGTAAGGTTACCTATTCCTCAAGGAGGGGAAAATGTTCTGGAAGCTGTTTGGTTCTTGCTTCATCGGTTGCATAGTTCTGTTCATCGTGGGTGGTGCATCCGCGATGTACCGAAGTGCAGCCATCAGCTGCAATGGTATCAGGCTGAACGGTTTCGAGCACATGATGTTCGACACCGGCATCGTGCTGTTCTGCATCTGCACGATGAGCCTATTCCTGGCGCTGGTCTTCGACCTCGTCTGGAACAGCAACACCACGAGTAGGGGTTAGTAGCCTCGCCGTCCCACACTAGTCCCATCTGGGGCGGGGTTGAGGGGGCGTAGAAACAAGATTCGTTCGCTCCCATACCTTTTTGTCTAGTATTAAAAAAAGCGCATAGCGCTTTTTTTGTTATATGAAATCTAGCACGGTTTCTGGCGGTCTACTTATTACTGCTGTTTTATTGTCTTTTATTACAATTGGTCTTTGTATAAGTATTGGATATTTTTTCATTGCCTTAATTATTTCTTCATCACTACTATCTTTTCTCAGATTTGCTTCTTTAAACGCTTTCTCTTTTGTTCTAGTAAACTCAATAGGTTTTTTATTAAGAAGTCTAGCAACATTTTTTAGCTCATCTTCACTTGGGACGTTCTCCAAATATAGTTTTATATCTGGCTCTATACCTCTTTCTTTTAACAGTTCTATTGTTCCTCGGCTATTTCCACATCTGGGATTATGCCATACTGTGTATTTATCCATAATTTTTAATCAATTATGTTTAGAGTATACTTAAAACCCGAGAATTACTCAAATTGGACTCAGGAAAATCCTAAGAAGTAAACGTTTTGTTGAATTATCCATAATTATATGAGATAATCTCTCTAATTATGCTAACACTAATAATTTTCTTAGCGGTATTATCTGTACTTGTTATTGCCCACGAATGGGGGCATTTTATTGTTGCACGCAAAAGCGGAATGAAAGTATATGAATTTGGTCTTGGTTTTCCTCCAAGACTTGGTGGGGTTTATAAGAATCCAAAAACAGGAAAATGGAGGTGGGTGTGGGGAAATGGAAAGAGTTCATTAAAACAAACAGCTGGTGGAGAGAAAAGAGAGCAGGAATATCCAACGACTCTTTATTCTTTTAACTGGTTACCACTAGGTGGTTTTGTAAAAATAAAAGGGGAGAATGGTGAGGCAAGGAATGAGAAAGACTCTTTTATGTATCATTCGTTATGGAAAAGAGCCTTGGTTTTGGTTGCTGGTGTTACAATGAATTTTATTCTTGCTGCGTTGCTTCTAGCAGGAGGATTAATGATTGGTTTACCTACAGATATTAGTGGTGGTGTTGATGACAGTGCAGTTATTGTTGAGGGTCCTTTTGTAATGATACAGCAGGTGCAAGTGGATACTCCAGCAGATAAGGCTGGAATACAATATGGAGATAAGGTGCTTGCTATAAATGGAATGGTGATTAAAGACATGGCAGAAATGGTTGGTTATATTAACGAGCATACAGAAGCGTCTTCTGATACTATAGAACTAGAAATATTAAGAGGAAAGGAAAAGATTAGCTATTCCATAGCCCCAGCTATGATAAAAGGAGAGAGTGTTCCAAAGCTTGGCGTGATTCTTGGAAACGCAGGTATAGTTCGTTACCCATGGCATCTAGCTATTGTAAAAGGATTTATGGGAGCAGGCATAATGCTAGTGAATATATTTATTGGATTTTTCTTGTTAATTAAAAATCTTATTGTAGGCCAAGGATTGTTGTTTGAGGTTGCTGGTCCTGTTGGTATAGCTAATGTTATTGGTGCAAGTGCTAAGTTGGGAATAAGCTATTTAATCCACATTAGTGCTGTAATTTCATTATCTTTGGCCGCATTAAATATTTTACCAATCCCTGCACTTGACGGTGGGCGCCTATTATTTGTTATAATAGAGAAGATTACAAAAAAACCTGTACCAATGAAATATGAGCAGACAGCACATATGATAGGTTTTGTGTTGCTTATGATTTTAATTATAGTTGTTACTTGGAGAGATGTTGTAAAGTTAATTTGATAATATGGCAGTCGTGTCCGTACAAATGAGAAGGTTTGAGAATCTGTTATCCAAAGTGGATAGACTTGGGGCTTATATACAGAAAGACACAGATAATTGGACAGAGAGGTTGCTAACGGATTTTTATGATGTAAGTGTGGAAAAAGAGACAGCGGAACTTTCATTCCAGGAGAAAGTGGAACAGGCTTTTCGCAGGTTTGCAGAACATTATACGCATTATTTGGACAGCTCTGATGAAGCAAATCTTGGTATACTTGCCCAAGAACACTTAGTGAAAGAAAAGGCAAAATATCTAAACGCACTTAAAGACGAGTTGTTAAGAATGTACAATGAGGAGGAGCAAGAAGTTCGTGCGGAAGTTAGGGCAGAAGGTGGGGACAGTGTAATTCCTTTTAGAAGAAAAGATGGAAAATAAACTTAAAAAACTTCAGGATTCATTCGTTAAGCAATTAAAGAAGGTTGGCACTCTTAATGTTCTAGAAGAGTTAGAACAAGATTTTTTTGCTCGTAAGACAGGAAAGATGAGTTTAGTTATGAAAGAGATGAAAGACTTATCTGAGGATATGAGAAAAGAAGTTGGTAAAACAGCCAATGAGATAAAACAAATTATGGTTGGAGGCATTGAAGAAAAGAAACAAGAGCTTAAAAGAAAAAAGTGGGATGATGTAGCAAAGGCAGAAAAGATTGATGTAACTCAACCTTTAGTACCAAGAAGAGAACAGGGGAATATACATACTATTACACAAGCAATGTGGCATATGGAAGATGTGGCTAAGAGAATGGGTTTTATGGTGGAAGATGGTCCAGAGCTGGATAGTGATTATTATTGTTTTGAAGCGTTAAATATTCCTGCGTACCACCCTGCAAGAGATAGTCAAGACACGTTTTATATAAAAGGAAATGAAAAAATGTGCATGCGCCCTCATGTTTCTAACATGCAGGTACGTTTGCTAAAAAAATATGGTGCACCTTTGCGCATAGCTTATCCAGGTCGTGTATATCGTAATGAGGCTCTGGATTCAACACACGAACATACTTTTGAACAGTTTGAAGCATTTGTAGTTGATAAAAATATAACAGTAGGGCATTTAATAGGGGTTATGAAGGAACTTATCTCTGGTTTTTATGGGAAAGAGATGGATGTAAGGTTGCGTCCAGGTTATTTCCCGTTTGTTGAGCCTGGTTTTGAATTGGATATAAAATATACAGATGTTAACGGAAATGAAAAATGGATGGAAATGTTAGGCTGTGGCCTTATGCATCCGAATGTTATTCGTGAGGCTGGTTTAGATCCAGCAGAGTATCAGGGACTTGCCTTTGGTATTGGTTTTGATCGTCTTGTGATGCTTAAGTATCATATTGAAGACATACGCCACTTAAGGAGTGGGGATTTAAGATTTTTGAAACAGTTTTAATATGTTGATTTCAAAAAATTGGCTTTCTGATTATGTAAATCTGGAAAAGGTAACTCCGGAAGATTTAGCTGAGAAACTCACAATTAGAACAGTAGAAATTGAAGGTGTATCAACTCTTGGGGAGTTGTTACACAATGTTGTAATTGGTCTAGTTAATAAAGTAGAGAAACATCCAGACGCAGATAGACTAAAAGTATGTCATGTAGATATTGGTAATGGAGAGGTGCAAGTTGTGTGCGGTGGTTCTAATGTTACAAAAGGGATGAAGGTTGCACTAGGAAAACTTGGTGCAAAAGTAAAATGGCACGGAGAAGAAGAATTAATAGAGCTCAAAAAAACAAAAATAAGAGGTGTGGAAAGTTTTGGAATGATTTGTGCATCGGAAGAAATTGGTTTAGGCGAACTTTTTCCTCAGAAAGACGAAAAGGAAATTATAGATTTAAGTCATTTGGATTTTGAGATTGGGACACCATTAATGAAAGCTTTGGCACAAGATGATGTTGTTTTGGAGGTAGATAATAAATCAATGACACATCGCCCAGACCTGTGGGGTCATTATGGAATAGCACGCGAAGCCTCAGCAATTTATCAGAAAAAATTAATTGAATATAAACCCGCAAAGATAAAAGCAGGAAGGAAGCGTAAGTTATCTGCAAAAGTAAAAGATAAGATTCTTTGTCCGCGATATATGGCTGTTGCTATGAGTGGAATTAAGATAGGCTCATCGCCTTCTTGGATGCAGTCAAGATTGCAATCTGTTGGCGTGCGTCCTATAAACAATATAGTGGATATAACAAATTATGTAATGTTGGATATTGGACAGCCAATGCATGCTTTTGATGGAAGTAAGATAGGGGATGAAATAATTATTAGGAATGCAAAAAAGGGAGAGGGTATTGATACTCTAGACGGACAAAAACAAACATTAACAAGTGAGAATCTTGTTATTGCAGACAAGAATAAAGCTATAGCAATTGCTGGGGTAATTGGTGGTGCAAATAGTGAGGTAGAAGAAGGAACAACAGACATCGTTTTTGAATCTGCAAATTTTGATTCTACAAATGTTAGGAAAACTTCTACAGCAATTGGTGTAAGAACAGACTCATCATCTCGTTTTGAAAAGAGTTTAGATCCAAACAATGCAGAAATTGCTCTTAGGCGTGCAGTAGAACTAGTGAAAGAATTAATTCCTGGTGCAGAAGTGAGTAGTAATATTGTTGATGAAAGTAATTTTGAACTTAATCAAGGTCCTATTGAAATTGATTTCTCCTATATAGAGGAAAGAATTGGAGAAAGTATAGAAATGGGCATTGCGGTGAACATATTAGATAGGCTTGGTTTTGGTGTGAAAGTAAAAGGTGGAGTATTTAGTGTTAGTGTTCCATCTTGGAGAGCAACTAAAGATATTTCTATTGCAGAAGATATAGTTGAGGAAGTTGCACGTATATATGGATATGAAAATATACAACCTACTTTACCTACGTTTGGAATAAAGCCACCAGCTAATAATCCTATACGCTCTCTGGAGAGGAAAATTACAGAACAATTAGCCTATGGGCAAGGATACTCAGAGGTTCATAATTATTCTTTCGTGTCAGGGCAGACAATAGTAAGAGTAGGGCTTAACAAAAAAGACTATTTAGAATTAGACAATCCGGTTTCTAAAGAACGACCATATTTAAGAAAACATCTAATTCCAAACCTACTGGAGAAAATAGAGATGAATGCTCATAGATTTAATTCAGTAAAGCTGTTTGAGATTGGAAGAACATTTGATAATAAAAATATAGAAAGACAAGATACAATGCTTGCTGTTGCGTTTACGCAGAAAGGAAATGATGTTCCTTTCTATGAAGTAAGTAATGCTGTTACAGATTCATTAAATAACAAAGAAATAGAAATAATTTCAACATCTGGTAAGACAGGTTTACCATTTATAAACCCTGGTAGGTTTGCTGAGATAAAAGTAAATGGTACAGATGTTGGTTTTGTTGGAGAATTACACCCCGCAACACAGGAAGCTTTTGGTATAGATAATCGTGTTGCAATTGCGGAAATTAATTTAAGTGTACTATCAGGCCTAGTGCTAGAAGAGGGGTCATATTCTAGATTACCTGTATACCCAAGTGTAATACATGATATTGCTCTTGTTGTAGACAAAAGTGTTGAACATGCACAGATTGTGAATACAGTACTGAAATCAAATAATCTGGTTGTGAACGCAGAGCTGTTCGATGTATTTGAAGGTAAAAAACTTGGTGAAAGCAAAAAGAGTATGGCATATCATATAGAGTATAGGTCAGATGAGAAAACATTAGAGACAGAAGAGGTTGGTAAGATTGAGAAGAAAATAAAAGAAGTACTTAAGAAGAAGTTTGGGGCTAATATTCGCGATTAGTAAACAGTTCGTTTACTTTTGGTATATAAATGCCAACTTTTTTGACTTGGAATAATAGGGTTGATATTATAGATATATAATTTATAAGCTATATATTTATGGAGGAGGAAAAAGTTATCCTTATGCTCTTAAACCACAGAGACAGATTGGATAGAATTGAGGAAAACATGGTTAAAAGAGAGGATCACAACGTAGTTGTTGATTTTATGGATCAGATACTTGGGATAGTAAAAAGGACTGAGCAGGAAGTTATTATGATACGTCATGGTTTAAGTAGACATGGAGAAACATTAGATAAGTACAATAAGGACCTAAAAGAGTTAAAGACAATGAATAGTTTGATATAGTTGTTGATATTTTATCTCATCAACAAATTGTGCTATAATATTATTACTTAATTTTACTTTTAATTGCCTGTCTATGTTTGATTCATCACAAGATTTGCTGTATATAGCACTCTCATTGTCAGTTTTGTGGTTTACTATATTTTTATGCTGGCTTTTGTATCAAGCAGCAAGAGTTCTTAAAAATGCTAATGATATTATTGAGAACTTAATGGAGAAGCTAGAACTTATTGCGGATGCTGTAGAGTTTATACGAGACAAGGTTGATCAGGTGTCTAATAAAATGGGATTCCTAAGTGGGGCAGTTGGGGGATTAGTAGAAAAAATGGTTGTAGGGAAGTTGGGGGCGGAATTTGATAAGCGTGTTACGAAGAAAAAGGCTAGCCCCAAGAAAACCAAAAAGAAGAGTAAATAATTTCAAGAAATAAAAAAATCCCCAGTGTGGGGATTTTTTAATATATGATTATTCGACTATTAGTTTTCCACTCATTGTTGAGTGTCCTGCTCCACACCACACATTACAGAAGAACGTAAATGTACCCGTCTTGTCTGCAGTAAATTCTATCACTTCTGTTTCGTCTGGTATTAGTTTTTTTGATACATTGAAGTCCGGAATACTAAATCCATGCTCCACATCTATACTTTTAATTGTAAGTTTAACCTTATCTCCTTTTTTTACTTTAATTTCAGAAGGTTCAAACTCCCAATTTTTTGCTATTATGCTAAATTCCTTAACTTCCTGTGTAAGATTTAGTTGTGAAACTTCGCCTGTCTCTTCTACTTTTGATAATTCGTCAGTTTGTATTTTTGCATCCTGAGATGTGCAACCACCTCCAACTATTGCAATCACGGCAAAACCTGCAATTAGCAATGAAATTTTCTTAAACATACTGTTAAGCATTCTTCTTATCTTTTGTTTCTCTCTTAATAACAGACCAGTGGTAAAGGTATAAAGGAAGACCTACCAACATGAAAGCTAAGTTTCTTGAGGCGTCTCTATGTCTTCGTGACCTTACAGCATCAAATTTTTCTTGCTTATCTTGCCACTCCTTGTATTCCACTAACCAAACCTCAACTTCTTTCATTTGTTCTTCTGTAAGTTCTAAATCACCATCTAGTTCTACTTGTCCAAGTGCTGCAACTTGCGCAACTTTTCTTGGAGCCATCAAAGGTTGTGAGTCGTGTATTCGTTCTTGATTATCTGCTTCTGTGAATACATATGTTTTAAGAGCCATGTCAACAAAGTCCACTGTTCCAATCACAATTAGGATAAGTCCTATAAGTGCGAACAAATATAAATATATTGTACGAACTAGAGAGTGTTTTTTCATATGAAAAAAATAATAATTAGTATTCTAATTATACTCTTGAGGATTACTATAGTCAATTGACCAGCCATTGCGTTTTAATCCAATCTGATTTATTATTTAAGGACTATGGCAGACTTTGTACACCTTCATGTGCACTCACACTTCTCCTTCCTTAAGGGACTTACTAAAGTCCCTCGTTTGGTTAATACTACAAAAGAGAGAGGATTTTCTGCAATTGCGCTTACAGACACAGGTGGAATGTATGGAATCATACAGTTCTATGAGAAGTGTTTGGATGCGGGGATAAAACCAATAGTGGGGGCAGAACTTTTTCATGGGCCCAGAAAAATGACAGATAAGGATAATCAGGAGGACAAGGATGTTTTTCAGCTTGTGTTTTTAGCAGAAACTTTTGAGGGTTATCAAAATTTGATGAGATTGACCTCAGAAAGCCATCTTGAAGGTTTTTTTAATGGATTCCCTCGTTTTGATACAGATTTACTAAAAAAATATTCAAAAGGATTAATTGCTCTTTCTGGAAATATCAGTGGTCAGATTCCTCAGTTATTAAAACAAGGTAGATATGATGAGGCAAAACAAAAAGCAATTGAGTTTGAGAATATTCTTGGAAAAAATAATTTCTTTCTGGAGTTGCAGGATCATCCTGCAGTTGAAGGTCAACTCAGTGTAAATAATGATTTGATTAAGATTTCAGAGGATACAGGTATTCCTCTTGTGGTTACACGTGATGTTCATTATACAAACCCTGATGATGCAGAAGCTCAGGATATTATGATGTGTATTGGAAAGGGTTGGAGAGTAGACCAAACTGACAGGGAGGATTATCGTCATGTAGATCGCTCCATGAATCTTCCAGAAGATATATCTTCTCGTTTTCGTCATGTACCACAAGCAATTGAGAATACAGGTAAGATTGCTGAACGTTGTAATGTGGAAATACCTTTGAACGATTGGCATTTTGCTCCTGTGGATATTCCGGAAGGGAAAACAGACGATGAGTTTTTGAGGGAAGAGGCTTACAGGTTAGCTCCAAATTATTATAGTGAAATTAATGATGAACTTAAGGAAAGAATGGACTACGAATTGGGAATTATAGAAAAGAAAGGATATGCCCCATATTTTATTTGTGTTGCTGACTATGTTCGTTTTGCAAAAGAAAATGGAATTGTTGAATCCACTCGTGGTTCTGCAGCTGGATCATTAGTTTCTTATGTATTAGGTATTACAACAGTTGACCCAATTCGTTTTAAACTTCCGTTTGAACGTTTTCTGAATCCATTTCGACCTAGTCCGCCTGATATTGATACAGACTTTGCTGATGATCGTAGAGATGAAATGATTGAGTATGTAACAAAGAAATATGGTCAGGATAAAGTTGCACAGATTATTACTTTTGGAACAATGGCAGCAAGAGCTAGTGTGCGAGATGTCGGACGGGTTCTTGGATTATCATACAACTTTTGTGATCAGGTTGCTAAGTTAATTCCCCCAGGAGCGCAGGGTTTTCCAATGACTTTAGAAAGAGCGCTTAATGAAGAGCCTGATTTAAAGAAATTATATGATAGCAATCCAGATGTTAAGAAACTATTAGACTTAGCACAAAAAGTTGAGGGTTGTGCAAGACACACCTCTATTCATGCTGCAGGAGTAGTTATATCACCAACCCCTCTTACTGATTTCTCACCTGTACAAAGAGAGTCTGGCGGTGAAAGAGTTACTACTCAGTATGAGATGCATTCAGTAGAAACAGCAGGTGTTTTAAAAAATGATTTTCTTGGAATTCGTAACCTAGCAATACTGGGAAATGCTGTCGAAATTGTAGAAAAGACAACAGGTGATAAAGTAGACATATATAATCTTCCGCTCGACGATACAAAAGTGTTCGAGATGCTCTCAAGAGGAGAAACAATGGGAGTGTTTCAATTGGCAGGATCTGGAATGACTCGTTGGGTCAAGGAACTTAAACCAAGTCGTATAGAAGACATCATGGCCATGGTAGCGCTGTACAGACCTGGACCTATGGAATCTATTCCAGAATATATTCGTAGAAAATACAGCCCAGACTTAGTCACTTATTTTGATCCTCGATTAAAAAAGATATTAGATGCATCATACGGGCTTTTGGTATATCAGGATGATGTTATGCTTACTGCAATAGAATTGGCTGGCTATGATTGGATGGAGGCGGACAAGTTTAGAAAAGCCATGGGTAAAAAGATACCAGAGGAGATGGCTAAGCAGAAAATTAAGTTCTATCAAGGCTGTCGTACACATGGTGGATTAAAGACAAACATCATAGATAAAATGTGGCACGCAATTGAACCATTTGCTGCATATGGATTTAATAAGTGTTTATCAGGAGATTCGGAAATTTTAGATTTGGAAAGCGGAGAGCTTAAGACAATAGAAAATTTATATAATACAAAAAAGAATCTCTCAGTATTAAGTTTGAATAAAAAATGGAAAACAGAAACAAAGAAAATACCAAAGATATTTAAAAATGGTAAAAAGAAGACATGGAAATTAAAAACAAGAAGTGGTAGGGAAATTGTTGCTACAAAAAATCACAGATTCCTAACTTTTGATGGTTGGAAAGAAATGAAAGAAATTTCTCGACGCTCTTTTGTGGCGACCCCAAGAACAATAAAATATAAAGCCTCTAAAAAAATTAATAAGAAAAAATTAAAGGCACTTGCTTATTTAATTGCTGAGGGTAATCTTTGTCATACTCATGGTTTATATTATTATTCCACAGTTAGAAGTGAGGTGGATGATTTTGTTGATTCTGTTAAACAATTTAAAAATGCAAAGTGCACAATTGCAAAACATAAGCAATCTTTTTCCGTTTATATTGGAAAAAAAGATGCAAAAAAACCATCGGAGTTAAGGGATTTTATAAAAGCGTGTGGTTTGTGGCATAAAAAAGCAGTAGAAAAGTTTATACCATCAGATGTTTTTAAAATTGATAAAAAAGACCTTGCGGTGTTTATAGCTTCGCTTTGGCAAGGAGATGGATGCATAAAGGATGATAAGTATGGGCAGATTTTTTATGCAACATCTTCAAAAAAGTTATCACACCAGTTGCAGCATTTATTATTGCGATTAGATATCGTTTCCACGATTCATACAAAAAGTTTTAAATATAAAAAACAAAGGAGAGTCGGATACACAATACATATTAGCAAGTATAATAATATAGAAAAGTTTGCTCTACAGGCTGGTCCACATTTATTGGAAAATAAACTAAAAGTTTTAAATTCCATAGTAAAGAAAAACAAGGTTTTGAATGGTAAATTAGAAAAAGGTTCTGCACGAGGCACAAAAGATATAATTCCTTCCTGTGTTTTGGGAATTATTAGAAAAAAGATGGATAAAATTGGAATTGGACCAAAAGAGGTCTCAACAAGAATCAAATGTGCCGAACGTCTTTTTTATAGGGATGTTAGGAGAAAAGGTTATCAAAGAGAAACAATAGAAAAAATTGGTTTATTTTTGAAATCTCAAGAATTGATAGATTTAGCAAGGTCTGAGGTGTATTGGGATGAGGTTGTCGAGAAAAAATATATTGGAGTAAGAGAAACCTACGACCTAACTGTTCCTGGAAATCATAATTTTATAGCAAACGATATTGTTGTTCATAACTCACATGCAGCAAGTTACGGAATCGTTGCATACCAGACTGCATACATGAAAGCTCACTACCCTGTACAGTTTATGACAGCTGTGCTTGCTGCGGAGGCGGGGGATTCTGATAAGATTGCTCTGATTTCTCACGAATGTAGAAGAATGGGAATAGAGGTTTTACCGCCGGACATAAACGAGAGTTTTAAAAACTTTGCCATGGTTTCCAAACCAGGAGAGCCTGGGCGTATTCGTTTTGGTTTGACAGCAATAAAAAATGTTGGGGAAAACATTTGTGAGGTAATATATCGTGAGAGAAAAAACAATGGGCAGTATAAAAACCTGGAAGACTTCTTGGAAAGAGTAAAGGACAAAGACCTAAACAAGAAATCAGTAGAAAGTCTTACAAAAGCCGGAGCACTGGATGGTTTTGGGCATGATCGTGGAGTTTTACTTTCTAATATAGAAAATATATTGTCATTTATTCGACACCATAAAGAAAGGCAGGAGACAAAGCAGGAGGATTTGTTTGCTGGAACAGGTATAGCATTTGATAACAAGGTAAGACTAGACAGTGCAGAAGATGCTCCTATTGAAGAAAAAATGAAATGGGAAAAAGATTTATTAGGTGTGTACGTGTCATCTCATCCTTTTTCAAAATATGAAAAAACTCTTGGGGTTGTTACAACAGACCTAAGTGAAGTAGAAGATTTACCAAGAGACAGGTGGGTAACAGTCGGTGGAGTTGTAGACAAGGTAACAAGAAAAATAACTAAGAAGGGAAGTGTTATGTTGTTTGTTACTCTGCAAGATCAGAGTGGATCTACAGAGCTACTAGTCTTCCCAAAGAAGTTTGAAGAAACAAAAGATTTGTGGGATGAGGGGGTTGTGGTTTGTATAGTAGCAAAAACTCCACGAGAGGACGGTGACAATAAATTATTTGTAGATAATATATACATACTATCTGAGGATAATGTAGAAGATGTAAAAAGAAGAGTTACAATTGGCCAAGACACGAGTGCAAAGAAAGACACAAGTGAGAAGAGTGTGTCACTTTTACTAACAAGAGAAATATTAAAAGACCATGGGAACCAGATAAGAGAAGTTCTTTCTGTGAGCCACGGAGACTATTCAGTATATATCCGTGTTGGGACAAAACTGATTCAGAGTCAGTGGTCTGTTGCATGGAATAATGAAATGAAAGAAAATGTAGAAAAAATAATAGGACAAGATAGAATTGAGGTGAAAGAATAAGTTTATAAAAACAATGACCCGCCCTGCGCATTGAGACCAACTAAATGGAACTCACGCAGGGCGGGTTTTGTCTTGTGTAGACTAGAACAGATCACTGACGGAGTCGCCGTCGTGGATGCGTCGGATGGCTCTCCCGAAGAGTTTGGCAGTAGGCAGGACATGAATCAAATCACTACGCTTTCCGTTGAGAGGAATGGTGTCTGTCACGACCACCCGCTCAAACGGAGGCTCTGATGGCTCACCGTTCTTCTTGCCATCGATGCGGTCGATCGCAGGACCAGAGAGAACACCGTGCGTAGCAGCTACAGAAACAGCTGTTGCACCTCGTTCACGCAAGAAGCGTGCAGCTTCCACGATGGTTCCACCAGTAGCGATTTCATCATCTACGATGATTGCACGCATACCCTTCACTTCACCAATCAGGTTGGTTGCTACAGCCTTGTCATCATTACCAACTCGTCTTTTGTCCACCACAGCCATAGGCAGGTGAAGCCTGTTTGCAAACCTGCCAAGTTCCTTTGCTTCTCCAGCATCACCAGCGACCAGTACGGTGTTGCTGAGGTCATATTCTTCGCTCAGGTAGTCGCAGATGACAGGAGCTGCCTTCAGCTGATCCACAGGTTTGCGGAAGAATCCCTGAATCTGTGGTGAATGCAGGTCCATGGTCAGGACACGATCCGCCCCTGCAGTTTCGAGTAGGTCAGCTACGAGCCGGGCTGTGATGCTGATGCGTGGCTGGTCCTTCTTGTCGGAGCGGGCGTAGGGGAAGTATGGTAGTACAGCCGTGACACGTGCTGCAGAAGCACTCTTGAGCGCGTCGATTGCGACCAAAGTCTCGACAAGATGGTCACTGACCGGCGAGCTAGATGTCTGCACGTAGAAGACGTCGCATTCGCGTACGTTCTCCAAGATGCGCACCATCAGGTTCTCGTTGGAGAATTCCACCACCTCACTTCTTCCCAGTGGCAAATCAAGATGATGGTAGATTCCCTCAGTAAGCGCGGGATGGCTTCTACCAGCGAACACCTTAAGTCGACTACTCATGATTCAACCTCAATTGTCTCTGAACGCAAAACGACCCTCTCCTTAGGGGTCGCCTGTTGTTCAATGAACGTTCTGTGTCGCTATAATATACTCAGCTCATCTTTGAGTCAAGATTTTTTATTCATTATTGTTGATAAACTTTCCAATTAGGATCTGCTATTAAATCTTTCCAATCAGTAAAGTTATTATTTTTTGCATGAAAATATGCAGAAGCTCCAATCATTCCTGCGTTATCCATCGTGTATGCTTTGTTGGGTTTTAGAAAGTGTAAACCACTCTCTTCTGAAAAATTTTCCAATGTAGATCTCAATTTTTCATTATTACTTACTCCACCACCTAGAATTATTGTTTTAGCATTATATTTTTTAGTTGCTTTGATTGTCTTATGGGTAAGCACGTCTACGACAGCCTGTTCAAAACTTGCACACACATCTTCCTTAGTGTATTTTGGGTTGTCTCGCAAGTAATAGAGTACAGCTGTTTTTAGACCTGCAAAACTAAAATCAAAATCATTGGAATCTATCATAGGGCGGGGGAAGTCAATTGCATTTGACTTTCCCTTTTTAGCCATATTTGCAATCTGTGGACCACCAGGGTATTCCATTCCTAGAAGTTTAGCCACCTTATCAAAAGCTTCACCAGATGCATCATCTCTGGTTTTTCCAATAAGCTCGTATTGACCATGGTCTTTCATTAACAAAAGTTCTGTGTGTCCACCGCTAGCAATCAAACAAACAGCAGGAAAGACTATCTCTTTTGCAGTTCGAGAGCCTATTTCTTCTAGAAGTACAGAATATATGTGTCCTTCTATATGATTTACTCCAATTACAGGAATGTCCCATAGGTATGAAAGACCTTTTGCAACTTCTACTCCAACTAAAAGTCCTGTAATTAATCCTGGTCCAGATGTTACAGCTATTAAGTCTGGTTTCTCTTGGTTATTCATTACCTCTTCTATAACAGGTAAAATTGCTTCAGCATGTTTTCTTCCTGCTATTTCTGGAACAACACCACCATATTTCTTATGAACATCTATCTGACTAGCTGTTTTTTGTGCAATTACAAGAAGTCCTTCTTCTGTGCAGTCTAATAGTGCAACGGAGGTATCGTCACAGGAGCTTTCTATTGCGAGGATTTTCATATTATTTATAAAACTTTGTTCAGTAAACCAGATAATTATTAAAAAAGCAATGTAAATGCAAGCGCCGACGTAGACTGGAGGGTGGGTGTCTACGCCGGCGCCGCATCTGAGGTGCACCCCGCTCCACTGGAGCAGGGTGCACCTCTGATCTACAGGACTCTTGTGAGGTGCGTCAGCAGTTGGGGTTCTTCTTCTTGGAACAGACCCCACCGACGCAGGCTGGGAGCCAGCAGTCGGGAACTACGCCCTTGCACGCTTTCGCATCGTCGTCGGAGTTGGTTGGGATGTTGGTACATCCACCCTTGTCCGGCAAGCACTTGTCGATAGTGCAGGGATTGTTGTCCCCACATTTCGGTTCTGCTTCGTGCATTGCGCAGGTCATCGTGTCCTTGTCGCAGTAGTCCTTGAGAGTGCAGGGATTGCCATCGTCGCAGTACGTCTTTTTGGAGGGCGCCTTTGCCACGCAAGCCCCGTTGTAGCACCTGAAATCGGTGCAGGGGTTTTCGTCTTGCTCCTGGCATTTCTTGCCAGTGTCTGTGACGTGGACACAACCCTTCACAGGATCACACGAGTCGATGGTGCAGGGATTCTTGTCATCGCAGTCGACTCCTTTGCCGTTCTTGCAGACGCCAGAGTTGCAGTAACCCTCGGTACACACACTGCCGTTGTCGCACTTGTTGCCGTCGAGAAGTGGGTTCTGGCATACGCCAGCATCGCAAGTCTCGTCGGTACAAGGTTTTCCGTCGTCGCAAAGCGCCTGAGGATCCTCGTCTGTGCTTCCGTCGCAGTCGTTGTCCACGTTGTCGCAGATTTCCTTGCTGACGGGGTAGAGGCACTTGGACAAGCCGGACGAGGCGCACTTGCGCGTACCAACGCACGACTTGAAGTCGTCCTTCTGCGAGCAGTTGGTACTCAGACCAAGTTTGCTGGCACGAGGGGAACACTTACAGAGCGCACCATCCTTTGGGCTACACTGACCGGTTGTTTCGTTGGTTTCCGGATCCTTGTAACCCTGGCAGACGTATCCTCCCGGACACTGGTCATCCTTCTCGCAGGAGCTTCCGCAGAAGCTACCTTCTCCACCGACCTTTACGCACTTGTTGTCGATGGATCCGGAAGAGATGCAGTCCTTGTGTTCTTTGCAGGGATCGCAGAGCTTCACCCAGCGCGGAAAGCAGTAGTAGATCGAGTCGCCGGCAGATTCCGGAGCGCAGATGAAACCAGCTTCACATCCAGTATCACAGGTCTTCGTGCAGATCTTGCCATCGGATGTCTCGATGCACTTGTCGGAGTCACATTCCTCGTTTTCCTTGCACTCCGCGCGAAACTCGCCGGGACCCGGCTTGTATTCGCCGGTGTCCTGCTCCTGGTAGATGTCGTTGGTGACGTTTCCGTCTCCAGTGTTTCCACCATCGAATTGGATTCCACCGGAATCCTTGGTCGGTCCAGCCTGAGAGCTGTCGGTACAGCCGAACAGCGCCCAAGCAATGATGAAGGTGGCGAGGACGAGTAGAAGGCGCTTGGCCCACCACATCACCATCTCGCCGATGATTCTGAATTGTGCTACGTACATAGCCTGTCCCTCCTGTTTGACCATGATTTTACCTTCCCTCCCTTGGGTTGGTTAATCACGGTCAGTCCTGTAGATTGTAAAGATGCATTGTGTCCCTAGTCTATAGGGACTACGAACTCTACCGCCTTAGCAATAGAAGCTCATTTTAGGGCAAAAAGCGCTAAAATTAGCCTCCATTTGGGGACTTCTTAATATAGCCCATTTACTAGGGTTTGTCAAGGGCTACCTAGGTATGTTTGACATTGGCTATTATATATGAGCATACTATATATGTACCAGTGGTTGGTACATTAGTGTTCCTTACAGCCTAAAGCAGGAGGTAATCATGCAAAGGCTACACACAAGAGAGTTGAGTTATCTTTTTGTGTCCATCGTCATCATGTTCGCAGGTTGCGAAACTGTTGTCATGGAGCTTGAATCAGATGCTCCGAGTGATCTGCCAACAGCGGGTAGTGCTTCCATCCCAACCAAACAGGAGTGTAGCAGTGCTCTCAACAAGCTTGGAGTCAAGTTCAAGTTTGAGGATCACAAGCACATTCCTCGTGGTGTGAGGATGTACAACGCTGGTCCACACACGTCGTTGAGGTACAAGGAGTCAGACAACTCGGGATCTCTGCTTACAGCGTGTGTTTGTGCCGCAGCTCTTTCGTGGGCAGTTAAGCAAGTAAGAGATTCTGGCATGAACATCACTCAAGTTGTTCATGTTGGTTCCTACAACTACCGCTTCATTGCCGGAACAAACAAGCTTTCTGATCACGCACACGCCCTTGCGATTGACATCGCAGGTCTCGTCGTAAACGGAAAGACATACTGGGTCGACTATGATTGGAGCTCTAAGGCTGTCCAGTCTTTTCTGCAGTTTCTCAAAGGAACATTTGCAGTAGTGTTGGATCGGACAAACGGTGGAGCAAATCATGTGGACCACTTTCATGCAGGAGAAGCAATTGCTTCTGTGATTGGTTTCAATCTAGGTAATTGTAAACTATCTGTGACAAAACCACAGGCTGGTGATGTCTTGACCATGAACGTGGAAGGTCAGGTCTGTTGGAAGTATACAGGTGAATGTGGTAACTGGATTCGTGTCGCTGTCTACAAAAATGAAAAGTACTTGCTGACACTTGGTGCCAAGGAAAAGATCACACGAAAGTGTATTCCTTTCGCTCCGATAACCAGCATGGGTACAGGTAGTGGATACAACATTGGTATTAGCACTTACGACGAGAAAACATTTGCCTTTGGCAAAAACTTCTCAATCAAGAGTGCTCCTACTAAGAAGCAACCACAGCTTCCCAAGTCTCCTGACAAGAGTCAGGTCGACAAGGACAACGATGGGCAAACTGCCAAGATTGATTGCAATGACAACAACCCAAATATCTATCTGGGTGCTGTTGAAAAATGCAACAATAACGTAGACGATGACTGCGATGGAATTATCGATGAAGGCTGTGCCCCAAAGCAGACTACTGGAAATTCCGGAACACGTACCATTGTTATCACTGTGGTTAATAGTAAGGTTGTTCCGTACATGGACTTCTCATATGGATATTGCTCCAGCGGCAGTAATCCTGTGAATTGTCTGCATGGATGGAACGATAAAGCCGTCAAGGTGCACAACACCAACAAACTGAGTTGGAGTGGAAAAGTCCAAAAGGGCGTGATCCGTTTTAACTCAACAATTGTGCCCGGAAGCCAATGGCTCTGTATGGGCTACCTAAATCCGCACCTCACAGCCAAGGTCACTGTAACTCTCAACGGAGTAGACGTGTCCAGTGCAGTGATGGCGGTTCCTCTGCAAGGAGGATGTTCTGCCGGACTGAATCTCAACAACTTGTGAGATAGTCGGCTTTTCTCTCGCTCTTTTTAGTTTATTAAAGCATGTACCTTTGTTTGATGTTTCTCATTTCGAGGTTCCTTTACTGTTACATGCTTTGCGGATGAGCCGCGAAGCCCCCCCCTACATAGCACCAAGCAAGTGTGCAAATGGGGGGTTTTTAATTACAGATATTTTTAAATAAAATTGAGTTTATTATTGTTTTATGTTAATTTAAATTATAAGTGTATAACAATAAATAATATGTCAGAAAAAAAAGAAGGAAGTATTGTTCCTTCTCAAGAGAAAGAAGCCTCTGTTGTAAATATATTTATAGATGAAGAAGGAGCTATACAAAAACTAATTGAGATGGAAGGTGAAGAATGGCACAAAAGAGATTTGGAAGAAGAAAGATTTACAGAGAATACAGTAAGAGAAGCTCTAGCAAAAGCTAAGAAAGGTGGTACAGGAACTATCTATGGTTTTGGAGGTTTTCATAGATATTATATTAGACCGGATGGTAGGGTGGATTATTCTGAGAAACATGGTCCAAGCGCAACCAAAAAAGCAAGAGAACTTGGATTCCATATACAGGAACAAGTAAGATTTTAAAAAACACCCAAGAAGAGTGTTTTATTTGCAGCCCGTAGGGGAATCGAACCCCTGTCGCCAGGATGAAAACCTGGTGTCCTAACCACTAGACGAACGGGCCATTTATGACGAGAAGATTATATACAATTTTTATAATTAAGTCAAGGTCTTTAAAAAGAACGACCCCCACCGACGTTGCCGTAGCATTGTCGATGAGGGTCTGGAGTGTCAGAGGAGGTAGTTCCTGTCGAGGAACCAGTCCTCATGGTCGGCGAGCTCGCGTTCCATTGCGTCGAGTTCCCGGTTGTATGCCTTCATGACCGGAGCGATGCACCGGTCGCACAGGCTCCGTCTGCCTCCGCAGACGATGGTCACGCATCCGTCGGCTCGGCACAGCGAGTCGCAGATGTGGAACACATCCAGGTCCGGGGGCTCGATCTGGAGTCGGGCGATGCGCCCGCACTCCTCGCAGTAGCCGAATCCACCCGGCAGTTCGCCATCGACCTCGTGGTCCGAGATCGCGCACTGGACGCACTTGCCATTGCTTGTCAGCTCGCCCATCTGGACGAACCTCTGGCACTCATTGCACTTGACGTGACGTGTCTTCTTGCGCTTCATGACTCTTCCTCCTTGTGGTGAAGGAGGGGAGCCGTTCAGCGTTGTTCAGGCACGTACGCCTCCTTCTGATTGTTGTCGCGGGGTTTTACCCCATAACTACGTCCATATCATTTTTCACCTCCTGTGTTTGGACAAGGCAGATTACCATAAAATTGGTAGGTTGTCAAGGATTATATCTAGTATTTGACTAAAATTAGCGACATTTATTACACTATTGACAAATAATTTGTGTTTTGCTACAATGTTCTCACATTACCAAAGACAGCAGGTGCGAAAGCTTAATTTCCTGCCGAGGCACTACTCAGCGAATTATCGCTCAAGGTCGAGAGACTCGCTATTGTCTGTGGTATATCACAGATTTTTTGTTAGAAAAATATGGCAAAAACACGCCAAGAAAAAGAAATACACGTACAAGAACTAACTGATCAGCTAAAAGAGGCTAAATCAGCTGTTTTTGCGAACTTCCAAGGTCTTACTGTACAAGAGACAGAAGAGCTTCGTGGAAAGTGTCGTGAACAAGGTGTACAATGTGTGGCAAGCAAGAAAACTCTTGTAAAACGCGCACTTGGAAACTTGGATATGGATGTAGATACAAAACCCTTTGAGGGTGGTGTAGCTACATTTATTGGAACAGGTGATGAGGTTGCTCCTGCGCAGGTCGTAGCTAACTTTGCAAAAGACCATGAAGTCGTTGAGATTTTCGGTGGTACTTTGGAAGGGAAGTTTATAGACAGCGCAATGGTGAAGCAGTTAAGTGCATTACCAAGCAAGCAAGAGCTTCTTGCAAAACTTGTTGGAACAATTAACAATCCTGTAACAGGATTTGTGAATGTTCTAGCAGGCAACTTACGCGGATTAGTTGGTGTATTGAACGCGATCAAAGAAACTAAATCAGAAGCATAATTATATGACAGAAGAAAAAAAAGCTGTTGAGGAGAAGAAGGAAGAAGCAAAAGCAGATGCTCCAGCTCCTGCAACAGAAGAAAAAACAGAAGATAAAAAGGATGTAGAAGTTCCTAAAAAGTTCAAATCAATCGTAGAAGAGATTGAGAAAATGTCTGTATTAGACCTTTCAGAACTAGTATCACTTCTAGAAGACAAGTTTGGAGTAAGCGCAGCTGCTCCAGCAATGATGATGGCAGCTCCTGGTGCAGGTGCAGGCGGAGACGCAGGTGCAGGCGCAGAAGAGAAAACTGAGTTCACTGTAGAGCTAACAGACGCAGGTGGAACAAAGATTGCTGTTATTAAAGCTGTTAAGGCAGCCACAGGACTTGGTCTTGCAGATGCAAAAGCACTTGTAGACGGAGCTCCAAAAGCAATTAAGGAAAACGTACCAAAAGCAGAAGCAGAAGCACTAAAAGCTCAGATAGAAGAAGCTGGTGGTAAGGTAGAACTTAAATAAAACAGCAAAAGTAAACAAAACGTTTACAAATCGACCCTTTTCGGGGGGTCGGTTTTGTTTTAATTGGTTTCCTTCCTATAATTAGTGTATGAAAAAGTTTATTTATATATTAGCTATACTCGTCTGGCTTCCAATAGTAATGAGTGGGTGCCGTGTTGAGTATCAGGAAAATCCTAATTATCAGCAAGCGATACAGGAATAATATTCTCACCGATTGTTTGGGGGGTCGTAACGGACAATCAGAGGGGATGTTCTCCTCGCTTGTAACAATTCAGCAAGGAGGTTTGCAATGCTTACAAGGCTGTTCCTTATTGTTCTGGTACTTTGTGCAACCCAAGAGGTTCAGGCAGATGAATCTGAATCTCCTCAGGTTGCAAAATACCTCTGTTTCCCGGTTGGTGATGGCTGTCGTCAGACCGTCGGGTACTACAAATCCCAAGGTCATCTGGATTGGTACTCCAAGTTCTGGAAGTATCATCTCGGAGATGACTGGAATGGGAGTGCTGGTGAAAGCAAAGACATCGGTCTTCCTGTCTATGCCATTGGTAATGGCGTGGTTACAACTTCTCTAGACCTTGGCGGTGCTTGGGGTAAGGTTGTAATCATCCGTCACAAACTCTCGAGTGGGAAGAGTGTAAATTCATTCTATGGACATCTCCATAAATCTTTCGTCTCTAAAGGGCAGGTAGTCGGGCTCAGGGAGAAGATTGGAGAAATTGGAGATGCGAATGGATACTATACTAACGCAGCTCACTTGCACTTTGAGATTCGTATTAGTCCTGCCATGGAAACTGTTGCAGGAAATGGATATGTTGCGAACAAGTCAGATGCAAGTGATTTCGTAGACCCAACTGCGTTTATCAAAAAACGACTACCTCCAGCATTTGTTTTGGAGAAAGGTGTCAAAACGTGTTCCGTGGTAATAGGCGGACAGGACACAGGGTGGCATCGTAGTTGTATGGATGAGCGTGGAGTGTTCACGTACGGAGAAAAGGTATTTGCTCTCATTGGTATTAAGAGGGTGTGGGCAAATCATAGGTTTAAGGTCTGGGCATATCGTGATAATGCACTTCAGTGGCATTACACCACAGGGTGGAACAAAGTAGATCCACAGTGGGGATGGAAAGAGGCTCAGTTCTGGCCGTCTCTGGAAAATGGCAAACCTGGAAAGTGGTCTTTTTATCTGCACGTTCAACTCGAGAATGAGGGGTGGCAGTATCTAGACAAAGCTCAGTTCGCTATCCAAGGTAATAAGGCAAATCACAAACCATACCAGTTTGCAGGTGCACAGGCGTGTGGAAATATTGGTGGCCCAAGTCCAGGATGGCTTTTCTGGTGTGAGAACGAGAAGAGTGTATTTCCTGCTGGCGAAACTATCTATGTTCTCATGAAGATCATTGATGTGTGGTCAGATCACAGGTTCCGTGTTCGTGCTTACAAAAATGACAAGTATCAGTGGGAGTACACATCTCACTGGAACAACGTGGATGAAAGTGTTGGCTGGAATCATGCTTTTTTCTGGCCTGCACTGTACAACGCAACACAAGGGCATTGGAGGTTTGACCTTTTTGTGGGGGTACCAAACACAGGATTTGCCTACGTGGGCAAAGCTGAATTCGCAGTCAAGTGAGAGAGACTCCTCTCGCTCCGCGGTTTCATTAGTTTGGAATCGCGGAGCCAACTGCTCCACCAAATAAAAAAGAATCCTTTCTTGGTTTGGATTCTTTTTTAATATTTAGATTAGAAAATAGGTATTTTATATATCTTGTTGTCATCTAGTATAAATATTAAATTGTTTTCTTCGTCTACAATCATTGAACTAATTTCTTTCCATGAATTAGAACTTATTTGTTTAACAAGTTTTCCTTCTTTATCTATAACAACAATTCTGTTATTTGTTGGTTCTAGTACGTATAGGTAGGTCATGTCATTATATGTCTGTAGATCCGTTGGATTATCTAGTACAGGATCTATACCTGCAATATTGAAGGAGACTTGTTCACCCTTTTCGAATTTATATATCTCTCCACTCGCCTTAATAACAAATATATCTCCATCTACAGCAATACCAGTAGCGTCGCTTAGGTCATAATCATCATCTAACCATGCTTGCCCTTTATCAAAACCTGTTTGAGTTCTGTTGTGTTTGTAAACCTGATTGTTTTCCTTATCTACTGTGTAAAGTCTCACATTGTAAATTACAGCATCACCTATGTCTACAGAAGATGGTTCGAAGGCAATATCTTTAGACTGTATTGACTCGGAACCTTTATGATACATCGCAACTCCATCTTTCCCATCCATAAAGTAGATTGCATCCTGCTCTTTAGGAGTAGAACCACTCACAAGACTGATTGTGTCTAGGTGTTTAGCACTATTTAGCTGTTGAGAGTCCAAGTTCCACCTGTATGTTTCCAGACTATCTGGACCGAATGCGACCAATGTATTTTCGATACGTACTATATCAGTTGTGTCTGCCTTGTCGTATGAGGCTCGTAAATCAATAAGCAGTTCTGGTTCTATCATCTCAAGTTTTCTTAACATCATCATAAGACTTTCCACTTCTGTAGTTAATTCCAGTTTCTTCTCACGTCTTGTTTTTTTGTTTTCTGGAAATGTATCAAGTAGGACTTCCGCTTCTTTTAGTAAAGTAAATGCTGAGTCTTGGTCATCATAAATTAGTTTAGCCTCTGCTGCATCTTTCTTATCCTCTATTGCTTGCACTAGGTTTGTGTACGCAACTTTCTTTGCTTGATATCCCTCCTTAATCTTAACTACAGACAAACTTCCAATGAATATAAGTGCAAAAAATATTGTAGCAACAAATAGTATCTTACTTACAGTAGGCATGTCATCAAAAGCTTTTTGTTTTGAGTATATGTATTTTCTTCCAGAGTTTATAACATCCTTTCTGCTGTTGTTTTTGTTTGTAATAAGTATAAATATAGCAACAAGGAGTTTTCCAACTATTAGTGCTGTGTATCTAAGTAATTTATACAGTCCTGTACCTCCGGCTACAATTGCTCTTCCAAGTCCTATTAATATTACATTTGATAATGATTGATCTGGTTTTGTCTTTTGTTCGCGATATCTGTAATTTGTTTCCACATTTCCTTTCTGTTTTGTCTTCTCCTTTTTCCTTTCCTTTGGTTGGTTATTTTTGCGATCCTTCATCTTTCTAATAAATTGTTTTAGCACAGGAGGGGACAGTGTTTCAGCTGTAGCCTGTCTGGAGTCAAGTAGTTTGTCTAATGATTCAGCTGAACCATCCTTCTTAGATTCCCGTTTAATAGGCTTCTTTTGTTTTGCAAGCATGCGGAATACAATACCTCCATATGAGGTATCTGAGTGTACATCTTTTAATACCTTTTCCATGTGAGCAGAGCTTTGTTTAAGAGATCTACTTGTAATTACCTTTTGTAGCCTGTCATAAGAAAAGTAGTCTACAATGTGTGGCGTTCCTACGAAAAGGAAATCACCTGTGTTAAGGCTACCTTGCACAATTGACGAAAACAACTGACCACTTTCTGGCTGTTCTGCTCCATCCATAATATTCATAGGCTTTGTGTCCTGCCCTTGCCTGTAAAATAATAAGGAATGCATGTCACCGTGGTGTGCAAAAGAAATATCATGCCCCTTAATAACCCCAACATATAGGTGTAGGTCCAGACCTTTCTTTAATATCTTTCCTCCACGACGGTTAATGTACTCTAATGTTATCTCAAATGAGTCATGTTCTTTTGTATCATCTGTTGCATAGAAGCCGGACTCAAGGTCATCAATAAGTTGCTGAAGTCTTTCAACATCTTCTAGAGAAGCACCTTGTAGCTCTGCAAGCGCAACAAAATAACCCTTTTTTTCTTCAGCAGGATTGCTTGGTTCTGTGATATGTAGAAGGACATGAGATTCTTTTTGATCTTTACCTTCCACAAAAAATTCTTGGAGCTCCAGTGAGTCCATAGTTTTGACATTTCTCCTATCTGAAAGTATACTACATTTCGCAAATATTTTATACACAGCACGCCCATTCCTGTCTGGTCGAGCATTATCCACATAATATGCTTGAACAACTATTTGGTTCAAAAACAAGAGTTAAAATGCTAAAGGTCTTTTATCAATATCCGGAAAGAGCCTTCTACGTTAGAGAGCTTCAGCGCCTTTTAGACACTCAGATCAATGCCATAAGGAGAGAGTTGGAGACACTTATTAAGTGTGACATAATTGCAGAACAAGATCAGCTTGAAGTTGATAAGAAAAAAACGTCTGTTGAGATTGCTAAAGATGCATCAAAGGCTGGATCAAAACTCAGAAAGTATTATCAGCTAAACACGAAATCTTTGCTGTATGAAGAGATGCATAGCCTTCTTTTGAAATCTAGAGCTCTAGCAGAGCAACAGTTAATTGAGGAAATAAAAGATAATGCTGGAGACATTAAGTTACTTCTACTTACCGGAAGATTCACTGGGGATACTGAGGCGAAAAGTGATATTTTGATAGTAGGAAATTTGAAGGATCGCAATCTTTCCAAAATTGTCTCTCAGCATGAGAAGGATTATAATGCAGAGATTCGTTACACGACAATGTCACCGGAGGAATTTTTAGATCGTAGACATGTGTTGGATAAATTTCTTTTTTCACTCTTTGAAGGTAGACATATTAAGGTTGTAGATCTATTTGGATAAATTATGTACCTAGGAATTGACACAAGTGAGTTTGATAACATACACCTTGTTTTATTTGACAAGGATTCTGTATTAAACAAAAAAGTGGAAGCAAAGAATCGTGACGTACTAAAAACGATTGATATTTTTTTAAGTGAAAATAGATTGAGCAAAAAAGATGTTCAAGGAATTGCTGTTGTTGTAGGTGATGGTAGTTTTACCAGCACAAGACTTGCTGTAACTGTTGCAAATACATTTTCCTACACGCAAGGCATCCCTGTTTTACCTGTTTCTAAAGATCAATTGACAGAACCTAGGGTATTGATAGAGAGAATAGACGATCAGCCAAAGGGGCAATATATATCAGCAGAGTACAGTGGTGAGCCAAACATAGGGAAATAGCACCAATCTAATATATTGAGGTAGACAAACCTCTTTTTTTTTGCTATATTTACATGTGAAAAAAGCGCAATGCTTATAGTGTCTCCGGAGATTTCCAGAGAGTTTTTATAGTATAGAGACAGGAATATCCAACCTTAGTCATATAATAATATACAATGCTTTCAGATTATCAACGTTATAGGATTTACGAGATTCTTCCCGGCGTATCCATTTGGCTAACACTCATACTGTCTATAACACTTTCTTTTGTTAAGCCACTATGGATGATATATTTTATTATTGTTTTTTCTGTATACTGGGTACTAAAAATATTGAATTTCTCATTCTATCTTATGGTAGCTTGGCGTAGGTTTTCTGTAGCTAGGAAGATAGATTGGAAAGATAAACTGTATCATGAGGTGGATAGTTGGCAAAACAAGCACCATGTTGTCTTTCTAACACTATATAATGAGTCTTGGGATGTTGTTAAGACAGCTATACAAAGTATTTGTGATTCAGCTTATGATCCAGAAAAATTTACAATTGTAATTGCTGGAGAAGAACGCACACGCACTCACTTTGAGGATATTTTGGATAAGACTCAGAAAAAGTTTTCAGAATGTTTTAAGGAAATTATTGGAACTTGCCACCCAACAAATCTCAAAGGAGAGATTCCTGGCAAAGGCTCTAATCTACATTATGCAGAGCGTGAGTTTAAGAAGAGATTAGATAAAAGCAATGTAGAATATAAGAATGTTATTGCTACTATTTTTGATATAGATACAGTTTGCAGTAAGCAGTATTTCTCTTATCTTACTTATTTATATTGCACTCACCCAAGACCAACACATACTTCTTTCCAACCAATTGCGTTATATAACAATAATATGTGGGAGTCTCCTTCTGTTCTTAGAATTATGGCATTTGGAACAACTTTTTGGATGTTTACATCTCTTGCGAGACAGGATGCGTTGGTAACATTTTCTTCTCATTCAATGAGTTTTACTGCAATAGTCAAAGCTGGTTTCCATGAAAAGAGAATAGTGAGTGAAGATTCCAGAATATTTTACCAGTGTTTGTTAGCATATAACGGAGACTATGATGTTACACCTATGTATGCGCCTGTTTCAATGGATACTGTACGAGACGAGTCATGGTGGAAGAGCATGAAGAATTTGTATAAGCAACAAAGAAGATGGGCTTGGGGAGTAGAACATGTGCCATATTTAATATGGGAGTTTAGTAAAAAGGGAAAGAAGATAGCTTTATGGAAAAAAGTAAAATGGGTTTTTGTAGAGTGGGAAGGTAAATGGTCTTGGTGTGTGGTAGCACTTATTATTACTGTGCTTGGTCGTCTACCAATGTGGGTAGCAGGGAACTCTGTAAAGCAAACAGCTCTGTTTTTCAATGCGCCTAATATGTTAGGTGGCCTAATGATGATATCATTGGTTGGTCTGTTGTTTTCTGCTGTGTTGAGCTTTCCTCTTTTACCAAAACGACCAGACTCGCACCCACCTCATATGTATGTTACTATGCTACTACAATGGGCACTCCTCCCAATAACCCTAATATTTATGAGTGCTATTCCTGCTATTGATGCAGTAACTCATTTGATGTTAGGTAAGTATCTAGGTTTTAATGTTTCTCAAAAAAAGAGAGGAAAATAATATATGTTTATAGAAAAAGAAAAGAAATCTCGTCCTGTCTGGCCATGGCTAGCTCTAGTATCTGTAATAATTCTAATTGCAGGTAGTATTGGTATCTTTTTATTTGCAAAGAATTTTTCTTCAAATAAATTTCTAGTTGAAAAAATAATTGAAAAATATGTTCCAGAAGAGCAGGGAGAGTTGTTCAAACTCATCCCAAAGCTATTGGGCTTTGACAGTCCTAAAACTTTTCTTGTGTTGTTCTTAAACAATACAGAAATAAGACCTGCCGGTGGTTTTATTGGATCTTATTCGGTCGTGAGGGTGGAAGATGGTAAATTGGAAGTGCTAAAAATTGAAGGAACTGAAACTTTAGATAAAAACACCCCAGTAGACTGGAAACCAGTTCCACCGGAACCAATAACTAAGTATTTAGGGGTAGACAGGTGGTTCTTTAGGGACAGTAATTGGAATCCAGACTTTTCAAAGAGTGCGGACAAATCACTAGAGTTCTATAAAGCAGAGGGTGGAGTATCTGCTGATGAAATAGATGCTGTAATTGGAGTAACTCCAGCCGTGATAGAGGGACTCCTAAAAGTGTCTGGTCCTGTTACAGTACAAGGTATTACATTCAACGAACAAAATGTAACTGAGAAATTAGAATACGAAGTAGAATATGGATATAAAGATAGGGGAATATCTGTAGCAAATCGCAAAGCAATTATGGGACCTCTCATGTCCGTAATTTTGAATCGAGTAAAAAAAGACATGTACACCAACTATGACTCATACATAAAACTCTTTTCAGACTTGGCCAATCAAAAGCATATTATGATTGCATCAAAAAATAAATCTCTCGAAGAAAAAATAAAAGCTTTTGGATGGGGAGGTGAGATGATAGATACAGATGGTGATTATCTTGCATGGGTGGATGCAAATCTTGCAGCACTAAAAACTGACCACGCTATTGATCGAACACTTAGTTATACTGTTTCTAAAAGAGACGATGGCAAATATCTTGCTACTGCCAGCATGCATTATCAGCATAACGGTACTTTTGACTGGAGGACAACTCGTTATTTATCATATGTCAGAGTGTTTGTACCAGAACACGCAGAAATATCATCTGTATCTGGAGTTGGAAAGGGGTCTGATATTCTACAAGCAGAAAATGTAGACAGTGGAGTGGAGAATGGGAAAAAATGGTTTGGTGCCTATATTTCAATAGAACCAGGGCAGATTAGAGATGTTCAATTTACGTATACAATGGACGAAAAGGACGTCCTATCAAAGAAAGAACTGTACACATTAGTTGTTCAAAAGCAGGCCGGCACACTAAAACACGGCTTGACCTTAGACCTAGATTTTGATAAGAATATTGATACAGCAGAGCCAGAAGAAGAAAAGGATAAATGGGGAGATACTCAATATTTCCTCAATACGGATCTTCTGGTAGATCGTGAATTTCGAGTTACTCTGAAAAAATAGATATGCTTATCAAAAAAGTAGCAATAGACCTAGGTACTACAAACGTTTTAGTTCATATACCAAAGCGCGGAATTGTTATTAATGAGCCTTCTGTGGTTGCTATATCTAGAGAAGATAAGCAGGTGCTTGCTGTTGGTGTAGAAGCAAAGGACATGATTGGGCGTACACCAGACACAATAATTGCAGAAAGACCTCTTAAGGACGGTGTGATTGCAAATTATAGAACAACAGAGGCAATGTTAAGGTATTTTATAAATAAATCTCTCGGTGGAATAAGACTATTTCGCCCAGAAGTTATGGTTGCTGTTCCTGCAGGAATTACTTCCACAGAAAGACGTGCTGTAATAGACGCTGCTATGATGGCAGGTGCTCGTGCCGCATATATTATTAAAGAACCAATTGTTGCTGCTATAGGTTCGGATATTCCTATTGGAAGTGCTAGTGGGCATATGATTGTAGATATTGGTGGTGGTACAGCAGAAATAGCTGTTCTTTCTCTTGGTGGAATAGTATCTTGTGGATCCGTAAGAATCGGTGGTAATCATTTCGATGCGTCAATTGCAGAGTATATTAGGAGAAAGTATGGTCTAGCAATTGGTGAGCGCAGTGCAGAAAGAGTAAAAATAGAAGTTGGTTCAGCCATGTTTATGGAAACACCGTTAGAAATGGAAGTAAAGGGACGTGATATTATTTCTGGACTACCAAAGATAATTACAGTAACTAGTAATGATACAGTGCAAGCATTGCAAAATGATTTGCAAGGACTTATAGATTCTGTAAAGGGTGTGCTACACGATACACCTCCAGAACTTTCTGCAGATGTAATGGAAAAAGGAATTATTATGTCCGGAGGTTCTTCACAGTTAAGGAATCTAGATGAGCTTATAGCTGGAGCAACAGGTGTTCCATGCTATGTTGCAGATGAACCTCTTCTGTGTGTTGCAAAAGGAACTGGTATAGCATTAGAAAATTTGGATAACTATAAGAGAAGTATAATGGCTACTAAGTAGATATGAATAAAGAGCTTCCTAAAATTACGAAGAAAACAGAAACCGTACTCACAACTGAGTACGGTGATTTTACATTTATGGTTTATCACGATGAGAAAGGAAAGGAATTTATTGCTTTAGTAAAAGGTGATGTTTCAAACACGAATAATACACTGGTGCGTGTGCATGGTGAATGTGCAACTGCAGAAATATTTCACTCATTGCAATGTGATTGCAGAGACCAGCTTGACACTGCTTTTGAAGAAATACAAAAAAATAATTCAGGAGTAATAGTATATCTTCCTCACGAAGGACGAGGTATTGGTTTAACAAATAAAATAAGAGCGTATCAGCTACAGGAAAAAGATAACCTGGATACTGTGCAGGCTAATGAAGCATTAAATCTCCCTGCAGATGGGCGCGAATATGCAGAAGCAGCATCAATTCTTAATGACTTGGGTATAAGAAATGTATCTCTTCTAACAAATAACCCAAAAAAAATAGCAGGGTTAGAACAATTTGGTTTGAAAGTAAAAAGGATTCCAATAGAAATAAAACCAACAGAACATACTAGGAGATACTTACACACAAAAAAAGGAAAGATGGGTCATCTACTTAATGAGGTATAGGTATGGATCAGAAATTCATGCAAAGAGCTATAGAACTTGCACGCAAAGGGATTGGGCACACAAGTCCAAACCCAACAGTAGGTGCAGTAATTGTTAAGGATGGAAAAATAATTGGAGAAGGGTGGCATCGTAGGTCTGGTGCAGATCATGCGGAAGTTGTAGCTTGTAAATCTGTACAGAGAAAAGAAGAAATTCAAGGCGCAACATTTTACACAACATTAGAGCCGTGTTCTCATTTTGGAAAAACACCACCTTGTGTGGATATAATACAGAAATATAAGATAAAACGAGTTGTTGCTGGTATGAAAGATCCGTTTAGGCGTGTAAATGGAAAGGGTATATCACAGCTACGTAAACAGGGTATTACTGTTGAATTAGTTTCAAAAAAACACCCAATAAGTAAATCAATATACGCACTAAACCAAGGATATATGAAATGGGTGCAGACAGGGCTTCCATATGTGACACTAAAAGCTGGTCAAAGCCTGGATGGACGTATTTGTTCCAGGACTGGAAAGTCTCAATGGATTACGAGCACACAGGCTCGTAGAGATGCTAGATTGGAACGCAGTCTCGCTGATGCTGCATTGGTTGGGGCAGGTACAGTAATTGCTGACAACCCAAGTTTAGCACCGTATGGTAGGTGGAGTAAGAAAAAACTACATCGTATCATTATAGATGGAAAATTGAGATGTAATCCAGAGAGTAAAGTTTTTAGAGATAACAATGTGATTGTTGTTTGCACAACAGATTGTTCAGAAAGCAGAAGACGCTCCTTTGAAAAGAAAGGTATTCGAGTGGAGGCTATGGGCAGAAAGCGTGTGTCTATAAAGAAGTTAATCCAGTTTCTTGGAAAAGAGTATTTTCATCACATTTTTGTAGAAGGTGGTGCAGATGTACACGGCTCTTTCTATGATGAGGCAATAATAGATCCTTTGATTGTAGACCAAATTCTTTTCTATATCGCCCCTAAGATAATTGGTGGTACGGACTCTTTAGGTGTGGTAGGTGGTGTTGGTGTGGGCGATTTGGAGGAGAGTATGTCGTTTAAGGATATGAAAGTAAGTATGATAAAGGATAATATAAAAGTAAGAGGAATTATTAATACCTACTAGGTATGATTATAGGTATCGATGCCAGTCGAGCAAACGAAGAACAAAAAACTGGTGTAGGCTCATACGCCTATAATGTTATTTTACAACTAAAAAAGGAAATTCCACCACACGTAAAGGTTATTCTGTATTCACGAGAACAATTAAAAGGGGATTTGGGCACTTTGCCGGAAAACTGGGAAAACAAGGTTCTTAATTGGGCGCCAAAATATCTATGGACACAAATACGTATGAGTTTGGAGATGTTATTTCATAAGCCAGACATTCTTTTTGTTCCTGCACATGTATTTCCAGTAATTCGCCCAAAACGTACAGTCATGATGGTTCATGATGTTGCTGCTATGCGTTTCCCGGAAGGGTATAATTTTTTTCAACAATGGTACTCATTATGGTCAGCAAAAAAAGCAGAAAAAAAATTATGGAAGATTATTGTTCCAAGCAAATTTACAAAAGAAGAATTGTTAGAATTGCAGAAAGGGGATAGTAATAAAATACATGTTGTACATCATGGATATAACAATGATTACAAAAAGATTATAGATATCGAGGAACTAAATTATACAAAAGATAAATATAAAATTACAAAGCCTTTTTTACTTTCAGTTTCTAGGCTCGAAGAAAAGAAAAATACTGTTGGGATAATTAAATCCTTTAATATCCTAAAGGAAACAGAGGATGTGCAACTTGTATTAATAGGTAATCCCGGGTTTGGTTATCCAGAAGTAATTAAGGAGATAGGTTCAAGTAAGTTTAAGGAAGATATCATCCAACCTGGGTGGGTTTCTCAAGAGGACATTGTAAGACTTATGAACAGCGCAGACGTTTTTGTTTTCCCAAGTCTTTACGAAGGTTTTGGATTGCCTGCACTAGAAGCTTTTGCCTGTGGTGCTCCTGTTGTTACATCCATTGGGCATGCGGTGGAAGAAGTGGTAGAAGGTTCTGCTTTGTGTGTAGATGCAAGAGGATATTCTGATATTGCAGACGCAATAAAGAAATTATTAAATAATGAAGGTTTACGTGAGAGTTTAATAAACCAGGGATACCACAGGCTAGAGCATTTTTCTTGGGAAAAAACAGGAAAAGAAACCGCAGACATTCTACTTTCCAGATAATGTGTTGCGTGATACCATAGCGTCATGATTATTGGGCATAAAAATATAATTGACTATTTCGATAAGGCAAAAAAACATCATGCATATTGTTTTGTTGGTACTGCTCATGTTGGGAAATCAACGGTTGCACGATATATTTCCTCAAAAATACTTAATACTGAATTTGATAAACTCCTAACTTCTCCAGATTTTATTTCTGTAGAACGAGGTATAAATGAAAAAACAGGAAAAACAAGAAAAGATATTACAGTAAAACAGGTTCGTAATATAATAAGCCAACTCTCTAAAAGCTCCTTTACACTTGAGGGCTATAAAGTAGGAATTATTCGTGATGCACACTTGCTCAGCCCATCTGGAGCGAATGCACTACTGAAGACACTGGAAGAGCCAGCGAAAAAAACAATAATAATTCTTACTACGACTGATGAGAAATTACTTCCAGAAACTATATTATCACGTTGTCATTCAATATATTTTAATCCGGTTTCAAATAAGGATATATATAATCACTTGGTTAAGTTAGGTTGTGAAGAAGGTAAAGCACAGAAGTACACCGACTATTCTTTGGGTTTGCCTGGACTGGCAATAAATTGGTATAATGATGAAGACAACTTTGTTTCTCACGAGAAAGAGATAAGAAGATTCTGTGACTTTCTAGAAAAGCCTTTTTTTGCTAAACTAAAAGCTGTAGAAGATTTGTTTGGCGATAAGACTGATCATATTCTAACCCGTGAACATTTAGGTGAAGTTTTAGATTTATGGCTTTTATTGGTTAGGGATATACTTCTTGGGAAAGCTGGTAAGACTCCTGTTCATAAATTTAATGTTAGTAAGACATTGGATTCTAGTAAATTAATAGAGGTAGAAGAACAGATCGTGCGTGCAAAACAAGATTTATTAAAAAACATTCATCCGCGACTTCTCGTGGAACATATTTTATTACATACTCCATAAATATGAAAAAAATATCAGGACTACGTATTGGTTTAATGTTAGGCGCTTTAATGTTAGCTGGTGCAGGTTGCATATCTTTTGGTGGGGGAGGTTCTGTGTCCTCAGATCCAGCTGGAATTTTTGTCTCAGTAGACAAAGGTGACGGGTGGCAACAACTTGCGTCTCTTCCTCAGGCTGATGGAATCAAGAGTATTGCAAATGTAAGTGTGTATAGGATATTTGAAGACCCTCAGGATAATGACGCTATGTACCTTACAACAAGAGGGCAGGGTATGTTCTATACATATGACAGCGGAAGGACTTGGCAACAGACAACATTTGCTCCGCTAAACCAGGGATTGATTTATTCTGTAGCAGTTCATCCCAAAGATAAATGTCTTATCTTCGCAACAAACGGAATACAAGTATTTAAGAGTATAGATTGTAGTAGAACTTGGGAAGAGGTATACAGAGAAGGAAGAGATGGTCTCAATATTACAACAATGGCATTTTCATATCATGCACCATATAACATATATATGGCTCAAAATAATGGAGATTTTCATATGAGTGCAGATGGGGGAAGTAGCTGGACAACTTTGGTTAGACTTGGAATGAGTGTGGTTCGTGTAGAGCCGGACAGGTACTCACCTGGTCGAATGTACATGAGCACACAAGAAAATGGTTTGTTTCGTAGTGATGACGGAGGGTATTCATGGCACAGTCTTGCCTCTGGAATGGAAGACTTCTCTGGCTCAATGGAGTATAGAGGGTTAATAATGCATCCGACAAAACAAAACACAATGTTCTGGCTTTCTACTTATGGAATAATGTATACAACAAATGGAGGCGAAAGTTGGCGAGCGTTTGAGCTTATCACTCCTCCAGGAAGTGTAAATGTGTTTGGTTTTGGTGTTAACCCAAAGAATGATAAGGAAATATTCTACACTGCTACTGAAACTGACTTATCCAGGTCTACATTTTACAGAAGTATAGATGGTGGGGTAAACTGGACAACCAAGAAACTCCCATCTGACCAGGTTCCAACAATAATGAGGATTCATCCAGATGAAAGTTATATTTATCTAGGGTTTACTATCCCACCAAAACAATAATATGCTTGATATAGAAGAACAGCTTTTCGATAAAGCAGTAGAACACCTAAAAGGAGAAATAACCTCTTTACGTACTGGTCGTGCTACCCCAGCACTAGTTGAAGATGTGATGGTGGAAGCATATGGTACAAAGCAACAACTAAAGGCTGTGGCTTCCATAATTGTAGAAGATGCAAAAACACTTGCTGTAGAACCATGGGACAAGTCTATAATACAGGATATAGAGCTAGGAATAAGAAATTCTGATGTAGGAATTAATCCAGTAAATGATGGACAAAAGATTCGCCTACCACTTCCTGAACTAACTCAAGAACGTAGGCAGGATTTAATAAAAGTGCTACACAAAAAACTAGAAGATTCTAGGATAGCAATTAGGAAGATTAGAGAAGATATTCGTGGGCAGATAGATAAGGCAGAAAAAGCTAAAGAAATAAGTGAGGACGAAAAATACAAGAAACAGGATGAGTTGGAAAAAATAGTAAAAGAATATAACGAACAAGTAAAAACTATTGGAGAAGAAAAAGAAAAAGAGATAATGAAGATATAGGTATGAAGGTGGTGTTACAAAAAGTTACACAAGCTTCCGTAGAAGTAGATGATAAGATCGTCGGCAAAATTGCCGACGGTTTAGTTTTGCTAGTTGGTGTTACTCATGATGATATAGAAAAAGATGTTGATTGGCTGGTAGAAAAGATTTGCAAATTAAAAATTTTTTCAGAGAACGGAAGCGAATCATTCATGGAAAAAAATATAAAAGATATAGGAGGTTCTGTTTTACTCGTCTCTCAATTTACACTACTTGGAAACTGTAGAAAAGGAACTAAACCAAGTTTTACAGAATCAGCCCCTCCAGAGCATGCAGAGAAATTGTATGAATACATGATTAGCAAGTTTGGCGAAAGTGATGTAGATGTGCAGACTGGCAAATTTGGAGCTCACATGGAAGTTGAGATTATAAACGATGGGCCAGTTACCTTGCTACTGGATTCCAAAAAAAGTTGATTAATAGATTAATTTTTACTATACTGTTGCTACTATGAGTATAGACATGAATACCTTGGTTTCGCTGTGTAAACGGCGTGGTTTTATTTTTCCAGGATCGGAAATATATGGAGGATTAGCTAATAGTTGGGACTATGGTCCACTTGGTTCTCAGCTCAAAATGAACATAAAGAATGACTGGTGGAAAAGAGCTGTTGAATCTAGAGATGATATGGTTGGACTAGATGGAGCTATTTTAATGAATCCTAAAGTGTGGGAGGCGTCTGGTCACGTCGAAACTTTTAGTGACCCTTTGGTTGAGTGTAAGAAGTGTAATAAGAGATACAGATTAGATGAAGGGGATACCATAGAAAAGTGTGAATCTTGTGGAGAAGTTGGAAATTTCTCTAAACCAAAGAACTTTAACCTGATGTTCGAAACCTCAGTGGGTACTATACAGGATGATTCTTCTAAGGTTTTCCTAAGACCAGAAACTGCGCAGGCAATTTTTGTAAACTTCAAAAATGTACTAGATACTTCACGTAAACGCTTGCCTTTTGGTATAGCTCAGATTGGTAAGGCTTTTCGCAATGAAATAACTCCAGGAAACTATATTTTCCGTACTCTTGAGTTTGAACAAATGGAAATTGAGTACTTTGTTGAAGAAAGTGAATGGAAAAAGCATTTTGAGGATTGGACAAAATGGATGGAGGATTGGGCAAAATCTATAGGGATAAAGATGGAAAGCTTACATAAGGAAGAGGTGCCTAAAGATACCCTAGCACATTACTCTAAACGCACAGTTGATTTTGAATTTGATTTTCCTTTTGGGAAGAAAGAGTTGTGGGGTTTGGCATACAGAACAGATTTTGACCTAAAGAATCATGCAGAAAATTCTAAACAAAAGCTGGAGTACACGGATCCAGATGATAATAAAAGGAAAATTGTTCCTCATGTTGTAGAACCCTCCATGGGGGTAGATAGAACTCTTCTTGCTATGCTCTTATCCGCATACAATGAAGAAGATGTAGATGGGGAGAAGAGAGTTGTTATGAAATTTGCTCCACATATGGCTCCATACCATGTTGCAGTACTTCCTCTTATGAAAAAGGATGGGCTACCAGAGAAAGCAAAAGAGATTTTTGATAGTCTATTGCAAGATTATCGTTGCGAATACGATATCACAGGTAGTATTGGAAAACGATACAGAAGACAAGATGAGATAGGAACACCTCTTTGTGTAACAGTAGATCATGATACACTAGAGAGTGGTAGCGTTACAGTGCGTTTCCGTGATACAATGGAACAAGAGAAGGTTTCTGTAGAAGAGCTCAATTCTATAATTCATAAACATATTTACTCATAATTTATATGGCAAAAAACAAAAAAATAGCACCATGGATGATTGTTCTTGGTGTTGCATTAATTCTAGTTCTTTGGTTAGTCGGAGCCTACAACAACTTTATACGCTTGGGAGAAAATGTAGATACAGCATGGGCACAGGTAGAAAACCAGTATCAGCGTAGATACGACTTGGTACCAAATCTTGTATCAACAGTGCAAGGTATAGCAAACCAGGAAAAAGCTGTGTTCTTAGGAGTTACAGAAGCACGTGCAAAAGTTGGTCAGATGACAGTTACAAAAGAAGTATTATCAGATCCAGCTCTGTTTGGACAATTCCAAGCAGCACAAGGGGAGTTGGGTTCTGCACTTTCAAAAATGTTACTTACTGTAGAAAATTATCCTAACCTAAAATCAAATGAGAACTTCTTGGCTTTGCAAAACCAGCTGGAAGGGACAGAAAATCGGATTTCTGTTGAAAGAAAAAGATTTAATGAAGAATCAAAGGCATATAATATAAAAGCAAAAGGAATTCCAGGTCTTTGGTTAGTAAAAATGTTTGGAATGGACGGAGAAAAACAACTTTTCGAATCAGCGGAAGGAGCAGATACAGTACCAGAAGTTGAGTTCAATACAGGGCAATAAGTATGATTTATAAAAAAGCAGGTGTACTGTTAGCACTTTTTGGTGTGCTTGTCAGCGCACCTGCTTTTGCTTTTACATCTCCTGGAATTGCTACAGGTCATGTAAATGATTTCGCTGGTATTTTAAGCGATGATGTAAAACTTCGTTTAGAGACTCAGTTATCTAATTTTGAACAGACAGATAGTACAGAAATAGTTGTTGTTACACTAGAAAGTTTGGATGAGGATACAATAGATAATTACGCTGTTGAGCTTTTCGAAAATTGGGGCATTGGAAAGAAAGGGAAAGATAATGGAGTTCTTCTATTGGTTGCGCCAAACGAGAGAGAGGTGCGTATAGAGGTTGGATATGGATTAGAGGGGGATATGACAGATCTTGTTTCTGGGATGATTATAAGAAAAGATATAATTCCTGAGTTTAAGGAAAGTGACTATAGTGCTGGAATAGAAAATGGGGTAAATAGCATTATAGAAGTATCTCGCGGGGCATATGTAATGGAAGGAAAAACAATTACGTCTAGTATCTTTGAAGGACTAGCACAGTACTTGTTTCTAGCCTTTTTCTTTGTTGTGTGGGCTGGCTCTACAATCATGAGAAAGCTTGGATCATCAGAAGCAATTTGGCCTGGTGGAGCTATAGGTGGGGTTTTTGGATTAGTCACGGGTCTGATATTTACATCAGCAATAATTGCATTAGTTATAGCGTTTGGGGTAATCGGTCTCTTATTTGACTGGTTTTTATCTAGAAGCAAGACAGGCCAAGCCTTTACAAGTTGGTTAATTAAAAGTAATAAAAATGGAAGTGGAGGAGGATTCTTTGGTGGATTTGGAGGAGGAAGTGGTGGCTTTGGTGGATTTGGAGGAGGGGGTTCTGGCGGAGGAGGGTCTAGTGGAAGTTGGTAAACAATAATATGAATTACGAAAAATATACACTAAAAAACAATGCAACTGTTGTGATGATTCCACTTGCGGATACAAAATCCCTTACTACTTTGGTTATGTACCCAGTTGGCTCACGATATGAAACAAATAAAATGGCAGGGGTATCTCATTTTGTAGAGCATATTATGTTTAAGGGAACCAAGAAAAGAAAAGACACACTTACTCTTACTAGAGAAATAGACAGGCTTGGAGCTCAGTATAATGCTTTTACAGGTAAAGAATACACAGGTTATTATATTAAAGCAGACGCTAGTTACACGGAAGTATCTTTTGATATTTTGTCAGATATGTTGTTCCATTCGAAGTTCGATGCAAAAGAAATGGAAAAAGAGAAGAGTGTAATAGTGGAAGAAATAAGGATGTATAACGACAATCCAATAATGAATATAGATAATATATTCGAGGAGGTAATGTATGATGGACCTCTTGGGCGAGATATTGCAGGAAGTGAAAAAAATGTGTTGAGTTATAATAGAAAGGATGTTCTAGCTTTCAGAAAAAAGCACTATAGTCCAAGTAACATGACTGTGGTTGTGGCCGGGGCAATAAATGAGGATACTCATAAATTATTAAACAAATATTTTGGCTCTGTAAAAAAAACAAGTAAAAAGAAAAACAACTTCTCTGCATATAAGTTTGGTAACATTAAAAAAGAAAAAAGAATAGCTGTTCAGTTCAAAAAAACGGATCAGGCTCAATTAATGCTCGGTTTTCCTGGATATAAATATGGAGACAGAAAACACTCGGCATTGTCAGTACTAAACACAATACTAGGTGGTTCAATGAGTTCTAGACTGTTTATAAAGATAAGAGAAAAGCTAGGTCTTGCATACACAGTTAGGTCAGGGGCAGAAAAGTTTAACGATACAGGATATGTATATGTGCGTGCAGGATTAGAAGCAAAAAATATTAATAAAGCAATTTCTGCTATACGTAAAGAAATAGAGAGAATAATAAAGAATGGAGTTAGTTTGCAGGAGCTAAAAGATGCAAAAACACACATTCGTGGAGGCTTGACATTATCTCTAGAAAACTCTAGTGTAGTAGCAAATTGGTTTGCAACACAATCCTTGTTCTTCGATAAAATGCAGACACCAGAGGAAAAGCTTAAGAGGATAGAAAAGGTGACTAGAGAGGATGTTCAAAGAATTGCAAAAAATGTGTTTAATTTTAACAAAATGAGAGTGGGTATTATTGGAGATGTTAATAAAGAAGATATAAAATTCTAATATGAAATACATATACGCAAACTGGAAGATGTACTTAGACTTTGATGAGTCAAACATCTTAATTAATCAGCTCATCCAGAATAATATAGATGATAATGTGGAAGTTGTAATTTTTCCATCATCAATAGCTATTCCAGACGCAATAAAAGCCACCTCAGATGACGATATAAAGATTGGGGCACAAAATGTAGCATGGACACCAAAAGGCGCATACACGGGCGCTGTGTCGGCCACAATGTACAAAGAGTTAGGATGTACACACGCATTAGTTGGACATTCAGAAAGAAGGCACATATTTGGAGAGACAAATGAAAATGTTAGGAAGAAAATAGAGGCCTGCATAGAGGTGGGAATTATCCCTGTATTATGTATTGGAGAAACAGCGGAAGATAAGGAGGTTGGAAAAACAGAGTATAGGTTAAAGAAACAGCTTATGAAGGCTCTGGATGGACTAAGTTTTAACGAAGGGCAGTTACTGATAGCATACGAGCCTGTGTGGGCAATTGGTACAGGAGATCCCTGTGATCCAGCCAAGGCAGATGAGATGCATATGTGGATAAGTAATGAAATTAAGCAATATACAGAGGTAGACGTGCCAATATTGTACGGGGGTAGTGTAAATGAGGAAAATGTGGTAAGCTATCTCTCGTCTAAAAATGTATCCGGTGTACTTGTTGGAGGGGCATCAACAAAGGTAGAAAGTTTAACTAAAATGATAGATTTGGCTTCTAAAAGCTAATATGTCAACCATTCTCCCATTTTTTCTTATAATAGGCTCATTGGTAGCGATTATTGTAATTGTAATCCGCAAATACCCTCAAATTACATTATTGGACGTAGAAAATATAAGTGAGGCCAAGGAAGAAAAAAAGAAGAATGAATTTCTCAAAAAACGTGCAGACAAGCGTGCTGATCTTTCTAAAAAACAGCTTGGTGAAATTATTCAACCAATTACTAAAAAAGCAAAGGATCATCAAAAGAAGTTTAGATCATATGTTGGAAAGATACAGAAAACGGTTGCAGATGAAATGAAAAAGAAAAGTACCCCACAAAAACCTGTAGTTGCAAAAACTACAGAAGAGAAAGATAAAGTTGGTTCACTACTAAAAGACGCACAGCATCACTACGACAATCACGAATACGACAAGGCTGAAAAGATATATATACAAGTAATTCGTTTGGACAACAAAAATACAGTTGCATATGAAGGACTTGGTGATGTGTACTTTGCACAAGAACAATTCCTAGAGGCAGAGGAGACATACAGCTTCCTTTCTAAGTTAGACAAAAAAAATGATAAGGTTTATGTCAGATTATCTGAGGTTGCAGAAGCAAAGAAAGAGACAGATAAGGCTATAGAATATTTACAAAAAGCAAATGAAATAAATGACAGTAAATCTGTACGTTTTGCTAAGCTCACAGAACTTCTACAGAGAACAGGTGACTATAATGATGCTCTTGAGTCCATTCAAAAAGCAATGGAGCTGGAGCCAGAGAATCCAAAGTATATTGACAAATTGATAGAAATCAGTATAATAGTTGGGAACAAAAAAATAGCGAAGAGTGGTTTATCTCAGTTAAAGAAGGTAAATCCAGAAAATAATAAGTTGGCGTTGTTCGAACAGAAAATCGCCGATATATAATGCCATCTTAGCTCAGTTGGTTAGAGCGACGGTTTTGTAAACCGTAGGTCCGGGGTTCGACTCCCCGAGATGGCTCAGTGGGGGTCAAAAGGGTTCTTTACAGAAAATATTGCCTTTGATATACTGATACGGTATGAAGGCAAAAGTACAAGATAGTTTACTTTCTGAAGTAAAAAAGAAATACGATGAAGGCTATAGTGTTCAGGCGGTTGCAGATTATTTCGGTGTATCGTTGAATGCGATGTTTTATTTCTTTAGAAAGCACAATATAGAAAGAAGACGTGCTGAAGATTCAAATAGGTTTCTTTTTGAAAGAAAACCACCATCTTTTCAAATTAAAAAGAAACTGTCTAGAAAGGAGAAAAACTTGTTTCTTGCCGGAATAATGCTATATTGGGCAGAAGGTACAACCTCAGAGAAGTCAGTTGGTGTGGATTTTGCGAATAGTGATGAAAGAATGGTGGTGCTGTTTATGAATTTTCTACGAGAGGTGTGCCAAGTAGACGAATCAAGACTAAGAGGTCATCTTTACTGTCACAGTAATCAGGATAAAGATAGGCTAATATCTTTTTGGTCAAACAAGACAGGGATTCCGAAAAAACAATTTGGAAAACCATATGTGAAAGAATCAAAAGATGGTAAAAGGTCAACAAAGATGAAAAATGGAATGATTCATGTGCGTTATAGTGATAAAAAATTATTAATTTATATAAAAAAACAAATAGAAGAAATAACAAAAAAAATCAATGGGTCTGTACCGAAGCGGTCAAACGGGGCAGGCTGTAAGTAATATTGCAGCTCTATGTGGAAACGCATAGATGAACACTCTGGGATAACGGTGAAAGCTAAGTCTTTAATAGATATGCCAATACCGTGGGAACCCCTATAAATTGTAGGGGACCCGTAGAGACTAGATACCGGAGCACCTAAAGTTAATTCAACGGTGATGATATAGTCCATGCCTCATGGAAACATGTGGAATACATGAAACCTGCTGGCTTATGCCTTCGGGGGTTCGAATCCCTCCGGGCCCACAAATCTAAAAAAATCGCTTATTTAAGCGGTTTTTTTGTTTCTATTTCACACTCAGTTTGTTTTGGATTTTAATGCAATACCCTTGACAAAGACAAAAAAATGTGATAAAACTAGAGCCAATCGGCCTAGTAGCCGTACCTGATCTTTTTCAAGAGAGGACAACATGCAGAAGTACGATATGAGAGAAGAGCGGCGAGAGGGCACCCGATGGGTGTGGTGGCTCGTCGGAGTGATCGTCATCTTCAGCCTCGTTGGCTGGGGCCTGAACGCCGCGGGCATCATCGGCCAGACCGCCGTCGAGCGTGTGGTCTTCGAGCAGAGCTACCAGCGCAGCGAGGGGCTCAAGCAGCAGATCGCGACCTACGAGGCGCAGATCGCTGAGCTCAACGCCCAGCTCAGCAACCCCAACCTGGACGAGGGCGCGAAGGCGAACATCCGCGCGCAGCTCGCCAGCATCAACATCCAGCTCAAGGCCGCGAAGGCGAGGAGGTGATCATGAACCGCAGCAACTGCTACATCAAGATCTTCGGCCTGCTCTTCCTGATCTTCGGCCTGCTCGGCTGTGAGACCAAGGCATCCCAGGAGAAGGAGGACAACGAAGCCGTTCAGCGGCAGCAGGCTCAGTACGCCAAGGTCCAGCCCGTCCCCGCCTACGACTGGTCGCTGGAGCGCGATCTCGTGATCAAGCTCTACAACATCCGCAACCAGCGCGTGGCGACCCACTCGGTGTGGCGAGCTGACTACGGCATGATCGAAGGCGATTGCCCGTCGATGGGCTTCGGCATCCCGTTCGATACCAGCCTGACCAACCCGCAGATGGCCGTCCGCATCTACCGCGGCGGCGGAACCACCTCCATCGGCCAAGCTGAGCCCAACGGCATCTTCGCGAGCACCAACACATCGGCCACCTGGGTGATGTGTGTGGGGGATGGAGGCACCATCGAACCGCACTACGTGGAGACCAAGGTCACGGTCTACCCTGGCCCCGTCAAGGTGGACTACGACAAGAACCGTGTCGTGCGAGCGGGCAAGGCAACGGTCACGCTCAAGAAGGGCAAGCAGTCGAGCAAGGTCGAGGAAGACGACCCGCCGACCAAGAAGAAGGAGTGACCCGCTCTCTTCTTCAACCACACGCCCGCAGTGGTAAAAGCGGAGGCCTGGTGTGGGCTAGTACACACTGTAGGAGATGGGTAATCTAAATTATAGATTGCCCAGAGAAAAAAGAACACCAAAAATGGTGTTTTTTTATATATTTGGCTTATCTTAGCTAAAAAACAGCTAAAACTCCTTGACAAAGGGGTCTTTTTGTGCTATAATACTTGATCGATCTTTACAAATATATGTGCGTCTCTGGAGAGCAAAAAGTGTGTTAATACAGCATATTTCTTGCTCTCCGGAGCGCAACCACGACTAGGTTCCGCTCGGAGCCAATATCCACCAGCATACGCCATGCTGGCGTTTAGGGAGTTTCAGATGAAGAAGTCAATGATGATTCTGTGCGCGTGTCTCGTGACCAGCGCGTGTTCCACCGATTCGGTGGTCGAGGTGCCTTTCGGTGCCGACGCAGGTTCTCAGGCAGATGGACAGGGTAGCGTCCACGGGGATGATGTCTCGTCGGACAGCGACGAGACCGACGCTGACGTCACCGTCGAGCCCGACTCTGTGTCGAGTAACGACGCGGACGCCGAGGCCGGCGACACCTACGAGGTCAAGAAGTGCAAGCAGGATAACGACTGTGATGATGGTGATGTCTGCACCGTTGATCTGTGTGCCTTCGGAATGTGTGCGCACAAGAGTGTAGAGTGCGCCGAAGGAAGGTGGTGCATCTCGCAACCCAAAGACAATGTGGTCGAAACGGGTTGTATCGCCTGCACCAAGAACTCTGACTGCGATGATGGGGACAAGTGGACCAAGGACACCTGCGGTGTGACCGGGAACTGCTACAATGATCTCATCTCGCAATGTGAGGATGACACGTATTGCGAGGACCACAACCCTTGCACCGTGGACACCTGCAACATGGACACAAAGGAGTGTGTTTTTACGCCGAAGGGTGGACTGACGTGCTTCGAATCTGGCTGCATGACCTACAAGTGTAGCGACGGAGGTCTTTGCAGTGTTGCGGTCAAGAAGAAGTGCGAAGACAACAACACATGCACCATCGACACCTGCGATCCGGTCAATGGGTGCCAGCACAAGTGGTACAATCCTTGCAATGACGGCGATCCGTGCACCGACGATATGTGTGCGCCATCTGGTTGCGAGTTCTACAAGTCCCAAAACAAGGGTTGCAAGAAGTGCAAAGAGGTCGAGGATTGCGACGACGACAACGTCTGCACGGCTGACGATTGCATCATGAACCCAGGTGAGTCTCTCGGGGCTTGCGCCAACACCAACTACAATGAGGTGGTTGGTTGCAACGACGGTGACAAATGCACCACGGGGGATGTCTGCAATGGTAACAAGTGCAAAGGCCTCTTCCCGTTCCACTGTGATGACGGCAACGTCTGCACCTCCAACTTGTGCAATCCCAAGACTGGCTGCGTGTTTAAGCCTGGCTTGGTCGGTAAGAGCTGTTTTGGCAGCAGCTGTCTTCAGTTCGAGTGCAACAAGGATGGAGGCTGCTTTCCATTGCCTTCCAGTAAGTTGGACAAGGAGTGTGACGATGGAAGTGTTTGCACCAAGGACTCGTGCACTTCGAGCGGGGAATGTTCTTATGTCTCAATCGGTGCGTGCAATGACGGCAATTCTTGTACCGTCGATACATGCGACCCTAAGACGGGTTGCAAGCACGAGCCAATCTCCGAAGCTATCTGTCTCGAAAAAGGGTGCTTGAAGATGCTTTGCGAGAAAGGGGCGTGTAACAAGCCTTTCCCGTCAGGGCTGACAAGCATGAAGTGCGATGACGGCACTCCGTGTACTGTCGATATCTGTCTAGCGAACGGTACGTGCTTTTACGAGTTCGTTTCCGTCAATGGACACAAGTGCGATGACGGCAACGCCTGCACCAAGGAAAGCACCTGCCTGAACGGTGGATGCATGCCAAAGGTCAAGCCGGAGAAGTCCTGCAACGACCAGGATCCTTGCACCGACGACATCTGCGACCCGAAAAAAGGATGCCAGCACAAGAATAACAGCTGGATCTGCGACGATGGTAATGCCTGCACACAGGGCGACGGATGCAAGGATGGCAAGTGCCAGCCAGGCAAGATATATGCCATGTGTGGTGACGGGAATGCCTGCACCAACGACGCCTGCGACCCCAAGACCGGAAAGTGCACAAACAAGTCGGTCAAGGACGGCTCCAAGTGCGATGACTGGAAGAAGGGGACTGTGGACAGCTGCAAGTCCGGTAAGTGCGAAAGCAAAAGTCTTGGGTTCTGCACCGACTATAAAGACTGCACAGGCAGCAGTTTCGGAAAGTGGTGTGCGTATGACCAGTATTCTCTCATGCTCAATCCTCCTCAAGGTGGGGAGGGCGGTGGATTATGCAACGAGTGCAATCCAGAGTGGAACGGGTTTCCTGGTCACCCGATGGGCTGTAAGAAAGTTGACTCCTGCGTGTCGGTCAAGTTGATCGACGTGAATGGGGTCAAGCGCACGCACTACAAGTGTTATGGGGGATAGTCCTCGCAACAACAAGCCGCTCACCCTCTAGCGGTAAGGAGAAATAGAGAGTAAAAGGGGGGTACCCGCGGGAAAGTGACTAGCTTCGGCCAGTCACGGACCCGCGTACCCATTTGTTTATCAACTAAGTTGGTAGGTAGATGAGTACAATTTATATAAAAAAAGACAGCATTTGTGCTGTTTTTTTGATTTGCCACTCTCTGCATATCTTACACCCACCGGATGCACCCCTCCGCAGTTGCAGAGGGGGCATCGGTGAGTATTCCACCACCCAGACCTAGACTAGAACCTCATGGCCACAGCGACGTGCTTGTCGCTGATCCCAGGAGCAATCCAGATCTTGTAGCCGGAGGCAAGTGCCGTCGCGAGTCCGACACCGGTCAGGGCGAGCCCCCAGTTGCGACGCGATTCTGCATCATTGACAGTACTCTTGTACAGATCCTTGCCGTCGGCGAAGCTCACGTTCTTGGCGTCGTTGCCCTTGTTGGCTCCGTCGATGGTCATCCATGTGCCGAGTCCTGCTGTGAGAACTCCCAGCCCCAGTCCAGCTCTCCAGCCGTACTTGGTCCAGGGATCCAGGTAGTAGGTGTCACGGACGATTTCGCCCATGCTTTTTGTGGGACCTTTCTGGCCGAGAGTCTTGTCGATCTGACTGTCTTTCGGGGTCGTTGCGGGTGGCGAAGACGCCATAGGTCCTGCTGGGGCGCTGACCACAACAGAAGGTTTGGCTTTCTTCTTCTGCTCTTCCAGAACCTCTGACAGTGCTTTGGATCTGGAGATGGCATCATCTTTGCCTTTTGGGTCGGCGTCCTTTCGTTTCGCGTAGACGTTGAATAGGCCAACGGCTTTCTTGTAGTCCTCTCCCTCCTCTGCAGCACGCGCCGCGTTGAAAAGGGCAGCGGGACGATCGCATTTGGCGTAGGCACGCATGAATAGGCGTACAGCTTCTTTGTGCTGCTTGGCGTTGAAGTAGCCCTTGGCTTCTTCGGCGATGCTCACGCACTCCTGGGTTTTGATCTCCTCGGCGGTGAGCCTCTTGGTCTTCTTCGCTGTTGCCGGCAGTGCGAGACTGCAGACACCTGCCATCACGAGGATGGTGAGAAATCGCTTGTACATTGGGTCCTCCTCCGCATTGCGGAAAATGGGCGGTGGTTGTAGCAGAGAGTGGCATAGCCCATCTCCGCTTGGGGTGTTGTCACGAGCGTGACATAGTCCTGTCGAGAGTTGGACATGATTCCCTCTGCTACTATATGTAAAAGAACATAACTACGTAATACTCCATCTATACTATAGCATTTCAGGATAGCAAATATCTAGTTTGATGTCAATAGAGAGGATAATTTATGCTGTACCTTGATTTTTTTAACAAAAAGATGTAGAATTAGCGATATATTAATATTATTATTATGTTAGAATCATATAAGTTAATACTCGAGCAGTATAGCCTGTGGAACAACAGTGCCTGGGAGTATGCTATTGCGGGTGTTGTATTCTTAGGATTACTTCTATTGTTAAAGCTATTTCAGCTTGTTTTACTTGGTAAACTCAAGAAGTTAGCCAAAAACACCAAAAGCGATATAGATGATGTGCTTTTAGATGTAATAGGTCATGTAAAACCGTTCTTCTATATCCTTGTTTCTTTGTTTGTGTCTGCACAAACATTGGAGCTTCACAGTATTATAGCGAAGATTATAGACCTTCTTTTCTACGTTGCTCTTATTGCAGAGGCAATTGCAATTGTTGAGGCTATAGCGACGTATGGAATGAAACAATACTTAAAGAAGCGTGAGGAGGATAATGCTAATCAGAAGGCAATGGTAAATATGGCGCTTGTGTTTATCCGCATATCTCTTTGGTCTCTAGGTTTTTTATTTATTCTTTCCAATCTAGGGGTTAACATATCCTCCTTAATAGCCAGTCTTGGTATTGGTGGTATTGCTATTGCATTTGCTCTACAAAATCTCCTAAGTGATATATTTAGCTCATTCTCTATCCTATTTGATAAACCATTCTCAATTGGAGATTTTATTGTTGTAGGAAAAGATAGTGGAACAGTAGAAAAGATTGGACTAAAGACAACACGAATACGCACGTTACGTGGTGAAGAAATGGTTATACCAAACAAAGATCTTACAAGCGCTCGTGTGCAGAATCTCAAGACAATGGAGCGTCGTAGGGAGCTTTTAAACTTTTCTGTTGAGTATGGAACAACAACTACAAAGTTGGAAAAGATTCCAGGTATTGTGCAGAAAATAGTAGAGAGTAATAAAGACGCTACTTTTGATCGTTGTCATTTGGTCAGTCTGGGTGATTCTAGTTTGGATTTCGAATCCGTCTATTATATAGAAAATGCAGAGTATGATGTCTATCTGGACACGAAGCAGAATGTTAATCTGAGCCTTCTAGAGGCATTAGATGGAGAGGGGATTGTGCTTGCTTATCCAACACAAACAATACATCTGCAAAAGTAAGAAAATAAATACATAATTAAAAAACCCCGATTAATTCGGGGTTTTTCTTTTACAATTCAATTACATTGCTGGAGCTGCTGGAGCATCATCACCACCTTCTGCTGGTGCCTCAGGTGCTGCCTCAGGTGCTACTTCTGGAGTAGCCTCTGGAGCTGGTGCCTCAGGTGCTGCTTCTGGAGTAGCCGGTGCTTCTGGAGCACAACATGATTTACAATCGTCACCATGTGAACATTTGTTCTCGTCGTTGAGTTCGACTTGACATTTTGTGCAGTTCATAGAATGTTTCTATGTTAAGAATAATAACCAAAATATTATAGCATAGGAGGCATACCTAAGTCAATTACAGCGTGGACAAGCTGTTTATATCGTTGAACCGGGTAAATATTTGTGATAATATATTTGCATATGCAATTTAAGAAGTATATACCACGCAGACATTTCCAACATTTCTTATCATCCCCGTTTATTTATGGAATGATTGTTCCTTGTGTTTTTCTAGACATAACTATGGAGGTATATCACAGAATCTGTTTTCCAATCTATGGACTCAAGTATGTCAAAAGAGGGGAATATATACGAGTTGATAGGCAGAAACTAAGTTATCTTAATTGGTTGGAAAAGTTTAACTGCATGTATTGTGGATATGTAAATGGACTAATGCATTACGCCTCTGCTATTGGAGCAAGATCTGAGGAATACTGGTGCGGAATAATGCATTCTAAGAAAAATAATTTTCGTTCACCCTTGCATCATAAAGACTTTCTTACTTACGGGGATGAAAAGGCGTTTAGGGAGTTTGAGGAAACATGTAAAAAATAAAACCGCCCTAGATGGTGGTTTTTTTAATCATGTTGAGACATTGGGCAGAGGTGTGCAAAACTGCACACCTCTTACCCAAGGATGTCCTTTGGAGCCGGTTTCCGCCTATTGACCATGCTCGCGTTCTGCTTCACGAAGTCTGTGATCCTGGTGTCGGTGCATTCCAGTACCGTCCTGACCGTACTCTCCTTCAAAGCACTCTTCACCTGGTCTCCGGTATCGCCAAAGCTGTGTTGGGGCAATAGGAAGAGGTTTTGGAACCTCCACTGCACCTTCTCCATCTTTCTTGTTGGTTTTGCTGTCGGACATCTTGTTCCTCCCTGTGGTGTGTTTGCCAACAATTTATAATAGATACTTTTTTTAATTTTGTCAAGTCTTTACAAAAAACCCCAGTTAATCTGGGGTTTTTGGCTTGTGTTAAGTTAATTTTACTGTGTAATGGTAATAGAGCTTGTATTCTCTGCTTCACAGGCACCAACTGTTACAGAACCATTTGCATTCTTGATCAAATAATATCCGCTTAAAGCAGCGGTCCAACTACCGGAACCATTTGGACTAATTGGTAATGCACCCAGATAACCCTCAGTTGAAAGGCTTTGTAAGTTTACACAATCGTTTGAAGCTGCAACAGCGGAACAGCCGCTCGCATTACAACCACTTGTGGTAGTTGCATTACTAATCATATATTCTGTTCCAGCATCTGTGGCAGCAGCAGAAGTGTCGTAGTCTACACCATAAAAATAAGCACCTCTGTTATCCACCTGATCAACTTTAATAGCACTCATAAGCGCATTAATATCTGACCATCTTCTAGAATCTCTTGCGTCTTGGAAACGAGTTAGTGGATCTAAAGCAATAAAGACGACTGCTGCAATGATTGCGATGATTGCTATGACAATAAGTAGCTCAATAAGAGTAAAACCTTTTCGCGATTTGAAAAACTTCTTCATATATATATATTTATTAATGGGATTATTATATCACAAAGTTAAAAGAAGCTACAGAGGTTCGTTTACTTTTATTGTAACTGTAGATTGCATTGTAAACATTCCTTCTGTTCCACCCTCAACGGAATTAGGTAAAACACTCTCTATTTCATAAGGCACGTTTCTGGTGTTTTTTATAGCAATCTGTCCAGATATGGAATCATTTAATATCTGTTTGTTATACACAAGCCAAGAAATTGCCACCACTGTTGATTCGCTGTCCACTCCTTCTTCTCCAGAGCCAACAGATTCAATTTTTATAGGTGTTTCCCACAACGTATCGTTTCCATCAAGGCTAGATTTAATCTTTTCCAGAGAAGATGCTTTTGCATCATCAAGAGTTGTCTCTATGTTTATAGGATCGTTTAGGAGTTTACCTGGAACTTTTCCGGCTAAATCTTGACCCACATTAGTGTTTATCACTGATGCCATAGAAAATGCTTGCTTCTTTTCCAGCACCTCTTGTCCATATACTTTTTGAGTTGGATTTTCTGATTTTCTTTTCTGCATATACCATATAGATGCGCCTACTATAATCACACCAATAACAAGGACGACAGCTAGTGTGATTTTTTGTTTCTTAATTTGTCTAGAGTACTCCCTGTCTTCCGCGCTCTCTTCTTTTCCATTATTACTTTCTGGTTCTGTTTTTTTGACAATTTTATTAGCCTTCTTTTCTTTTTGTTGAGGTGGGGAAGAGATGTCTTTTTCTTCTGTTTTCTTGGTCTTAGTCTTATCCACACCCTTCTCTGTCTTTTTTTGTACTTTTTTCTTTCCTTCTTTCTCTTCCTTGGGTGTAAATTCTGGATCCTTTGCCCACTTTTTATCTAAACCACGCATTGCAAGTCCAATTGCTTCTACGAAAAGTATTGATTTCTTATCTGGAGCGTATGGTGACATTGCGATGATTGTTTTTTTCTGTAAAGTGTCACCTATATATTTAGCTAATCCTGGCATTTGGCTTGTACCTCCAACAAGAATGATTTCTTCTAATTTTACTCTCAAATCTTGACTTATAAAACCAAGAGTTTTTTGTATATCTTTTATGATTGAGTCTACGCACTCTTTAATTGCTCCCTTACCCTTCTCATTCATATTGGTCATACCTGTGCTCATTTTTTCCTGCTCTGCTTGTTGGGCAGGTATACCCATAGCTTCTGCAAGTTTTTTTGTACACATGTTTCCGGCAACATTGGTTTGGTAGGAAAAGCGTAGTCCAGCATTGCCAAAAATTGATATATGTGTGGTGTTTGCACCAATATCTACTACAGGGTATACATTGACCGCAAGTTCTACTGGTGGGGCAGTAACTGTGCGTGCGTGTGAATCAGAGAATACAGACTCAATCTTTGCTATTAGGTAACAAAAATAATTTTTTATTATTAATATTTTTTTATGAAAGGAACAAGTGGTTGCACAGGCGCCAAAATAGGTTGGTGGCTCATAATAATAGGTGCACTAAATTGGGGGCTTGTTGGTGCTTTTGATTGGAACCTAGTAGAAGTTCTACTTGGTAATTGGGACTGGGCTGTGCGTTTAGTTTACATCCTGGTTGGTGTTGCAGCTCTAGGTAGTTTATGGGGTTGCAAGTGTAAGAGTTGTAAAGTAAAGAAATAGAAACAAAAAAGACCCTTGAGGGTCTTTTTTAATTGAGCCATCATCCGGGATTGAACCGGAGACCTCAGCCTTACCATTAACCATCCGTACTAAAACGAGTGGTTTTTTGGCTCTGTTGACGCGTATTTCAGCGTCAGTTTATTGTTAAGGTGTGTGATTTAGATAGACCTGTTCCTTACCCAATTTTTGGTCCAAATATTTCCCCAAATAGGGGAGAAAACTGCATTTGAAAACTTGATTAACAATCAAATTATATCAAGTATTGGAGAAAAATAAAACATGTCCTTTTATATCAAATTATCTAGATCTAACAACTCAACATCAGCCCTCATTGCTTTACTCGGAAGACATCTTAAATACGCCATAGTCATACGAATATCTGTATGACCCATAAGTTGTTTTACTTTTGCAATATCACATCCTTTGTTTAACAAGTTAACTGCAAATGTATGACGAAGTTGATGAACATGAAACTTAACACCAGATATTTTTTTCATGTTCTCAACCAAATGCTTAAGTCCACTGTGTGTAAGACCATTCTTTCCATTAGCCGAAATAAATAGAGAATATTCCATACTCCCTAACTTTTTTCTCTCATCCATATAGTCTTGCAAAGCCATATATACCTTAGAGTTTAGTGGAATAATACGCTCTCTCTGTGATTTAGATGTTTCTCTCCTTATTCGGAGTGTCCTTCGTTTGAAATCTACATCAATAACCTTGATTCCAAGGAGTTCACTTCGTCGTACTCCACAATATAGAAAGACAGAGAATATAGCCAGATTTCTTTTTCTTACCAACTGGTTTATCCATGTATTCATTACCAATGCAGTAAATATCTTTTCAATTTGTTCTTTCTTTAGATATTTCCTGTCATCATAATTTACAGATGGATATTCCATTTCATCAAAGGGATTTTTTTCAATATATCCTTTATTTTTTAGCCAGATAAAGAATTTGTTGAGTTTGCTTCTGTATGTTGCTATTGTGCTTTTCTTTATTCCAATCTTTATAATTCCACCTTTTCCAACCTTTCTTTCTCTAGTATCTAGCCTACGGAAAAACTCCGTTATTGTTTTTGGTAGTATCATTTCCAGAGTTAGGGTAGGCATAATTCTTATCAGCAACTCAAAGCTATGCTTATAACCTCTAAGCGTTTCTTCTCGTAATCCACGTGCGTATCTACATTCGTCCATAAATTCTTCATGGAGTTGTGAAATTTTATCAGAGTTTTCCATCATATCTACTCATGAATTTATACATATCTTTTCTTACAGAATTGTCTTTTTTTAAGTAAGCAAGATATTTTTTTGTTGGCTTTCCTTTATAATAGAATCTGCCAATCTTTTCATATGCTTCGTCTATATCTGGAAAAGAATAAGACCACCCATCTATTCTTGATCTGTAAGTGAGGTTATAGCAGTGACGGCAACCAAAAAAGTTTGAACCTGCACCGAGATAAAGTTTTGCAACACGTCTTCCACAATAAATACCACTAGAGTAAACTGAACAAATGAACCAGTAACGTTTTCCTCCAAAATTACATTTTGTAGAGACAATAGGATATTCATGCTCAACATTTGTCCAATCTTCTTCTCCCCAGGAACGAACTTTATAATTAAGGATTATATAATGGGTTACATTACTCATTTTGTTTATAGCATAGCTAATCCGATTTTTTTCACCTGTTGAACTATTTGTCCACACTACTGATCCGCTATAATAGTCATGATCAAGACATCCCCATTTATTAAAATCGTATATTGAGATTGACTTGCAATCTTCTTTCACTATTTTTGACATATTTGGCTTCCACCGAAATAATTAAGGAATCTTATGTTTTATCAGGTGTGTACCCCACACCCAAATACACTATATATTTATAACCCCACAGCTCTCACCATTTCTTCTAACTCTTTTTTTTCTGTATCGTACTTATCATCTAAAGACATTGCGGTAGGGAATATTAGCTTCTGTCTTTTGTCGGATGGATCTG
>CAZTEU010000004.1:60896-124101 GCA_964612105.1 uncultured Gammaproteobacteria bacterium | reverse complement strand
GAACGTTATATGAAATAATCAAAAGCCTTATATGAAGAGAACAAGCTTTTCGTTTAAACGAGATAAGTATAAATCGAGTCGGGGCGGACACTCAAGGTTGTTGAATGTGTCCTGTCGTAAGTGTGAAAAATTACTTTTGGTGTATCAAAAAGACGGTTCTGGGAACTTACGGCGCTTATATATGGATCGAATACTTCACCCAACAAAATTTATTGATCTTCAAAATATAAGCCTGAAAAGTATTCCTAAACTAACATGCGGACATTGTAGAGAAGTTCTTGGGACGCCATATCTATACCCAAAGGAGAAACGAAAAGCTTTTAGATTGTACCAAGATTCAGTTATTAAAAGGATTAGAAAACTAAACGGTAAATAACGGCGGCTTTTGATTACATCTTATAACACTGCATAAGAGGTTCGGGGAAAAGCAAAAATTTAATTTTGATAAGGTGTTGCGTTTCCCCTCTCCCAAATTGCGCTACTGATATTGACGATTGATGGTATCTATACTGTATGCTTGATGATGACGATCTCGATGATTTAGACGGCGCAACTTCTCTTATGCAGGTACATTGTACGAAATAATGAAAAATTCTTTTTGCCCTGTCGGGCAAATTAATCGGGGCAAATTTATTTTTTAAATCTACATATATGGAAAATTTTGGCAGAGACCCACAATTCATAAAAAATCCAGAAGCAGTACAAGAAAATCTAGAACAACGTAAAGAACGATTAGATAATCTTTGGGCGAACTGGGAAAATATCAAAGATAACCCGGAACTCGTTTCTTTATTTGATAGGAAAAGTTTATTATATTCCAGTCGTGATATTGAGGAAATTCTTAGAGAAAATGGATACCAAGATAGAACAAGAATTTCTGAATTACAATTTGAATTATGGAAAACTACGTTAAATCCAAAATTTATCAAAGACGGTTTTATTTATTTACTACGCGGGGATCATCCTAATTTAGACGAGAAAGGTTTTTACACAAGAACCTATGGATATGGAAAATTATCAACCAAACAGTTAACGGAACAACTTCAATCATCAGACGAAGTCGGTTATGCAATTTATGGAGATGAACGTTATCTTACAGTAGCCAAACCATCTTCCCAAAGTATCGCAGAAGAACTTGCTATGAAACAAAGTCAAAGAGGTGGTTCGTCATTCATTTCGGCCACAACCAGTATTCCTTGTGCAGAGGCTGGTACTGGAAATGTACCGGACGCAGCAGAACAGCTTCAATATGAAATTTATGTTCTTAAAATTCCAATTGATTCTGTAATAAACAGTAATACGGACAATCATTTTGGATTAGAAGAAGATGAATATTTAATACCTGACTATGTTTCAAAGGATGAAATTATTGCAAAATTTTCCAGAGATAATACTGAAGAAGTATATCAATATCTACATGAATTATTAGGTGTCTCGAAAGAAGATTTGAAATTGCAAGAAAAAACTTAAAAAATAAATTTGCCCGATTAAATAATTCGCTATCGCGAATTAAGAATTTTTCATTACATCGTACAACACGGCATATCTGGTTACGGCTTTTATACAAAAGCCTCCACCCATATTTGCCTCCGCTACGCTACGGCAAACATCAGATATGCCGAAACGTTGTACGAAATTGTTTTCCCATTTCTTTTTTTACACTATCAATCTCTTGGGGCAAATAAAAAAACACCTATTTAGGTGGTTAATTGTGTTTGCCCGCCCGTGCCCAGCCGATGCTTAGTCGGTGGGCACGAGGGGTTAGGTTCTCCTCCATTATATCATTCAACACTGATATGGTAGAAGTAGACGAATGTGAAGATGGCTATCGCCTCAAGAAGATAGACAAGGAAAGCCTTCCAGTAGACCACATTGACTGGATACTCGCCTAGATCGATGGAGCCACTGATACCGCCGATTATGGTGGGCATGGCGGCAGCGTAGGCAGCGGCGAAAACAAGGGTGACAAAGTAGGCAAAGAAGGTAGTGTTGGTGAGGTTGGTGGAGAAGACAGTGATGATGTAAGCGCAAGCGAAAGCAAAAGCGACGGCGAAGCCCAGATCGGCGATAGTACTTCTGAAAGTATCACTGATAGTGGCTGCAGAGAGGAAGGTGGTGTATACGGCAGTGAAGGTAGCTAATCTGGCGGCAAATGCGGTAGATGCGTTGAAAGAACCAGACGCCGCATAGAAGACATGAGCCGAGATCAAATACGCCACAATACCGTACACCATAAAAGGAAGTGCAGAAAGTACTACTTTCTTCATTTGATTCTCCAAAGAACGTGCCCAGACTAAAGGGCGGGTTTTGTGGGGTTATATATAGCACGGGAGGGCAAACTTGTCAACCTTATAAAAGTTAGTCTTCTTAATCAAAAGATAGCCCCAAGTGATTGATAGAGAAAATATTAAAATCCTTTCCTCCTAATTCTTAAGCTATTCCCGACCACAGAAACACTGCTTAAGCTCATAGCAACAGCCGCAACAATAGGATTTAAGAAACCAGCAGCGGCAAGTGGTATAGCGAGTATATTATAAAAGAAAGCAAAGAATAGATTTTGTTTTTAGGAGTTATCGGTCTCCTAGTCTTTGGAATTAAACAACTGTTTTAAGTGATTTTATTTTTAACGCTCGCTCACCCAAATTTTGCAGTGGTGGGTCGCTAGCGCTCCCATTTTACCACTGCAAAACTTCGGCTATGCCGAAACGTTGTGTGAAATGCTTAATAATTATTAAAATACAAATATGAAAAAAATAATAAAATGGACATTCATTGTAATTATGCTACTCGGTGTCATTATCTTTATTTGGTTTTTAATAACTGGCTCAAAAGTTAAAAACTGCTGGAGCGAAGCATATTCTAAAGTCACAAACACAACACAAGAAGAATTTCCACCTAAAAACTTCATAAAAGTAAGTGAAGAGATGGAATTAGAAGCACAGAGAATATATGTTGAATGTTTGGAAAAAGATTTTAATTTTTAAGCGCATCACATAACAACATATAACCGGCTACGCCCAATTTGACTTATTTTTTCTTTTTAAGTAAAGTACAAGTATAATTATCTTAGAAATATGCGCAAAATCGACTTAAAAAATGTCGTGTGGAAAGAGGGTAAACACTATGTATCTTGGAATCTTAATACAGGAGTTTCCAGTTTTGGTGATTCCAAAAAAGAAGCCCTAGAATCATTACAGGAGGCGCTGGAACTTCATCTTGAAGATGTTCCTCTTTCTAAAATACAAAAAATAGAGCGTCCTGTGTTGGAACGACTTAAATTCCAACATGCCTAGACCAATTTCATTAAAAATTGTACTAAAAGTCCTATCAGAAAAGGGCTTCTTTTTTGTTAGGCAAAAAGGATCGCATGCCAGATATGAAAAAGCTACAAAAGGGAAAACATTAAAAGTCACTATTAAAGTTAGGAAGAAGGAAATACCACATGGTACATTTCAGTCGATTTTGCTTCACAGTGGATTAAAAGAAGGCGACTTTAGAAAAGGGAAAAAATAAGTCCATGGGCTCCGCCCAAATTACTCATACTTGTACGTTGGCTTCGCCAATGTTGGCATACAAGTATTCACAACGTTCGCATATACGCAAACGTTATGTAAAATTAAAAGTTTTATTTACACACTATAATGTAATTATGATAAAAAAAATAAAAATCCCTCTTGTCTCCGCAATAATATCTGCTTTGATCTACCATTTTTCAAATACAGAGCTAATTATTGGAAAATCATACAATTACTTTTTTCCTTGTAAGCAAGAAATAGTCACTTCTTTACCTTGTTATATTGTATGGGACTATATAACCATGCTTATAACAGCAGTAATATTTGCTATCTCCATCATTTGGATATTAGTAATTATTGTTAAAGATAGGGGTGGTAAATAACTTGTTATATATTATAGGAATGGAAAAACCTAAATCATACTGCGAAGCTGTAGGGGGCTTCGATAAAACTAACGTACATCGCATATATCATGACACAGCTTATGGTTTTGCTATTGATAATGATAATGAGCTGTTCGAACGTCTAATACTGGAGATTAACCAGGCTGGATTGAGTTGGACAACAATACTAAAGAAGAGGAAGAATTTTAAGAAAGCATTTGATAATTTTAATATTGCAAAAGTTGCATCGTATAAGGAAAAAGATAGGCAAAGATTATTGAACGATGCTGGAATTATTCGTAACAGGCTAAAAATTGATGCTACTATTCATAATGCAAACGTAATACTACAAATCCAAGAAGAGTTTGGTTCTTTTAAGAAGTGGTTGGGCAAGAATTATCCTCTTACAAGAGAGGAATGGACAAAGTTATTTAAAAAAACATTTAAGTTTACAGGTGGTGAGATAGTAAATGAGTTTTTAGTTAGTACAGGTTACCTAAAGGGAGCTCATATTAAGAGTTGTAAAATATACAATAAGGTTATTAAATCTAAGCCACCTTGGTTGAATTAATTGTTGTTATTGTCTAATATATACGCAAATATAAATGTATAAAACAGCTGTGCTTTATGAAAATGAACAACTCTAAATCTTTGGAAATGTGTAAAGAGTACCTGGGCGAAAAAGTCTCAATTATTATAGACCAAGCATATGGAACTTATTACAAAGGAGCTTTGTATACTCAGAATTATGGATATGTTCCTGGAACCTTAGCTCCTGACGGAGAAGAATTAGATGCATATTATATAGGACCACAAACACCTTTAGAAAAAGTAACTGGGGTTTGTATAGCCATAATACACAGACATGAAGATGACGACGATAAGCTAATACTGGTTCCGGAAGGTGTTTCATTATCAGATGAAGAAATTGAAGAAGCTGTAAATTTTCGTGAGAAGTTTTTTTCCCATTGCATTATTAGGTAATACTAAAAGATGCAGAACAATAAGGTACTACCAGATGAAATAAAAATATGAGCAAGACCATATTTAAAAACCTAATAAAAAAGAACAAGCTATTGTCTTCTATTGCTCGGTCTATACTTCGTTCGTTAAGAAAGGACAGGGATTTTAATTCTAAGAAGTATTGGGAAGAGAGGTATGAGTCAGGGGGGAACTCTGGGGCAGGTTCGTATGGAAGGTTGGCGAAGTTTAAGGCTGAGGCGATTAATGATTTTATAAAAGAAAAAAATATAAACACTGTACTAGAGTTTGGCTGTGGAGACGGTCATCAGCTATCTTTGTTTAATATCCCTAAGTACATTGGTTTCGATGTCTCAAAAAAGAGTATTACAGTGTGTAAGGATAAGTTTGAGAAAGAGAATAGTAAATCATTTTTCCTTTATGACCCTCAGTACTTTTATGACAACCTCAAAACATTTAGCGTAGATGCAACAATGTCTTTGGATGTAATATTTCATTTGGTGGAAGATGATGTATACGAGAAATATATGAATGATTTGTTTGCTTCTGCTAATAAGTATGTGATTATCTATTCTTCTAACACGGACAGGCAAACAAAAGCACCTGCTCAACATGTGAAGCATAGGAAGTTTACAGATTGGATAAGTAGAAATCTACATGGTTGGGAGTTAATGACAAAAATAGATAATGAATTTACATTAAAAGAAGATCCGGAGAAGGAGTCTTTTGCAGATTTTTATTTCTATAGAAAAAAATAGACATAAGAAGGTATGATTTATAAGCACACGCAAATTGGTCACTTAATGATAGCTGTGTTGGTTTTTCTTGTTTTCTATTTCTTGTTTATACTGAGATATACAGGCTACGAACCAGCAGCTGTCGTTTTCATGGTCATTATTTTACTACTTATTGCTTCTTTTACCACTCTTACTGTAATGATAAATGAAAAATATTTGCGGATAAGGTTTGGTTATGGGATTTTTAGGAAGAAATTTAAGTTGGAAGATATTGTATCTGCAAAAGTAGTAAAAAATCACTGGTATTATGGCTGGGGAATAAAATTTAGTGTGAAGCCTCGTGCGTGGATATTTAATGTGTCTGGGTTTGATGCTGTGCAGATAGAAATGGAGAATGGAAAGTTGTACAGGATTGGTACAGATGAGCCAGAAGATTTAGAGCAGGCAATTTTGCAGTCCATATAGTGAAACAAGGGCAAATATGATATAATGCATGAGTTAATTCATGTTTTTTATTTAAAATAATGTATATGCAGTATTATATAGGTGCACTAAAAAAATATGCTACCTTTGCAGGACGAGCAAGTAGAAAAGAGTTTTGGATGTTTCTACTTATAAATGTGTTAATTATAGTGGGCATAGCTGTACTAGCAGCTCTAGTACAGGGGTCAGAGACTCTTTATAACATAGTTTCTATAGTATATCTGTTGTATATTGTTGCAATGATACTGCCTAGTATATCTGTAGTGGTAAGGAGACTACATGACACAGGTCGTAGTGGCTGGTGGTATTTTATACAACTAGTTCCTTTTGTAGGTTCTATCGTTATGTTTGTATTTCTAGTTTTGGGAAGCACTCCAGGAAACAACAAATATGGAGCAGGCCCAAGCATGCCACAGAAAGTATAGGGTATAATAAATTATATAGAACCGCCTTTGGGCGGTTCTTTGGTATTTTAAAAAAAACATAAGTATGCAATAATCTGTGTAGTAATAATATATTTAATAAATATATATGGATGGAACACAAAGGAAAGATATTGAGAGGGGTTCAAAGGTGGCTATAATATTAAAAAAAGATCAGCCTACAGGTGAAATAACATACGGAATCGTAAAAGATATTCTTACTAGCTCCCCTGCTCATCATAGGGGTATAAAAGTAAGACTAGAGTCTGGGCAGGTTGGGAGAGTTGCAAAGGTTTACAAGGACTAATATATAATGTACACTGCATTTTATTTATACAATATATGTCACAATACCTAACAGTAGGAGTAGTAGGAAAATCACGCAAGGAAAATGAGAATAGAGTACCTATCCATCCAGAACACATAGCGCTTATACCGGAAGAACTAAGAAGATTGATTACTTTCGAACAAGGATATGGTATTAAGTTTGGGATGACAGATGGAGAGCTTGCTAATCTTACATCTGGGCGTGTAGCTAATAGTCACGAAATACTAAATAACTTTGATTGCGTGTTAATGCCAAAACCTCTGGCAGAAGATTTAGCGCAGGTAAAAGAAGGTTCTCTTGTGTGGGGATGGCCTCATTTTGTGCAACAGAAAGAAATTACTCAAGTTTCTATAGACAGAAAACTATCTGTAATAGCATGGGAAGCAATGTTCTCTTGGGGAAAGGCGGGTAATAGTGAGTTGCATACTTTTTATAAGAACAATGAGATTGCAGGATATGCAGGTGTAAAACACGCACTTAGTTTAATTGGAGTAGATGGAAACTATGGAAAACAAAGAAAAGCTGTGGTAATTAGTTTTGGGTCTGTAAGTCGGGGGGCTGTATACGCACTACAAGGGCAAGGGTTTAATGACATTACTGTATATACAGGTCGCCCATCTACACAGGTGAAGGATCAGTTACCGGGAGTGGTGTATAAGCAAATGAGAAAAAATGACTCTGGAAATATGTTGGCTGTAGAGGAAGATGGAAGCATAAAACTATTTGCAGACGCACTCTCTGACGTAGAAATAATAGTTAATGGTACGATGCAGAACCCAGAAAATCCAAAGACATTTGTTGGCGCAATGGATTCACATAAGTTGAGAAACGGGGCGCTTATTATAGATATTAGCTGTGATGAGGGAATGGGCTTCTGGTGTGCAAAACCAACCACTTTTGACAACCCAATGTTCCAGTCTGATGGAAAATACTACTATGCAGTGGATCACAGTCCAAGCTGGTATTGGAACTCTGCCTCATGGGAAATATCCAAAGCTTTAATACCTTTCTTGCCTGTAGTAATGGGAGGCCCTAATGAGTGGGCAAAAAATGAGACAATATCTAAGGCAATGGAAATCCGTGATGGGGTAATACAAAACCCTAAAATACTTTCTTTCCAGAATAGAGGAAAGGAGTATCCTCACAATGTTATATAACCCTAACACCACGAATAAGGCTGAAAGAAAAAAATCACCGTCAGGTGGTTTTTTGTTTTATAAAAATCTGCTACAATAGATACATATTAATACATATATGAGCATTTATAAAAAACTGGCTCAGTTTGAGCAACATCACATAATAATGACCCTTCTGTCCTTCCTTGTTTTTGCGTTTTTATTTGCAATACACGGAACACCTTACTCTCTTGCAGAGACATGCACATCTTTGTCTGCTGGTGATTTGTTTAAGGTTCCAACAAACAGTGCTGTTTATCTTGTTAACAAGGACATGAAAAGGATGTACTTCCCAAATAGTGAGGTATATCACACTTGGTATGAAGACTTCTCAAACATAACAGTGATCCCAAATGTTTGTGTAGACAACTACCCATCTGGTGGTGGTATTAACTTCCGTCCAGGGTCACGTCTTGTTAAGACAACCATATCACCTAACGTGTACGCTGTTGGTCCTGGAAACATGAAGCACAAGATAGCAAGTGAAGAAGTTGCGAAAGATTTATACGGGGAAAACTGGGCAAGTGTTGTGAGAGACTTATCTGATGTATTTGATGCAAATCTAGATGTGGGTTCTACAATACAAGAAACAGTTCCTCACAATGGACAAGTTGTAAGAGAGGTTGGGACAACTCAGATATATGTAGTGTCTGATGGAAAACTAAAGAAAGTAAAGGATAGCCTAAGAAACTCACAGAAAAATGATGTTCGTGATATATCACAGGCCATATTTTCTAGCATGACAAGAGTAGACGAAGAAGTGACCTCACAGAGCTTGGTCTCTGACCCAGCACAGGATAATTCTAACGTTGCAAAACAAACACCACCGGAGGTAAAAGTAGCAGTTTCACCAAAAGGAACAATGACTTTCCTTGTCACAGTTCCAGAAAACACACCAGCTGAAGACTCAATTTATATACACTTAGCAGGTAAAAATGATGGTGTTAAGATGGACTCAATAGGAAATCAGCAATTTACAAAGGAGTTTAGTGACACAGATGTTTTCTTTAATGTAAACAGCGCTGGAGAGTATGAGGTTTCTTATAGATATAGTCGTAATGGAGAAGGGTTTGCTACAGCGGATTATTTGGAGAACGATACACTGACTCATTTTACAGATAATCGAGGAAGGAAGACTGTTTTTGCAAATGAAAAAACTCAAACAGACGAGGTAGAAAGATGGAGATGGTTCCCAAGTGGAGCCGTCACTCCAGAAAGTATACAAGAACTAGGAAGCACAGGTAATAAATTCCCAGATCGTGATGGGAAGGTTGATTTTCATTCTGGTCAAGGGATAACAGATTATGTTAGTGGAACAGAAGATACAATTGCTACCACAGCAAAAGAATTAGTTGCTGGTGAATATAACTGGGCTGTTTTATATCCTTCATGGGACTGGGAACAGACATCTCCCCTTCCTGTTCTTAGAAAAGTAACACCAGATGATATATTAAAAAAAGATATAAGAGCACTTAAGGCAGAAGGTCTAAAGGTTCTGTTGGGACCAAAGGCATGTTGTACAGATATAGATTTTAGTGGTCATAATATAGAATGGTACAAGGCATACTTTGATGAAATAAGAGAGATGACAGATTATTATAGTAAATTAGCTCTGGAAGAGGGTGTAGATAAAATGTTTTATACCTCGCCTATAGTTGGAGAAGGTAATGGAAGTGAAGTTATTAATTTAGAGCATGATAGAATGACTGACATTGTTAATTCTATGAAGTCTCTATCTGGTGTGGAAGTTGGCCTAGGTGTGTCTGCTTCTAGAGATGTGCTTGAAACACAAACTACCATACCAGAACCAGACTATATATCATGGGGCAAGCTTGCTAATTTCTTCTATTTACAAATAGATGAACCTCTTTCCTTAGACGAGTCTGTTGGTGACACAGCTCTGCAAAGCGGGGTCAATGCTATAATATCCGGTGGTCTTGTTCTAAAGAAATATCACAACAAATCTATCTGGTTTGAAATCTCTTACTTGCCTGTAGACAAATCGTGGAAGGGTAAAGATCATTATGGGACTGGTAAAATTCCAACTAGATTAGATTCTGAGGAAGACTGGCAAACACACTCATATAGTGAATATCAGCATGCACGTGTTGTTGATGCTTTTATTACAAAGATAAAAGATTCTAGCTGGGCAATAGGACTAAACCACATAGGTTATTCTAGATATGAAATGCCTTTACTACCGGATTATTCTGTAAGAGGAAAGGCTGCGGACAGTGTATGGAGAAATTGGAACTCAGCAATTTTCGAATAAATTTTTGTTATGTTAGACCCTAAGCTTCATCCTTCAAAAAAGGGAGAGCCAATGCATTATTCTGTCGGTGCAATAATAAAAAAGGATGGTAAATATTTGCTGTTGGATCGTGTTAATCCTCCTTATGGGTTTGCATGTCCTGCCGGACACGTTGACGAATGGGAGAATAAGGAACAGGCAATAAAAAGAGAGGTTGGTGAAGAAACAGGATTAGATGTTACAAATCTGCACCTAGTGCTGGAAGAAGAAATAGTGGACAACACCTGTAGCAGAGGAATAGACAATCACCACTGGTACGTCTTTGAGTGTGAAGTGGAAGGAAAAGTACAAAGAAATTACACAGAAGCAAAATCAATAGGATGGTATACCCCAAAAGAAATAAAAAAGTTGAAGCTAGAAAAAATATGGAAGCTTTGGTTAAAAAAACTAAAAATAATATAATTCCCCAGTTGACTAATAATTAAGGTAGTATTAAGATAATTTAAGTATGAGCATACCTAGATCTAAAAAGTTTTGGATAATTACCACTATAGTTGTAATTATTTTACTTGTTGTTTTTTCTAAATCTCGTGGAGACAAGACTCCTGAGTTTTCTCATACTTCTGTTGAGCGTACTGAATTAGTGCAGTCAGTCAGTGAAACAGGTTCTATATCAGGTGAATTGGACATATCATATGGTTGGGAGGTAAGCGGTCGTGTTGCTCAAATTAGTAAAAAAAGTGGAGATACAGTAGAGAAAGGAGATCTTATTGCTAAGTTACAAAATGTACAGCAACGTAGCGCTCTGGCTCAGTCTGTTGCTCAACTTCGTTCTGCACAAGCTTCTCTAGATTTAAGGATAGCTGGAGCAAGTGATGCAGAAAGGACAAAAGCACTTGCTTTGGTAGACCAAAAGAGGGCATCGCTGGACAAAACAGAGGCTTCCTCTGCTTCCACAGTAGATACTGCTAAAAAAGAGTTTAGTGATGCTGAAAATGACCTAAAACTAGTAGAAGCTGGCGAAGATAGTAAAATAGTAAGAGATGCATACGATGACCTTATCAATACATTAAAATCAACAATGGCTTCCTTGTCAGACGCCTTAACAGAGTCAGATAACATAATAGGTATAGACAATGCAACAGCTAATGATGTATTTGAGGATGGTTTGGGCTCTGCTTCTCCAGGCACTTTGTTCACTGCAGAGACTAGCTACAAAAAAGCAAGGTCTGCGTATAATGCAGCTAAGGCCGGAGTCTTTGCCTTACAAATCTCTAGCCCGAACGACAAAGTAGATCTCTCAATTAGTCCTACACAGAACACTGTGGCTCAAATCCAAAGCCATCTTGTAGACATGCAAGCCATGCTTACAGCTTCACGAGCAGTTCTTGGTATGACAGAGTCAAACCTGGAAACCCTTAAATCAGACATAAACGCTGCTCTAGTCAGTGTAAATACAGCGAGCACAAACCTTACGAATTCTGTACAAGCAGTGTCTTCTGCAAAAAATAGTCTTGCTGGATATGAAATTGCATATAACAAAGCAAAGAATAATTTAGAAAACAAGAAAAAGCAGGCTGAGGCAGACATAAAGATAGCAAAAGCAGATCTTGCACAAGCCCAAGCTGCTTATGACTTGCTAGTTGCAGCACCTAGAGATGTGGATCTTGGTTCCTTAAGAGCTGATGTAAACAGATACAGTGCAAGTGTGCAGTCTGCTCAAAACGAAGTAAGTAAGACAGAGCTTAGGGCAATTGCGGATGGTGTCGTTGCAAAATTAGATGTAAATGTTGGTGAGAATGTCACAGCACTAGACCCAGTAATTACTCTTGTTTCACCAGAAAAAAGTATAGAGGTAGATATTTCCGAATCTGATGTTGCAAAAGTATCTGTAGATGATGATGTTGTGATTACGCTTGATGCCTTTGGAGATGATGTGGAACTTATGGGAAAGGTTGTGTCAGTAGAGCCGGGCAAGACAGAGGTTTCTGGGGTTATCTATTATAATACAGACATTCTTCTTTCTGATACATCTGATTTACCAATTAGATCTGGAATGACAGCAAATGTCGAAATAATAACAGAGACAAAAGAAGGTGTGCTCGTGGCTCCACAGCGCTCAATTATCAATGAAAGTGGAAAAAAATATATTAGAGTTCTTACTAACAAAACAAAAGGTAAGTTTGATAAAAAAGAAGTGGAAACAGGATTAAGAGGCAACGGTGGTTTGATAGAAATCACATCTGGAGTTGAGGAAGGTGACGAAATTATTACATTTATAAAGGAGAATTAAAGAGGTATGAGTAAAAAAACCCTAATTGAGACTAAAGATATATATAAAGAGTATGTAACCGGCGAAATTGTGACGCCGGTTCTTCATAACATTAATTTAAAAATAGAGGAAGGTGAGTTTATCGCGATTATGGGTCCCAGTGGTTCTGGAAAATCAACCCTTATGCATATTCTTAGTTTTCTAGACACATCAACAAAAGGAAAGTACTTGTTCCAGGGGAAGGATGTAAGTAAGTTTGATGATGAAGCCTTGGCAAAGATGAGAAATAAAAATATAGGTTTTGTGTTCCAGGCTTTTAATCTTCTTCCAAGAACCAGTGTTTTCGATAACGTAAGACTTCCTTTGGTATACAGTGATCGCCCAAATGATAAAAAAGCAGTAGAAGATGCTATAGAAGCTGTAGGGCTCACCAATAGAATAAACAATCATTCAAATCAACTTTCTGGTGGAGAAAAGCAACGAGTTGCCATAGCACGTGCTATTGTTAATGATCCATATATATTATTTGCAGATGAGCCTACTGGAAACCTAGATTCGACAACAGGTAACCAAATATTGCAAATCCTTCAAGACATAAGTGAGAAAGGACGCACTGTAATTATGGTCACTCATGAAAAAGAAACCGCAGAGCACGCAAAAAGAATTATCTGCCTAAGAGATGGAAAGGTGGAAAGTGACGGGAAAAATCATAATTGCCGAACAGCAAGAAAAGGCAAATTGAACAAATAGAGTCTTTTGCATGGAAAATAAAGAGGTGGCTAAAATCGCCTGGAATAATTTACACGTTAACAGAAGACGCACGATTCTTACGATGCTTGGTCTTATTATTGGAATCATGTCTGTTGTACTAGTTATGTCAGTAGGTGCTGGTGCGCAAAGCCTAATTACCAATCAAATACAACGCCGTGGTACAGACCAGATTGCTGTACTTGCAGGAGCATCAGAAGAAACGGGTCCTCCTGCACAAGCAATGGGAATTATTATAACAACCCTCACAGATGAAGATGGTAAAGCTTTGTTGGACAGGCACAATACCTCTCATGTCCGCCTCGTAACCAGTTATATTTCTGGAAATGATATCCTAAGATACCAAAATGTAGAGCGTTCTGTCACATACACTGGCACAAACGCAAGTTATCTAGAGCAGGAGAAAGGAGAAATGGATTTAGGAAGATTTTTTGATGAAGGAGAAGAGGCTGGACACTCACGTGTAATGATCTTGGGTTCTGAAATAGCAAAAGAGTTGTTTTCTAACCAAAGCCCAATAGGAGAAAATGTAAAACTAAAGAGAAAACAGTTTAAGGTAATTGGTGTTCTCAAGGAAAAAGGGTCTAGCGGATTTGAGAACCTAGACAATGCTGTACTTATCCCATTGCCAACAGCACAAAGAGATCTTATGGGTGTTAGACATGTTTCATTCCTAAGAATAAGAATTGATGATGAAAAATATCTTCGTCAAAGTGTTGAGGAAATTAAGCAAACTCTTTTTGAGAGACACAATGACACTGACTTCTCAGTACGCACACTAGAAGACATGTTAACAATGCTAACAACAATAACAAACTCATTAAAGTTTTTTCTTGTAGCCATAGCAGCAATCTCTCTTTTTGTGGGAGGCGTGGGGATAATGAACATTATGCTTATTGCTGTAAGAGAAAAAACAAAAGAAATAGGTTTGCGTAAGTCTGTAGGAGCAAAAAGCAGGGACATCATGCTACAGTTCCTGTCCGAAACAGTTGTTATCTCTGCTGTTGCTGGAGCAATCGGGGTGATACTTGGCTTGTTAATATCATTTGTAATAGCAAAGATTGTCCAGTCTCTTGGATATGATTACTCTTTCATAATATCCCCCACTTCTATTGTTGTTGCATTCGGAGTTTCTTCTATAATCGGCCTTGTTTTTGGTATAGTCCCAGCAAAAAAAGCTGCGGAGCTTAATCCTATTGATGCATTGCGTTATGAATAAAAATCACTGGGAAGCAATTTTCATATCTGCGTTTGAGACGTTTAAGAAAAATAAGATACGTAGTTTTTTGACAGTCTTTGGAGTTATGATTGGTATAGGGATGGTGATTATTGTGTTATCGGCAGGACATGGTCTTAGGGGAATAATAATGGAGGAGATTTCTTCTTTTGGTGATAACTGGATAGATGTAGAAATAAAAGTTCCTTCCACTGGTAAAGCCTCTATGGACAATGTTCAAGGGCTCGCACGCGGGGTTAGTATAACGTCTCTTACAAGAAAAGATATGGAGGCTATACGTGATCTAGATAATATTGGAAACGCGTATGCAGGTATTACAACGCAGGTTGTTACGTCATACCAAAGTGAGAAGATAAGACCAACGGTATTTAGTGTAACTGCTGAATTTTTTGAAATAGATAAAGGTAAGCCCAAAACAGGAAGGTTTTTTACAAGCAGTGAAGAAAAATCTGCGTCTCAGGTGATTGTGCTGGGCGCTAAAACAGCTGAAACGCTGTTTGGAAATGAAGATCCTTCTGGTAAGCAAATAAAAGTAGATGGAAAATCCTTCGAAGTACTAGGAGTGATGGAAAGTAAAGGTTCTGCTGGTTTTTTCGATATGGATTCCCTGGTGTATATCCCCCTAAAAACTGTGCAAAAAAAGATTATGGGAGTAGACCATGTCTTATGGATTATTGGGCAGACCATAGACAATAGCATCGCTGAGACAACAGCTGAGGAAATTAGGTGGCTTATGCGTGATCGCCACGATATCACAGATCCAGACAAAGATGATTTCTCTGTAACTACCATGACAGAATCATTAGAGATAGTTGGCACAATTATCTTAGGAATAACCTGGCTCCTTATTGCATTGTCTGCAATTTCACTATTAGTAGGAGGGGTTGGTATTATGAATGTGATGTATGTTTCTGTTGCAGAAAGAACCTTTGAGATAGGCTTAAGAAAATCTGTAGGAGCATCCAAAAAAGATATTTTGCACCAATTCCTTACAGAAGCAGTTGTAATAACAGGTATAGGTGGGGTTGTTGGTATATTCTTTGGAGTACTTGTGTCTGGACTAATTGCGTTTGGAGCACAATACCAAGGACTAGCCTGGACCTTTAGGATATCTATATTCTCTATACTATTAAGCGTGTCCTTTTCTACAGCTGTAGGATTATTGTTTGGACTATACCCAGCAAGAAAAGCTGCAGAACTAGACCCAATAGATGCCATAAGGACAGAGTAAAAAAGGTATGAAAAAAGAAGAGCGAGTAAAAATTATACTTAGAGAGTTAAAAAAACTATTCCCAAAAGTAAGACCTGCCCTAAACTATAGAAGCAGGTTTCAGTTTTTAGTAGCAATAATACTATCTGCACAGACAACAGACAAACAGGTAAACAAGGTTACAAAAAATTTGTTTAAAAAATATAAAAAACTAGATGATTTTGCAAGGGAAAACATAAAAACTTTTGAAAGAGATATAAATTCCATTGGACTTTATAAAAACAAGGCTAAAAACATTGTACATTCCGCAAAAAAAATTAAGAAAGAGTTTGGGGGAAGAATCCCAAAAACAATTGCGGAACTAATCACACTTCCTGGTGTTGGAAGAAAAACAGCAAACGTCTTTCTTGCTTCTGCTTATAATATTACAGAAGGAATAGCGGTAGATACTCATGTTATTAGACTGTCTAGACAGTTTGGATTAACAAAACATAAAGATGCAAAAAGGATAGAGCAAGATTTAATGAAACTTATCCCAAAAAAAGAGTGGAGGTTTTTTACATTGCGTATGATAATGTATGGAAGAGTCTTTAGTACAGCAAGAAACAAGAGTGGTAATGACACTATCTCGAACAAGATAAGAAATAATAAATAAAACAAAATACCCGCACCAATGTATAGTTCCAATTATTGGAAACACACATTGTGGCGGGTATTTTACTCCTTTGTGTGCCACAGGGTTACAAACAGACACCTTCCCCACTCTCATCGCAGACAATCTTGGTTTTTTGGTCGATTACCTTCTCGACCTCAACCAAGACGATGCGCTTGGATTTAACCAAAGACACAATCTGCAACCTACAATAGTACAGACCACACTCGCTCAACTGAACAAGCAGGATGCAGACCATAATGAGGATGACAAAACGCACGATGCGGTTTGCTTTCTCAGCCCAGTGCACAATCACCTCCATGTTATAAACATTAACAGTTTTACATAAAAATAGGTTTTTGTCAATCAAAAAGAGCCCTAATAGGCTCTTTTGTGTTTATTATTAGTAGAGTAGGTTGTTTAATATCTCAAAACTTGCGTACTGACTAAGTGTTTGATTGAAAATAAGCACACCTAGTACGATAAGTAATAATCCAAAAAAGATATTTATATACTTCAATATGTGAGCATATTTATTAATTATATTCGCTGCCTGACTAGTAAATGCCCCTACAATTAAAAATGGAATACCAAAACCTATTGAATAGCTTAACAGCAAACTAAACGCTATGCCTGGTTGTGTTGCAGCCAAGGCTAATATTCCTCCTAGTACAGCTCCCACACAAGGGCTCCAACCAACCGCAAAAGCGGAACCAAAAACAAATGCGGATAATTTTTTAGACTTAAACTTATGTGTTATTCGTAACCTGTGCTCTCCTTGCAAAAATTTTATCTTTAATAATCCCATTAGGTAAAGACCAAAGAAAATAATAATTACCCCACCAATCCTGGACATCCAAAGCTGCGCATCATAAGCAACCGCTTCTAGAGCTGAGTTTAGTAGGACGCCTACAGCAGAAAATACAGCAGAAAAACCAAGCACAAAAAATATACTTGTAACAAATATATCTTTACGCGTAGCTTCTCCGTCTTTTCCAGAACCTCCCGCTAGATACGAAAGATAGCCTGGAATAATAGGTAAAACACACGGCGACAGAAACGAGACAGCTCCTGCCACAAGTGCAAATAATAATGTTCCTTCTTGCATATTATTAGTTTAATATTTTATTTATTTCTTCATGATAACGATCTTTTCTCCATGTGTCTGGCTTCTTTAGCACCCTTACACCATCTTTTAATATAACTTTTGTGTGCTGATAAGCCACCCCAAACTCTTTTGCAAGTTGTTTTTCGAAATCATCTGTGTTCCCATCTTTGAAGTTTACACGCAAGCCAACCACTCTTTTGTCTTCTAGTTCATTAAAAAATGTTCTGGTTTCTTTTAATTCTGCTATGCATAAAGGACACCACGTTGCATAGAAATACAACATAACAACTCTGTTCTCCCTTAGAGCATTATCGTAGTCCGTCTTATTGAAATCTATAAACGGAGCGTTGTTGCCTGCAAGTCTTTTTCCTGTAAACGAAAAGGTTTTTACTTTCTCCTCGACAGGTGTTTCTTTTACTGTGTCTTTTTCAGATGTATCCACTACTGGAACTTCTTCTGTCTTTGGTGCGGAAGGTGTTTCCTGTTTCTTTATTTTTTCAATAGCCACATCAGCCACCTTCTCTACTTCCTCAATCTGTTTTACTTCGTCTTGTTCTTCAACATCTGCAGGTGTTGCTACGCTACAACCCGCACCAATAATTACCAGCATAAATAGTAGTGTGGCAAGCTTGTTTAGTTTATTCATATATATAATTATTAATACCTATTTATATTAACATTATATACAAAATAAAAAAACCTGCTTTCGCAGTTTTATGAAGTGTGCAACCGAGGTGGACTCAATTGTACACCTCGGAGCAGGTTGTTCTCCTTCATTCACTCGGCGCAGCGTATGTGAGCAACAGTGGAACTAATCGCACACTGCATTTCACTTGTACTGGCAGTCGCAGCAATGCTGACGAGTTTCGCTGTCTCGGAGTATGACAACTTCATTTGCTTGAGTGCCAAGCACATCAGCTTTGCGACATAGGTATCGTTCTCACGAACAGCTCTTGCAAGTCGACATGTGGTGTTTTCAACCACAGGTTTACGACTCCGAAGCATATGACTGAGAATCATAGCTGTGCGAAGATGCTTCTTCGCCAACATCTTCCCAGGCACTCTTCGGTGTTGCAACGCGTGGCTTCGCAAGCGACAAAGGACCTCCTTTCTCTCGGGGTTTCTCATGGTTCTCCCTCCATAGGTTCTGGTTAATTACACTTATACATCACACATGCTGTTTTGTCAACCTTGATTGTTTACTGCATGTATGGCAAAGTAGAGCTCATTATGGAAAAAGTTGTAATAGAAAAACTTGTAAATGGAGGGCAGGGTTTAGCTCGTCTAGAAAACGGGCAGGTGGTTTTTGTGTGGAATGCTCTTCCTGGTGAAGAAGTGGAAATTGAGGTTATTAAAAGGAAAAAGGACTATACAGAAGCTGTAGCAAGAAATATCATTAAAGCATCTCCAGAGAGAGTAGCATCACAAGACCCTCATTTTCTCTCCTCCTCTCCATGGCAAATCTTGGATTGGGACAGGGAGAATTATTACAAAAAAAATATAGCGATAGAGCAGTACGGAAAAATAGGAGGACTTATTCTTTCTTCCAATCCTCCAGAGATTGCTTGTGATAACACGCAATATGGGTATAGGAATAAAATTGAGTTTAGTTTTGCTCCTACTAATGTGGAACAGGATTATCAGAACAGTGCGGAATATGAGCCGGTGTCTCTAGCTTTTTTTGAGAGAGGTCAAAAGTACAAAACACCAATAGACGAGAGCTCTCTTGCAGAATCTGTTATTAATGAGGTAGCTCAGAACATATTAAAATGGGTTAATGAGCAAAAAATACCAATGAGGAGCCTAAAAAGCCTAGTTGTAAGAAGTAATGGAGATGGAAAAGCTATATGCGCCTTGTTTATCAAAGATGAGCTGGTATTTGATTCATACCCTCCACTAAATGAGAATTTTTTAGGGTTCCAATTATATTATTCTACCCATAAATCCCCCGCTTCTGTTCCCACCAAACTATTATTTTCCAATGGGCAGGACTATTTAATTGCAGACATTAAGGGAACAAAACTAAAGTTTGGTGCTTTGAGTTTTTTCCAGATAAATATTCCAATGTTCTCTCAGGCATTGGATGACATAAACGCTTTTGTCTCACCAAAAACACCTCTGATAGATTTTTATTCAGGAGTTGGAGCAATTAGTTTGCCTATCTCATACAATCGTGATGAAACAATTTTAGTGGACAGCAATAAAGAAGCTATAGAGTATGCTCAACAGAATATAGAAATAAATGGAATTAATAATTGCGAGGCTCATTGTATGCCTGCAGAACAAATTACAGAAGTTATAACAAGTAATCACACAATCATTGTGGACCCTCCAAGAGCAGGTCTGCACCACAAGATAATTAATAGATTACTAATTAAAAAGCCACCTAGAATTATCTACCTGTCATGCAACATCGCAACACAAGCACGCGATATTAGATTGCTGGAGGAGCATTATAGACCCTCGTTTATTAAACTCTATAACTTTTTCCCGCGCACACCACATATAGAAGGCTTGTGCGTGTTAGATCGCGTATAATTTGCTATAATACTTTAGTCATAAAATAATATATACCTATGAATAAAACTTTACTTTGGACACTTGTAGTTGGAGGATTATTAATAATGGTTTTTGGACTAGCAAAATTAAGCAGTGGTCCTGGAGTAGTAGGAGGCTCGCTACCTCTTGCTGTATCCTCAGAAGATAATTATAAAGGAGCGGAAAATGGTAAGGCTGTACTAGTGGAATACAGTGACTTCCAATGTCCTGGGTGTGCTGGAGTGTACCCTGTAATAAAACAGCTTGTAAATGAGTTTCCTAATGATCTGAAGTTTGTTTACAGACACTATCCATTAAGACAAATGCACAACAATGCAGTTTCTGCTGCTCAAGCATCAGAAGCAGCTGGAAAACAAGGAAAGTTCTGGGAAATGCATGATATGATTTTTAATACACAGTCAACCTGGGAAAATGATCCTGCACCAGAGATATTGTTTGAGAAGCTTGCAGAATCTCTTGGTTTAGATTTGGATCAGTTTGAAAGTGACTTTAGCAGTGAAGGGGTTAGGGATAAGGTACAGCGAGATGAAGATAGCGCAAGTTCATTATCTGGAACACCAACGTTTTTCCTAAACGGTAAACAAATAACTAATCCAGGATCATATGATGGGTTTAAAGCTCTTATCGAAGAAGCAATTAACAACTAATTATATTGTAATAATAATGCTTGTTGTCGCTCTGTTTGGATTTGCAGACGCTACTTTCCTCACGTTCAAACACTATTCTGGTACTGCACTGTCATGTGGAGTACACGGTGGGTGTAATGCTGTAACAACAAGTAAATATTCTACTGTGTTTGGTATTCCTGTAGCTTTGGGTGGGTCTTTGTTCTACTTAAGCATATTTATCATAAGCATTGCTTACCTTGATACAAAAAAAGGTCTCTTGCTCAAGTATCTCACCTGGGCACCTATAGCAGGCTTGCTCGCCTCCGCATGGTTTGTATATTTACAATTATTTGTACTTCATGAAATATGCATATACTGCATGGGTTCTGCAACAACATCCACAATATTGTTTATCATGGGAATGCTGATACTGTATAGGCGAAAGCAAAAGATAACCAAGGAGTTTGTGTAAGCACATAGTTAATAAAGAAAATTGTATAATAAAAAAATGGCACTAGTGCCGTTTTTTATTTGGCTGGGTGGCTGGATCCTCCTTGTAATCCTCGCTCCAGCCTGTTTGTTCGTCGGTCATGCCGCCTCCGGCTTGTCCTCTTTCTTGAGAACACCCTCGTCCGGCGGGGGCTTGTACGCCTCCAGGAAGAGAGGTGAGAGGTGAGACTGTCTCGGTCCGCAATCGCAAGACCAGAAGTGGAACACCTCGTCCAAGCGCCGTTGTGGCAAAGTGAGAAGGCTGTCGCCTGTCTCAGGTTGATCAGGTTGTTTGCACACGATACCCTCCATGTTGACCCCAGTATATACAAAAAATGGTTGTTTTGTCAAGAGGCATTGAGAAAAACCTCCAAATCTGTTAAATTAGACTGACTAAATTAATAAACAAGAATATGTCCACTCTTATCTCTGGTTCCATTGCGTACGACTATATAATGACCTTTCCAGATAGTTTTAAGAACCATATATTGCCGGATCAGATACATATATTGAATGTATGTTTTGTAGTAAACAGATTAGAGAGGAATTTTGGTGGTACAGCGGGTAATATTGCATATACCACAAAATTACTTGGAGGTAGTCCAGTTGTATTTGGCGCACTTGGTACAGATGCTAAAGATTACGCTAGCTGGTTTGAAAAACACGGTATAGATACAAAATATATTGTTCAGTCAAAAGATAAATTAACAACTAGTGCTCATATTACAACAGACAAAGAGGATAATCAGGTGGCTGCATATCACCCTGGACCAGATGAAGAGTCTCTCTCATTATCTGTTAAAGATGCGGAAGGTGTAGAGCTTGCAATCATTGCACCAACGCAGAAAGATGTAATGATTAATCATGCATTGCAGTGCTATGATGAAAAAATCCCATTTTGTTTCGATCCAGGTCAACAAATCACTGCACTAAGCCCACAAGAATTAATGGGAGCTATTGGGCAGGCAAAGTTTCTTATTGGAAACGATTATGAGATGAGATTAATACAGGAAAAAACTGGTTGGGATGCAAAAGAATTATTAAATCATGTAGAAGTGCTAATAACTACTCTTGGAGAAAAAGGATCTGTTATTACATCTAAGCTTGGTATACTAGAAATAGCCCCCTGCCCCCCTCAGTCCATAGAAGACCCAACAGGTGCTGGAGATGCGTACAGAGCAGGATTTTTCTGGGCTTATACGAAAGGATTAGAATACAAAGTCTGTGGGCAGGTCGCTAGTGTGTGTGCGAGTTATGCGATAGAACACTATGGAACACAGAATCATAGTTTTACTATGGAAGAGTTTGGAGAAAGATATGAGAAGACGTATAGCGAAGGCATATTTTAATTGTTTAGCAATGTAATTAATAAAACCGGAAATGTCCGGTTTTATTTTATTTCTTCTTGGAAGCTCGTCCCTCTCGTATCCTATCATTCTCAGTTAGCAACTGTTTTCTTAGGCGTATGCTTTCGGGGGTTATCTCTAAATATTCATCGTCGCTCATTATTTCTAGACCTCTTTCTAGTGTCATCTCAATCGGAGGGGTTAAGTTTACAGCATCATCACTTCCACTAGCTCGCATGTTTGTAAGTTGTTTTCCTTTAATAGGATTAACCGCCATGTCCAATCCTTTTGCTGTATTACCAATAACCATTCCTTCGTATACTTCTGTATTGGCTCCAATATATAATGAGCCCCTATCTTGTAAATTGAAAAGTGAGAAAGCTAGTGCCTTACCTGTAATCATAGAAATCATAGAGCCTAGGTTGCTTTTGCTAATTTCCCCTACAAATGGGCGGAAGCCAATTACACGACTAGACATAATTCCTTCTCCGCGAGTATCTACAATAAATTCACCACGATAGCCGAGTAGTCCTCGGGTTGGGCACTCAAAAATAAGACGTGCTTGGCCATGATTCTGTGTCATGGCTGTCATTAATGCTTTTCTTTTGGATAGTTTCTCAATCACGGCTCCAGACATTGCTTCTGGTACATCTACTATTACCTCCTCAAAAGGCTCACTCTTTACTCCATCTATTTCTTTTAATATAACTTGAGGTTGTGAGATCTGCAGTTCGAAACCTTCGCGACGCATGTTTTCAAGAAGGATAGCAATGTGTAGTTCTCCACGTCCGTATACCTTAAACGCATCACCTTCCGCAAAATCAATACGTAAACCCACGTTTACTTCCCCTTCTTTTTCTAATCGTTCACGAATCTGGCGACTTGTAACAAACTTCCCTTCTCGTCCTGCAAAAGGAGAATTGTTTACAAGAAAGAAGAGAGAGATTGTTGGTTCATCTATTGTAATGGCGGGTAATGGCTCTGCATCTTCGCTCTCAGATATAGTTTCTCCAATATATATATCTGCTATTCCAGCAATCTGTACTATATCTCCAGCAGTGGCCTCTGTAGATTCCACTCTGTTCATCCCCTTAAAAGTATATAATTTGGAAATCTTTCCTTTTCTTGTTTCCCCGGTTGGTTTTTTAATAAAAACATTATCACCAACTTTTACTACGCCTTCGTACACTCTTCCAACTGCTAAACGCCCAACAAAACTATCATAACCAAGGTTAAATGGTTGCATACGAAAAGGTGCGCCTGTATCGTTTGGTGCTGGTGGCACATGCTCTAGTATTGTACCCAACAAAGGATCTAAGTTGTCCGAATCATCTTCCATTTTATTCTTAGCTATTCCTTGCTTAGCAATCGCATATACAGTTATAAAGTCGAGCTGTTCATCATTGGCACCAAGATCCATAAAAAGCTCTAGAACCATATCGTGCACTTCTTCTGGTCTTGCTGCTGGTTTGTCTATTTTGTTTATTACAACTATTGGTTTTAGCCCAAGTTCTAATGCTTTTTTGAGAACAAACTTAGTTTGTGGCATTGGACCTTCTTGTGCGTCTACCAATAGTAAGACAGAGTCTATAGAACGAAGCACACGTTCCACCTCTGATCCGAAATCTGCATGTCCTGGAGTGTCTACAATATTAATTTTTGTATCCTTGTAGTTAAGAGAAGCATTTTTTGAATATATAGTAATACCACGCTCTTGTTCTAGAGCGTTTGAATCCATAGTAGACTGGTCATCTGCAACCATTCCCGTCTGACGCATGAGTGCATCAGTCAAAGTTGTCTTACCATGATCTACGTGGGCAATAATTGCAATGTTTCTAATATCCATAATGTTTACAATTGGCGAAGTATAGCGGAAAATTCTATTTTTGTCAAGGAGAACGACCAAAAAAGAAGAAACCCCACATTGGTAAACCATGCGGGGTTTTTGAACAGCACTAGTTGTTGGCTACTCTCGGGTGTAGATTGTGGTTCTGGCGAGCTGTACCGAGGTGGCACAACTCGTGTTGCCCTCCTCAAGGGCAAGTTGGTGGATATCCTCCAACCTGTTCAGAACCTTGTCCGTGTACCCCTCTGGAATCTCCATGTTGGCGATACCGTGAGCAATTCTGGCACACATCATGTTCAGCCCGATGCGCCCAAAGTTCACATCCAGGTCTGAGCTGGTGTCCGGCATGGGACCAACCGAGAGCTCCAGGAGTTCCAGCAGGATCTTGTAGGCCGGAGTTTGTCTACGTGCTTCGTTCATGTCACACCTCCTTTTGTTGGTGACAAATCATAATAACATTATGTACTATATATGTCAACTACTTATAACAAAGCCTTGTAACCTTCTTGAAAACCTTATTAAATATAGCTATAATAGCGACAGTTTTAAAAAAATATTATGTATATAGCAATTGGACTTCTTCTGCTCGGACTAATAATCTTACTTATCGGGGGAGATATTTTTGTAAAAGGTTCCTCTTCCATAGCAAAGCGTTTTGGTGTTTCACCCATTGTAATTGGGCTTACAGTAGTAGCTTTTGGTACTTCTGCCCCAGAGCTTGTAATTAACTTATTTTCTGCTGTAAGCGGGGCAAGTGACATAGCTTTTGGTAATATACTTGGAAGTAATATTTCTAATGTATTACTTGTTCTTGGTATAGCCGCTTTAATAAGACCTCTAGCTGTTAAGCGTGGAACAACTTGGAAGGAAATACCTTTTAGTGTGCTGGTTGTCTTTGTACTATTCTTACTTACAAACGATGTAATGTTTGGAAATAATGGGCAGAATGTTCTCACAAGAGGTGATGGTCTAGTCCTTGTTAGTTATTTTCTTATTTTCATCTACTACACATACGGTCTTACAAAGGTGGAAGGAGAAAAAGAGGACGTGGAAACATACAAACTATCTACCTCTGCTATTTTTATCCTTGGTGGAATAATTAGTCTTACTCTTGGTGGAAAGTTAATGGTGGACAATGCAGTTATTCTTGCAAAATTAGCAGGTCTGTCTGAACTTCTTATTGGACTAACCATTACAGCCGTAGGAACATCCCTACCAGAACTTGTAACTTCTGCAATTGCAGCGTACAGGGGGCATGTTGACATAGCCATAGGAAATGTAGTAGGCTCCAATATATTTAATGTGCTGTGGGTATTAGGTCTCACCCCTATTGTCGCCCCTATGCACGTGAGCATGGAGATTAATACAGACATTGCTGTTGCAGGACTTGCTGCCACCCTCTTATTCCTATTTATGTTTGTTGGAGGAAAAAGAGGAAGGCATGTATTACAGCGTTGGCAAGGTGCTTTCTTTATACTACTATATATAGGCTATACAGCATTTGTTCTCTTCCGAGGATAGTATAAGTTAATTTTATGGATGAAACACAAAATTATAAGATAAAAGATATATCACTTGCAGATTTTGGACGCAAGGAGATTAAGATTGCAGAAAAAGAGATGCCTGGACTTATGTCTATCCGTGAAAAGTACGCATCAGAAAAGCCTCTTGCCGGAAAGAGTGTAATGGGCTCGCTACACATGACAATCCAAACAGCTGTGCTTATAGAAACGTTGGTTGCTCTCGGAGCGAATGTGCGCTGGGCAAGTTGTAATATATTTTCTACACAAGATCATGCGGCCGCAGCAATTGCAAAGAGTGGTGTGCCTGTTTTTGCATGGAAAGGAGAAACTCTCGCTGAATATTGGTGGTGCACAGAACGCGCATTAGATTTTGGTGATGGAAAAGGTCCAGATTTAATTGTAGATGATGGAAGCGATGCTACATTGATGGTTCACTTGGGGGTGGATATAGAAAAAAATCCAGAGAAATTAGAAAAAGATTATTCAAACGAACCTTTAGAATTCCAAGAGCTCATAAAACTAATGAAAGAGCTATACTCCAAGAACCCAAATCGCTGGACTAGTGTTGCAAAAGATATAATTGGAGTGTCTGAGGAAACAACAACTGGTGTAATGAGGCTTTACCAAATGCAGAAAAAAGGAGAGTTGCTATTCCCTGCAATAAACGTTAATGATTCTGTTACAAAAAGTAAGTTCGATAACGTATTTGGAATTCGTCACTCCCTAGTAGATGGACTAAACCGCGCAATGGACGTAATGCTCGGAGGTAAAGTTGCCGTCGTATGTGGTTATGGTGATGTTGGTAAAGGTTCTGCCCAGTCTCTCAGAGGACAAGGTTGTAGGGTGATAGTCACAGAGATAGACCCAATCTGCGCACTACAGGCGTCTATGGAAGGATACGAAGTTACAACAGTAGAAAATACACTTGGTCGTGGAGATATATATGTGACTACTACAGGTAATAAGGATGTAATTCGTGTTGAGCACATGAAGAAGATGAAAGACCAGGCAATTGTATGTAATGTTGGTCATTTTGATAACGAAATAGAAGTAGAGCCTCTCAATAATGACCCTAGTGTAAAAAAAGAAAATATAAAACCACAGGTAGACAAATATACTTTTGATGATGGTCATTCAATATTTATGTTAGCAGAAGGTCGCCTAATGAATCTTGGTTGCGCTACAGGTCATCCAAGTTTTGTAATGAGCAATAGTTTTAGTAATCAGGTGCTTGCACAGATTGATTTGGTGAAAAATAATTATGAAGTAGGGGTATACACTCTTCCAAAACAATTAGACGAGGAGGTTGCAAGATTGCACCTAGACAAACTTGGAGTAAGTATTACAGAAATGACAGATGAGCAGGCGGAATATATTGGGGTTGCAAAAGATGGGCCGTATAAGCCAGAACACTATAGGTACTAACTCAAAATTTTAAACCTAAAATCGGCTTCTGCTGATTTTTTTATTGACACATATTAAAAAAAGAGATAGGCTCAACATAAGGAGGTGCACGATGTTCTTATTCGCTAAAGAATTGAGGAGTGGAGATCAGCTCGACGTGTTGACTCCTGTTTGGACCAAAGAGGGCGGAAGCCTGCCTGCTGGAGCCATGGTGGAGGTCATCACGGCCCCCACAAAACGAAAAGGGGTTGCGGTGTGCAGAGTCCTTCTGGCAGATGCAGGACCTGAGGATGATCCTCTGACGGTGGAGATACGCGATTCAATTGGCGGAGCTTGCGACCCAGATGAGGGTCACAACCCAGTGTCGCGGTTCACACTGTGGAAAAGGGGCGACCACACCAGAACAGGTGGACCGGTCCCTCTCGCCGTCGGAATTGATACATAAACATCAGCAACGAACCGGCTCGTCCACCACGGGCGAGTCGGTTCCAAGGAGTTCCCCTTTCTAACAGCCCCTTACAAGGCTCTTTTTTAATTGCCAAATCTCCTAAAATAGACCAATCTACAAGCATGAAAGACGTAAAATTAGGCAAAATCGGGGCTCAATATAGACGATGGTCATTCAATATTTATGTAGAAGAAGGTCGCCTAATGAATCTTGGTTGCGCTACAGGTCATCCAAGTTTTGTAATGAGCAATAGTTTTAGTAATCAGGTGCTTGCACAGATTGATTTGGTGAAAAATAATTATGAAGTAGGGGTATACACTCTTCCAAAACAATTAGACGAGGAGGTTGCAAGATTGCACCTAGACAAACTTGGAGTAAGTATTACAGAAATGACAGATGAGCAGGCGGAATATATTGGGGTTGCAAAAGATGGGCCGTATAAGCCAGAGCATTATAGGTGCTAATATTTGAAAATAAAACAAATAAAAAATCGACTTGTGTCGGTTTTTTAGATTCCCCCCTCGGCCTCGTCACAATGACAGGAGACCGAGAGGAGTGCTGTGTGTGTCTAGACACCTGCTCCGGTGATCAGACCAAATGCATCAAGCGCACTGCAGTTCTCTACTTCCATGGCGTTTTTGAGGTCAGTGACATCCACCCAGTTCTCCCCCCTGTTCGCTGAAACACTAATCGAACCGCCACCTTGATTCTCCTCCAGCCAATCGAACAGTGCATCCTCGGATGGGAGACTCCAGGATGCAGTTGGATCAGCGACATAGCACACAACCCATGTGTGCGGATCACTTGAGGATGTCCCACTTTTGAAGTCTTGAGGCTCCATGGGCTCACCGACCACAGCAGTGTGGCCACCACGACCAGTTTGGACAACATCACCGGCCTTAAGAGGCCATTTGTCTGGACCAACCAGGCTGGCACCCTTGTCATTCCTCACGATGGCAAAGCTAACTGGCTTGCCATCCAAACTGTCGGAAAACTCGGACAGCGTTGTGTCCAGCCTTTTGAAGAGTCTGGCGACGAACGCTTCATCTTCTGCTTCTACCACTACTTCAATGATTCTTTGGAAAGTCGCCATTGATTACTCCTTGTTTGTCCCTCCCCAAGGAGGTTCCTTGTAATAAAAGCTCAACCATATAGTAAACTACCATCTAATATTCACAGAAGTCAATACCGATTGCAAAATACTGCAAAATAGGTTAATCTACACTATATGAAGGGCATAAAGCTCGGGAAAATTAGAAATAGATACAAGGGGAGGATTTTTGCTGTAAAAGAAAGAAATGTTACGTTACCTGACGGTAAAAAAACAGTATTCGAATATTGTGAGCGCCCACCTAGTGTAAGCACTCTTGCCTTTAATAAAAAAAATGAGCTTTTGATGATTCGTGAGTTTCGCTACGGATCTGGTAAAAATGTATGGTTCTTGCCTGGCGGTCGTATGGATAAATATGGAGACACCCCGCGTAAGGCAGCTCAGCGCGAACTTCGTGAAGAAACAGGCTTTAGGGCCAAGCGTATAAAACTTCTTCATAAAAAATCACCAAGCAATACTCTTCTTTGGGACATTTATATTTATGTTGCAAAAGAGCTTGTGCATGATCCGCTTCCACAAGAGCTTGGAGAGTTTACAAAACCTCAATTCGTACCTCTTAAACGGGCAGTAAAAATGGCTCTTTCCGGAGAAATAGAAAATGAATTCATCTCATATAACATTATTCGTTTTGACTATATGAAACGCAACAAACAGTTCAGTTGGTAATTTATGACAAGACAGATTATTGCACTTATTGTATCCCTTGGCCTATCGGCATTTTTTTCTGCGGCAGAGGTTGCGTTCGTTTCTCTTACAAATTCAAAAGTTGAATCAATGGTAAAGAGAAAGCTTCCGAGAGCAAAGCTAATTAAGTTACTCAAAAAAAATCCACGCAGAGTTCTAGTTACTATTCTAATAGGAAATAATTTAGTAAACATTGGGGCTGCTTCTCTAGCCACTGTTATTGCAATAAAATATTCTCACTCAAATGCAATTGGTATAGCCACAGGAACAATGACACTTCTCATTCTAATCTTTGGGGAAATCATACCAAAATCATATGCATCTAACCACAATAAAAAGTTTGCAATCTTTGCAGCACCATATTTATGGTTCCTAGAAATAATTCTTCTTCCTGTTATTCTTATTTTTGAATGGATGACCAATATCTTTGCTGGAGAGCACGCAGAAGAAAGGGTTAGTGAAGAGGAATTGCGTGCACTAGCAACAACTGCATTACAGCAGGGCGCAATAGACGAAGATGAGCAAGTAATGATTGAGAGGTTGTTTAGGTTTAATGATATTACAGCAGAAGATATAATGACTCCACGTGTAAAGTGTGCATATTTGGAAGACACCCTATCTATAAAGCAGGCAACAAAAATTGTAGAAGAGTCCCCTCATACTAGATTTCCTGTAGTGAAGTCTACTCCAGACAATATCATTGGCTTTGCTCACACAAGAGATCTTCTTGTATCATATGCCCATGACGTGGAGAATAAGTCTATAAAAGATATAATGCACCAGATATTACGTATTCCGCGTCAGATGCGCCTAGATGACGTATTGGAAGAGTTTCAGAGAGCAAAAACACACATAGCTGTTGTACAAGATGAGTACGGCGGAACAGAAGGAATTGTAACTTTGGAAGATGTCTTGGAAGAATTAGTGGGAGAGATAGCAGATGAGCATGATATTGAGGACAACATAATTAAACGGTTGGATAAGAACACAATTTTAGTTTCTGGAGACGAGGATCTGCGAGATATAAACAATTTCTTCAACATAAATCTCCCTGGAGATGAGCTGTCTACAATTTCAGAAATAATTATGGATCATGTAAAAAAGACCCCAAGTAAAAATATGGAAATCGTTTTTGATAATGTTACGGTTAGAATAGCAAGCGTGAAAAACAAAACCATAGACATAGTGGAGATAACAAAAGAATAGTATGCTAATACGTTTACAAAAACATATTGCAGATTTGGGATACGCTTCTCGCAGAAAAGCTGAGGTGTTAATATCAGAAGGAAAAGTATTAGTTAATGGCAAAAGAATTACAGAAGCTGGGACAAAAGTAGATCCAGAAAAAGACAAAGTAAAAATTGTAGGATATGCCCCTACAAAATCCAGTGACTTGGTATATATTGCACTAAACAAACCTATAGACTATGTCAGTAGTACAACAAGCTCACAGGGCGTATCTGTAATGGAGCTGTTGACTCAGAAAAATCAAATAGGGAGGTATAAAACTCCACTAAAGGCCCGTGTATATCCTGTAGGTAGGCTGGATAAGGACTCTAGCGGTCTTATGTTGCTTACAAACGATGGGGAAATGGCTAACAAACTTACTCATCCTCGCTATGAGCATGAAAAAGAATATGAATTAATAATAAATCAGCCACTATCCAACGATGCAAAAAAGGTGCTGTCCAGGGGCATGAAACTTGGGAACGAAACAGTTAAAGGAATAAAAATAAAAAAACAAAATATAGTTGGGAGACGAACTGTGCTTACAGTTATTCTTACAGAAGGAAAGAACAGACAGATCAGGAAAATGTTTGGTAGGTTAGGTTATGATTTGGTATCATTAAAACGTACACGCATCTCTAAGCTAAAAATAGGCACAATGCCAGTTGGAAAATGGAGATATGTTAAGAAAGAAAATATAATATAAACATATGACACCTTTTAACGCCTATTCTCCTCAACAAGAGTTTGCAAAACAAGATGCAGAAAAACAAATTGCCGACTTGGAAAAAAAGTTTAAGGACAAAGAAAGAGAGTTTCTCATGATGAAAACAGAGTACGTACAAATGAAGCACATTATTACTCATGATGTGCCTCTTTTAGAAGGTGTGTTGCATGACAAGGATAGTACTTCCGAAAACAAACTAAACAATCTCCCCTTAATGACCAATCATGCAGAGCAGAAAATCGCAGAAGTGTTCCCTTCGTATACTCCAACAATCTCGCAGACAATGAAAGATGTAGCAAAAACAAAAAAGATGCTGAAGAAAAACAAGGGAGAGAGTCCAGAAAAACTAGAAGAACAAAAACAATTATTACATGATCAAGTAAAAGAGTTTCTATCATATATCCCTTCTTTTGAGGAAGCCCTTGGGGTAGTGAACAAGGAGACTGTAGTCCCCGCAGAGGTAGAATTAAGAAAGCTTCGTATATCTATACTTAAAAAACAGAGGGAGATGGTAGCAAACCCAGATGAACGCACCGAATTGGATAATAAAATAAGTGGTGTGCAAAACGATTTAGCCTCTCTTGAGGGTGGGGCAGACACAGAAGATGTGCCTCATGTTGGAAGCGGGGAGTTTACCGGAGATACTGGTGTTGGTATTGGAAAAGTTAGAGGGCTACGATCTGATACTATTAAGACAGAAGTTGAGGATAATCCAGCTGATTCTGCTGTATCTGGTAGTTAGCTGCAGATATTGACAAAACAGTGTTTTTGTGCTATACTCAGGGCATAATTAGATTTTTAACAAACACATATGGGTTTAAGAGAAATGTTTGGCTTTAGGCCAAAAGAAGTAAAGCAAGAATCACCAAAGGCTGATGTTGCTCGCCTACAAAAACTAGAAGACGCTCCTGATGTAGAAGCGGCACAAAAAATAGTAGATGAAGACATTCCTCTTCACAGAGCAGAAGATGTTGAGCGCGCTCACAACCTTTCTGGAGTAGAAGGTACAGACAAACTAAGAGCGGTGGATTCTATGAGCGAACAAGAAGCTGAGGACTTAGTAAAAGCTGACTTGGTCAGGGATAAGATTGAAAACACCCCTGACACACCAGATCAGACGGAATATAAAACAGCAGCGTAATATAATCCCGCTAACGCGGGATTTTTTATTTGGTCTAATACTTTGTTTTTGCTATACTGTAAGCAATAAACATTATATATGCCTAAATCAAGAAAACAAACACTAAGTTTTGATCGAATGAGAATTATTTTCTTCTTCGCACTGATTGTAATTCTTACAATAGCAATGTTGTATCTATTCCAACCATTCTTTTACCCAATATTCTGGGCAGCAATAATAGCTGTAATGTTTGCACCAATGTACAAGTGGTTATTAAAAAAAATACACCACCCTGCAATAACTTCTTTTGTAATGTTGTCTGTAGTCTTGCTAGTGCTAGTTATTCCGTTAACTGTACTATCTACATTAATTGTAAACCAGTCATTTGAGATGTACCAAACAATTAGTAACAGAGATATTTCTGCAGACATAAGTAGTGTTGGTAAGTGGGTGGAAAGCACACCTTTAATGCCTTTTGTAGATGAGGCAACAGAAAACTGGCCTCAATACATAGCCACTGTCTCTGAAAAAGTTACAGGTGCTATTCTTGCATGGTCAGCAGATCTTACCAAAAACTCTGCTAGGTTTATGATGATGCTCTTCCTTCTTTTCTACACACTATATTACTTCTTTAAGGATGGAGAAAGGATGTTAAAAAGACTAATGTATTTATCGCCTCTTGGAGATAAATATGAGCAGATGATGTTTGATAGATTTAATTCTGTCACAAGAGCGACAATGAAAAGTACGTTTATTATTGGTGGTATACAGGGCTTCCTAGCTGGAATAATGTTTTGGGTGGTTGGTGTGCAAGGAGCGCTAATCTGGGGAGTTATTATGACAATATTATCTGTAATACCCGCAATTGGATCTGTAATTGTGTGGCTACCAGCTGGAATAATTATGCTTGCTCTTGGAAATATCTGGGAAGGTGTTATTATCCTAACTGTTGGTACATTTATAATTAGTATGATAGACAACCTATTACGACCACCGCTTATTGGTAAAGATGTAGAAATGCATCCTCTACTTGTCCTATTTTCCACTCTTGGAGGTATATTTCTGTTTGGGGTGTCTGGATTTGTAATAGGTCCTATTCTAGTTTCCCTATACCTAGCTATAATGTCTATCTACAACCACTACTACAACCACGAACTATCGCATAATTAGTATTATCTGCCTATATTACAAAAGCACCTTCATGGTGCTTTTTTTGTGGGCCAGGTGAGACTCGAACTCACAATCCTTGCGGCAAGGGATTTTAAGTCCCTCGTGTATACCAATTCCACCACTGGCCCTTTGTGCAATAAATGCATACTATCATGAAAATGTAAGATAAATCAAGTCTGTCCCTTGATTTTTTTTACCATTGCAGGTATTATTTCTAAATATGGAAACACTACAACACATTGCTATCATAATGGACGGTAACAGAACTTGGGCCACTGCTAAAGGTATGCCTAAGCTTTTGGGGCACACAGAAGGTGCAAAGAATCTTCGCCGTATTGCTGTCTCTGCATCAGAAATGAAAATCCCCTTCCTTACAATGTGGGCACTCTCTACAGAAAATCTAAAGAATCGTGGGGAGAAAGAGTTAGAACACCTCTTTTCTTTGGCATCCAAGATAATTAACTACAAGGATGATTTTATAAAATACAACGTGAAGTTTAACACAATTGGAGACCTCACAAAACTACCAGAGAAAGTGCAGATAGCCATGCAAGAGCTGAAGGAAAACACAAAGAATCATACAGGTACTGTACTTACACTTGCTATTAACTATGGAGGACGCGATGAAATAGTGCGTGCTACAAAGAAGATAGTAGAATCTGGTATTAATCCAAACGAAATAACAGAGGAATCTTTCCAAGAATACCTAGACACTAAAGATATGCCAGATGTAGACCTAATGATACGCACTTCTGACCACCAAAGAATGTCTGGTTGGTTGCCATGGCAGAGTACATATGCAGAACTATACTTCCCGAAGATAAAATGGCCTGCCTTTTCATCTGATGACCTACAAACCGCAGTAGACTGGTTCCATGAGCAGAAAAGGAATAAAGGAAAATAAAAAACCCTCGGGCTCTACGAGGGTTTTTTATAAAATAATCATGATTTTACCAATCCAATGTTCCACCAGTGGAATATTCTGTTACTCTGGTCTCAAAGAAATTCTTTTCTTTGTTTAGGTCTATAGCCTCACTCATCCAAGGGAATGGGTTATTTACGTTAAACTGTGCAGGTAATCCAATGCGTGCTAGTCGCCTGTCACTGATGTGTTCTATATACTGTTTAAAGCCTTCTGCATTCATTCCAAATATACCTCTTGGAAACACTGTATTAGCAAAAGTATATTCCAATATTGCACCCTCTCTTACCAAATTAATAATATGTTGCTGAAACTCCGGTGTCCAAAGCTCTGGTTGCTCTTCTTTTATTGTGTTTATCATGTTTATACCAAAGTTGAGATGCTGTGACTCATCTCTCATAATATATTGTATCTGCTCTGCAGAACCAACCATTTTGTTTTGTCTCTGGAAACCAAACATCACAGCAAACGAGCTGTAAAAGAATATGCCTTCCATTATTAGTGAGAATACAATTATGTTTTCCAAAAACTTCTGATCACTCTCGAAAGTACCTGTCTTAAAGTTTGGATTAAAGATTCCTTCATTAAAGGATAGAATAAATGATGCCTTGTTATATATTGCATCTACTTCTCTGTACATGTTAAATATTTCACCCTCGTCTAGTCCTAGGCTTTCTACAATATACTGATACGCATGCGTGTGAATTGCTTCTTCGTAGGCTTGGCGTAGCAAGTACATCCTACACTCTGGTGATGTTATGTGTTTGTATGCAGCAATAACTATGTTATTTGCAGCAATGGAATCTGCTGTAGTGAAGAAACCAAGCACTGTCTTGAACGCATGTCTTTCTTCTTCACTTAGCATACCTTGTGCTCGCCATTGTTCTATATCATTCTGCATTATTATTTCTGTAGGCAACCAGTGGTTAGCATTACCAGCATTATATGCATCCCAAGCAAACGTATGTTTCATGGGATATAGTTGCATAACATCTGCATCTACTCCGTTTATTATACGTCTTTTGTTAATATCTACTTTTTCTGTGGTTTTTGTAATTGGCATAAGATTATTGGCAAGCTTCACAGTCTGGATCTTCTATTCTACATAGTTTTACCTCTGGAGTGGTTGGTCTTTGCACCTGAGCAATTGGGGCTCTTACTTCTATTGGTTGTGGCGTTGGCGCAAGAGGTCCAGCAGGTGCAGGAACAGTCATTGCAACTGGTGGTGTTGGTACAGCTGGAGCACCTCCTTCTTCTTTCTGAGGCGTGTCTGTTTGTTTTCTGTTATGTGTCTGACCAAACTCTGTTGTGTTTACTGTAGACTTTTCCACTTGAGACACAGCTAGAGTACGCATGTAGTATGTTGTCTTTAGTCCCATTTCCCATGCATATGTGTATATATCTGAAATCTCTTTTCCTGATTGCCCAGAATAGAATATGTTTAAGGACTGACTCTGGTCCACCCATTTACCACGATGTGCTGCTACTTTTATTAACCAGCGTGGAGCAATCTCGAAAACTTCTTTATATTTATCTTTTATATCTTGAGGTATCTCTTGTATTTCTGATACTCTTCCGTCATGATATTTTAGTTTACCTAACATTTCGCTGTCCCATAGGTTAAGCTTCTTTAGCTCTTCTACAAGATATGGATTTACAATTGTAAAGTCTCCTGCCTGATTGGACTTTACATAAATGTTTTTATAGATTGGTTCTATCGTTGGGGTTGTTCCTGAGATATTTGAAATTGTTGCTGTAGGCGCTATTGCCATTGTGTTTGAGTTTCTCATTCCAAACTGACTGACAGCATTGCGGACAGGTGACCAGTCTAACTTGGTGTTTCTGTTTACGTCTATGCTTTCACCACGTTCTTGCTCTAACACGCCTATTGTATCTACTGGAAATATTCCTCTATCCCATTTTGATCCCTTAAAAGTGGAGTATGCGCCTCTTTCCCTGGCCAAATCTGCGGAAGCTGATATTGCATGATATGACACGACCTCTTGCGAGTAGTCTGCAAACTCTACTGATGCCTCGCTATCGAAATTAATTCCCATTTTGTATAGTGCGTTTTGGAATCCCATAATTCCAAACCCTACCGGACGATGACGCATGTTGGATGCCTTAGCTTCTTGTGTTGGATAAAAATTAATATCTATTACATTGTCCAACATCCTCATTCCAGTTTTTACTGTTTTAGCCACCAATATTTCGTCTAATTTTCCTTCTGCCACATGCTTCTCAAGATTTATTGACCCTAAGTTACACACTGCTGTCTCATCTGAAGATGTGTTGAGTGTTATTTCTGTACAAAGATTTGAACTATGTACAACACCAACATGATCTTGAGGTGAACGAAGATTGCAAGGATCTTTAAAGGTTATCCAAGGATGTCCCGTCTCATACAACATCGTTAGCATTTTTTTCCACAAATCCTTCGCTTTTATTTCCTTATAAAGTGACATCTCGCCCATCTTACCTTTTTGCTCATATTGAGTGTACAACTTTTCAAACTCCTTACCGTATGCATGGTGCAAGTCTGGGGTTTCATCTGGAGAGAACAGGCTCCACATTCCATCTTCCTTAACGCGTTGCATAAACAAATCAGGAATCCAGTTTGATGTATTCATGTCATGTGTCCTACGACGTTCGTCTCCTGTATTTTTTCTTAGCTCCAAGAAGTCCTCAATATCCCAGTGCCATGTTTCCAGATACGCGCAGGTTGCACCCCTACGTCTTCCACTACGGTTAATGGCAGCTGTGGTATCATTTGCAATCTTTAGGAAAGGAATAACTCCTTGACTAGCCACACCAGTTCCCTTAATTAAGGCTCCAATTCCTCTTAGGCTTGTCCAATCATTACCAATCCCACCGCTCCACTTTGAAAGCTGTGCATTATCTGAAATACTCTTGAATATATGAGTGAGAGAATCTTCGATAGTTGTAAGATAGCAAGAGCTGAGTTGAGAGTGGCTTGTTCCAGAGTGAAATAGTGTAGGGGTTGAAGGAACAAACAACAGTTGACTCATTACTCCATAGAATTCTTTTGCTTTTGCGTTCCGATCTGACTCATTTATTGAAAGACCCATTGCAACACGCATCCAAAATGCCTGTGGAGTTTCTAAAACCTCTTTGGTTTCTGGGTTGCGCAAGAAATATCTATCAACCAATGTTTGTGCACTCAAGTATGTATGACTCTTGTCTCTGGAAAAGTCCATTTCGGCAACCAAATCATTCATATCAAAAGCCAACATCCGTGGATCTAGTTTTCCTGCAGAAACACCTTTTGTTATGTTTGTTACAAAAGCATTTTTTAACTGTCTTTCTAAATTATCAAAATCAATTCTGTCATATCCTATGACATCTTTATAATTCCTAATTAGCAAAGCTCTTGCAGCAACAAATGAATATGCTGGGTCTTGTTCAATCCAAGAGCGCAGAACCATTATTATTGCTCTCTCAATATCACTAGTTTTAATATCCTCGTAAATTTCAGAACGAACCTGGTTAGCTACAATTGATACGTCTACAATGTCTTCATATCCGACAGCGTAGAAATTAATACTCTTCTTTAGTTTATCAACTGAAAATATTTCTGTTTCGCCAGATCTTTTTATCACTCGCAGACCACCTTCTTCTATTTTTTCTTGGGCTTCTCTCTTCTTGACCTGTCGCTGTTTCTGGTGTTCGTACCTGTAAATAATGTAAGCCTTCGCTACAGCAAACTGACCTATTGCCATAAGTGACATTTCTGTAATGTTTTGTACATCTTCCACTGAAGGTACTTTTCCTTCAAAGCGTCTTTCCAGTTTAGAAATGATATCATCACAAACATTATCAATTAGTTTATTGTCCTCGTTTCCCATTATTTCAGAAACGGCACCAGCAACGGCTCTTTTAATTTTCTCAACCTCAAACTCAACGATTTCACCGCTTCTTTTTTTAATATTTGGAATAGAGGATTTTGACATAATGACAAGCATTAATTAATAAATAATAAATTGTTATTTTGGGGAAAAAATATCTATTACTAACGTAATAGATGAATTGTGACAGGCCAGATTTACTATATATGCGTATTCAAATGGTTTTCAACCACTATATATTGTGTTTTTGAGGGTAAAAGGATTATACCATATTTTATTTCAAGTCACCAAATTGTTGTGCGACGCATTAAATTTTTCTAAGATTAGCCATTAAATCGCCTCTTTGGTTTTGTTCCCAAAAGTTATCCACACAATTATTCTTCATAAATAATCAAAAGGTCGCAAACTTTGCCTGATTGTTTGATTTTAATGGAACAACACCGTACAATACACGTACTATGGATACAGAAGAATCAAGAATTGTTAGTGGAATGCCTTCAGACAGCTCAGAACCAGATGAGTCTCAGATTGAGGCTACCCTCAGACCAAAGACCTTGGGTGAGTTTGTTGGACAGCTCCACATAAAAGAGCCTCTTGGCATCTCCATTGAAGCAGCAAAGGGTCGTGATGAAGCAATTGAGCATATTTTGCTGTACGGAAATCCAGGATTAGGAAAGACTACTTTGGCTTCTATTATTGCAAAAGAAATGAATGTTAATCTGAGAGTTACAGCTGGTCCAGCTTTGGAGAGAGTGGGAGATTTAGCAGCTATCCTATCTAACTTATCTGAAGGAGACGTGCTTTTTATAGATGAGATACATAGAATGAGTAAGGCCATAGAGGAAGTATTATATTCGTCGATGGAGGACTATGTACTGGATATAATTGTCGGTAAAGGGCCTACTGCCAGAACTCTACGTATGCCCCTTGAAAGATTTACTCTTATTGGCGCTACAACTAAACTAAACCTATTGTCCAGCCCTCTTCGTGACAGGTTTGGGCATGTATACCATCTCAATTTTTACGAACCTCTAGATATTGATAAAATTCTTCGTAGAAACGCCTCATTATTAGATGTAGAGATAGACGAAAAAGCATCTCAGATGTTAGCAGGTCGTGCAAGAAGAACCCCTCGCGTAGCAAATCGTCTGCTTAGGAGGGTTCGTGATTATGCTCAGGTGCGTCACAATGGTATAATTACAGGAGACATTGCAAACAGTGCACTAGAGTTGCTTAATATAGACAAGCACGGGCTAGATTCCGTGGATCGTAAGATATTAGAAACTATTGTAAGTAAGTTTGGGGGAGGTCCTGTGGGGCTTGGAACTTTAGCAGCATCTGTTGCTGAGGATGTAGACACAATAGAAACTATCTACGAACCATATCTTCTACAGATAGGAATGTTGGAACGAACACCTCGCGGAAGAAAAGTGACACCTCTTGCACACGAGCACATGAGCAATTCCACACAATCAAACCTGCTATGATCACAATTCCACTTTACGTATTCCTGTTTCTGTATCTCGCTTTTTTGTGTGTGTTTCTTGTTTTTTCTTTCGTACACATATATCACATCTTTGCTACAGCAAGTTTTACACTAGCAAGTTTTACAATGACACTCTTTATAATGGTACTTACCATATATACTCTTTATTTTACTTTCCAACTATTGGTTGGTTTAGGGTGGACACAGCCTGTAACACTTTTTAGCGCAGACTGGCTACCTGGGATATTTGGTAACAGTAGCACTTTCTAGTATGAAAATAGATGAGCTTATTCGACAAAAGTCATATGAAAAAATAGAACATGTCCTACGTCGTCATCCTATTACTTTTATTCCAAAAATAATCTTGTTTTTAGTGCTACTCTGCATTCCTGCAATACTGTATTTACTCCTCACAAACATGTATCCGCTTATCTTTGATGGTCCTGTTATCTACCCATTAGCTGTAATGTTTACTAGCGTGTATCTACTAAGTGTTTATCTGTTTTTCTTTGCTCAATTTATTGAGTTCTATCTAGATGTGTGGATTATTACAAATGATCGTATTATAGACGTAGAGCAACTGGGGCTGTTTTCCAGATCTGTTTCTGAGGTAGACCTGTTCCGCATACAAGACGTTACAAGTGATGTGCAGGGAGTTGTGGCTACGTTTTTCAACTACGGGAAGGTGGCTATAAAGACAGCTTCTGTAAACGTAAATATTATTGCTCACGATGTTTCTGCCCCAAATAAAATAAGAGAGGCTTTAATTAGACTTGCTCACGAGGACAGAAAATATCATTATAATGAGTCTATAAACAAATAACATGAGGTGGTTCCTTTCTCTAGACTTTCTTCATCAGCTTATGCTGTCATATTTTGTACTGATTAATGTTGTTACATTTTTTTATTTTGGTATTGATAAAATAAAAGCTAAGATTCAGTCTAGACGGGTTTCAGAAACCTCTCTTTGGGTATTATCTGCAATTGGTGGTTCCATTGGTGCAATAGTAGCTATGAAATTCTTTAGGCATAAAACAAGAAAAATATCCTTCCAAGCAGGAATGTCTGTTATATTAGCTATCCAAATAATTCTGATCATGTTTTATATAAAAAACTTATGAGTTTCTCCGTTCCAAAACTAGGTACAAAACTAAACAAAGACCAAAAGGCCTTTTTGTCTGCTTTTGCGAAGAGTTGTCGTAGTTCTATAATACAAATGACAACAACTGCAGGAAGTGGACATCCTGGTGGCTCTCTTTCCTCAATAGACTACTTATCACTTATCTACTCATTTATCATAAGCCAAACCGGAGAGACATCTGTTATTTCTATCGGACACATATCCCCTGCTGTATATAGTGTTCTTGCAGAGCTTGGATATATTCCAAAGAAAGATGTAATAAAAGGGTTTCGTAAAGCTGGATATAAATATGAAGGTCATGTAACTCGCCAAGTTCCTGGTGTCTGGTATGGAACAGGTCCACTGGGTGCCGGAGTTTCTGCTGGCACAGGCTTTGCTCTCGCAGAAAAACTAAAGAACAGCAAAAAGCACGTGTTTGCTGTTATTGGAGATGGTGAATCACAAGAGGGGCAGGTATACGAAATGATGAACTTTGCACATAAGTACAAGCTCAATAATTTTATAACTTTCATGGACTATAATGAGGTTCAGCTGAGCGATTCCATAAAAAAGGTTATGCCATATGATCCAAAAGCTTGGTTCACAGCCGGAGGTTGGCATGTAATAGAAGTAAACGGACATGACTATGAGGACATGTGGTTAGCATTAAGTCTAGCAAGTAAGGTAAAGCACAAACCAACCCTTTTGCTTGGTCATACCACAATGGGGCAAGGTGTAGACTTCATGCAAAAAGAAGGAGAGCACCACAGGGCGACATGGCACGGGAAGACAACCAAAGAAGAGCAGGCAAAAGATGCTGTTAGACAACTCAAACTAACAAAAGAAGAAGATGTTCTTATTGGTGCGTTTAAAAAAGAGATAAAGTGGAGACCAGATAAGCCAAGTTTTCCAAAACCTCTCGCTAACACAGGAATTAAGACAGGCAGAGCAAAATTTTATCCTGCAGATGAGGTCACGGACTGTAGGACAGCATATGGAAAGGCGCTGTTAGACTTAGCGAAGAAAAACAAAAATATCTTGGCTCTTACTGCAGACGTAGATGTGTCTGTAAAGACAACGTATATTAAGAAAGAGTTTCCAGAAAGACATATAGAGTGTGGAATTGCAGAGCAACAAATGGTTTCTTGTTCTGGAGGACTAAGCCTAAGCGGTTTTGTGCCATTCTGCTCTACTTTTGGAGCTTTCATGACAAGTCGTGCAAAAGACCAAGCAAGAGTAAATGACATTAACCAGACAAATGTAAAAATGGTTGCAACTCATTGTGGATTATCTGTAGGAGAAGACGGACCAACACACCAAGCAATAGACGACCTTGGTTCTGTGCTAGGACTATTAAACACGATGGTTGTAGAACCTGCTGACCCAAATCATTGCGATAGGATTATACGCTACATAGCAAACCACTTTGGAAACTTCTATGTACGCATGGGCAGACATAAGGTGCCTGTACTTACAAAACCAAATGGAAAACCTTTCTACGGAGCAAGTTATAAGTATGAGTATGGAAAATGTGATTTATTGAGAAAAGGAAAACACATAACTATTGTAACAGCGGGTAGTGTTACATCAGAGGCAGTAAAAGCGAGAGATATATTAACTGACAAAGGAATTGATGCAGAGATAGTTGTGGTAAGCTCAATAAAGAAATTCGATAACACACTTATTAACTCTATCAAGAAAACAAAAAAAGTCTTGGTGGTGCAAGACCATTGTGTACAGTCTGGACTAGGCAATCAACTTGCAAGTTATTTGACTCAGAATAATATTGTGGTAGATAAGTTTGTAAATCTTGGTGTAGAAGAATACGCACTTTCTGGAACATGGCAGGACCTATATAAAGAAGCAGGCATAGACAGCAGTGGAATTGTAAAAAATGCAAAGAAAATGATGAGTAAGTGATAAAGCTAATGTTTACTATTAAAAAACCGCCATATTGGCGGTTTTCTCTATTAATTTTAACTACCTGCTAACTTACCCTTCCACCATAGTCTCCAGTTTCTGTGTTTACAGTAACCTCTTCCCCTTCTTTTATAAATATAGGTACCTGTACGTGCATTCCATTGTCTAATGTAACATCTTTTGTAACATTACCACTAGCTGTATCTCCCTTAACCGCCGGTTCTGCCTGCACAACTTTGTACTGTACTTTTTTTGGAAGCTCAATAGCAATTATATTACCCTCATAAACAACAGCAATTACATCTAAACCTTCTTTGAGGTATTTTGAGTCTTCTCCGATAACACTTGCATTTGCCTCAATGGTCTCGTATGTCTCTTTGTTCATGAAGGAGTACAAACTATTGCTTTCGTAAAGATATTGCATTGTTTGTTTGTTCACATAAACCGTGTTTACAGATTCCCCACTCTTATACGTTATTTCTATGCTTTTCCCAGTAGCAACACTTTTCATTTTTACTTTTGTAAATGCTGCACCTTTCCCAGGGTTTGTAAACTGGAAATCTGTCACAACATATATATCATTGTTGTGATTAATTGCAACACCTTTCTTAATATCTGTTGTATCTCCCATACTATCTTTTTATTTCATTACTAATAACAAATCTTGCAAATGATAATATAACTTCTTGTGCATGAGGAACCTCATTCAGCTGAGCCTCAAACTCATCTATCTTACTTGGGTCTTCCATGTATTCTGGATACATTTCCAAACGTTCTAGCAACTGCTTCTTGTTTACTTCCGGATGGAAAAGGACAGACCAGGCTTTTTTTCCTTTTACTCTGATTGCCTGTGCAGGCACTCTTTCTGAGCTTGCTAATATTTCCAAATTGTCTGGTATATCTATTGGTGTTTCTTTGTGTCCTAGTATCACATAGTATTTTTCTGGCATTGCAGAAAATATTGGATCATCTTTGGCTTTCTCGTTCATTGTAATTTCAAAAGTTCCCAGCTCCATGTGCTTCTTATCGTCTGTAATGTTTGCTCCTTGATGCTTAGCTAACAGCTGAGAACCAAAGCATAGCCCTAACATTGGAACATCTTTTTCTAAGGCCTCATCCATTAATTCTAGTACACGTGGCATCCAAGTATCTTTTCCTGGCTCCTTACCTACAAAAAACTCTCCAGACCCACTAAGTATTAACGCGTCTGCATTATCCAGATTTTCTGGCATTTCATTCCTTGTGGGATTGAAGTACACGAAAGATACATTCATTCCCTCTAGAGCTTGGTTAAGGCAAAGCTGGTCATGTGCCTCCGACTGATCTGTACGAAACTGTAAAACAAATATCTTTTTATTCATCATATTATATTATAGTATTCACTAACTTTAGCAGAATACTTAGTTTTTGGCAAGTTACAAAACTAAACACATTATTGACAAAAACCAGTAAGTTAACTATAATAATCCAGCCTATATACACGCGGACGTCGTATAATGGTTATTATCTCGGCCTTCCAAGCCGATGATGCCGGTTCGATTCCGGTCGTCCGCTCATTTTCCAAAACCCTTAAAACACTGCTAAATCTAGCAGTGTTTTTGGTTCTAACCTTGGGTGCTGGCGACTGGAATGGTGTGAGGAGATTAGAACTGAACAAGAAATGTCAGCCACACGTCTGATTAATTACCACAGGAATTGGTCAGCATTCAAAAGGTCTTGAAACTTTGGATTAATTAGTGTATAGTTAATATATTATTAATAAATTATATTATTTCATTATGAATAATGAAGGAATGGGGAGGAAAGTACCCAAAAAAGATATTGAGAGCGATACCTCTAACCAAGAATCAGAGATGGATAATCGACTTGATTTTGAGGAACTTGACCGTGCTTACCAAGATAAAGTTCCGACATTTGATGATGTTCTTGCTGAGGTTCGTGAACTCGGGAAAGAACATCTTCCCAGTAGAGAGTCTGACCCTTATGGCGATGCCATTGAAGAAGCAGACGAATCTTATATGAAGCTCATTGCAAAACAAATTGTTCTGGCTCATCAACATAGTGTTCTACGTCAAATGGCTGCAGATTTACATGAGGGGTCTGTCTTCAGAGAGGGTGAGAGAATTGATGATGAAAGGGCTCTGTTCAGAGCAGGCCATGAAAACAATAGTCTTACAGAGGCTCTTGTTGGCCTTCTCCCTGAAGATGAAAAGTCGGCAAGCGGGACTTGGCTTAATTTCAAAAAACTTGATTAAAATCATGATTTTCACATTCGCTTCAAAAATACTGCATTTATGCAGTATTTTTGAATATTCTCCAAACCAAAAAATTGATTTTAGTTGAGGGTGGTGATTTTGTAGAATTCATGAGAACAACACTCAGCATGTTGTGGGGACTTAGCAGACAAACTAAGTCACTGTAGTACAATTCCATTTCTAACGTCCTCTAGTAGCCAGCTCATTTTCCCGAAAGAGTTAAAACACTGCTAAATCTAGCAGTGTTTTTGGTTCTAACCTTGGGTGCTGGCGACTGGAATGGTGTGAGGAGATTAGAACTGAACAAGAAATGTCAGCCACACGTCTGATTAATTACCACAGGAATTGGTCAGCATTCAAAAGGTCTTGAAACTTTGGATTAATTAGTGTATAGTTAATATATTATTAATAAATTATATTATTTCATTATGAATAATGAAGGAATGGGGAGGAAAGTACCCAAAAAAGATATTGAGAGCGATACCTCTAACCAAGAATCAGAGATGGATAATCGACTTGATTTTGAGGAACTTGACCGTGCTTACCAAGATAAAGTTCCGACATTTGATGATGTTCTTGCTGAGGTTCGTGAACTCGGGAAAGAACATCTTCCCAGTAGAGAGTCTGACCCTTATGGCGATGCCATTGAAGAAGCAGACGAATCTTATATGAAGCTCATTGCAAAACAAATTGTTCTGGCTCATCAACATAGTGTTCTACGTCAAATGGCTGCAGATTTACATGAGGGGTCTGTCTTCAGAGAGGGTGAGAGAATTGATGATGAAAGGGCTCTGTTCAGAGCAGGCCATGAAAACAATAGTCTTACAGAGGCTCTTGTTGGCCTTCTCCCTGAAGATGAAAAGTCGGCAAGCGGGACTTGGCTTAATTTCAAAAAACTTGATTAAAATCATGATTTTCACATTCGCTTCAAAAATACTGCATTTATGCAGTATTTTTGAATATTCTCCAAACCAAAAAATTGATTTTAGTTGAGGGTGGTGATTTTGTAGAATTCATGAGAACAACACTCAGCATGTTGTGGGGACTTAGCAGACAAACTAAGTCACTGTAGTACAATTCCATTTCTAACGTCCTCTAGTAGCCAGCTCATTTTCCCGAAAGAGTTAAAACACTGCTAAATCTAGCAGTGTTTTTGGTTCTAACCTTGGGTACTGGCGACTGGAATGGTGTGGGGAGGTTGGAACTAAACAAAAAAACACCTTTACAGATGTTCTTTTGTGCTCGCGTTTTTTCAGGAAAACGCGGAAACCTTTTTGCCTACTGCAGCGACAGGAGATCCTCGGTGCTGACCACCTTAGCGAAGATGTAGCCGAGTCGAACGATGGCAGAGTCGTGTGCCTCCCGAGCGGATTCCTCACCCATGGGCTGAGATGCACAAGCGTCCGAGACGACCGTCACCTTGAAACCACGCTCAACACCGCCACGCGCAGTACCCTCCACGCAGATCGGGGTCGTGAGACCGCAGACGAGGAAATGGGAGGCGCCGAGCTTGCGGAGCTGCTTCTCGAGCGTCGTCCCGATGAAGGCGTTGAACTCGGTTTTGTCGATGATGATGACGCCATCGAACCAGATGCCATCATGGAACTCGCCCATCGGCGAACCTTCCCTCAACACGCCGAAAATCGGCGGGATGAAATCTGAGACCGATCCGACGCAACTCTCATCCTTGTAGATGTGCCTCGTGAGGATCACCTTCCCTCCGCGCTTGCGCCAGTAAGAGATCACCTTACGCATGTTGGAGACCGCCTCTTCGACATGCGGAACTGACACGACCGAACCGAAGGCTTTCTGCGGATCGACCACGACCAGCACGGTATTCGTGGGAACGCGGAAACAGCTCCGCGGTCTTTTCAGGCGCGGAATCGTCCGCCTTCTGCAGTTAGTAGAATGAACAAGCATAACGACCTCCAAAAAAGAATGAATGTCCGCCCCCTTGACGGACAGTGCACTATATAATATTATTTATATATTGATAATTGATGTTATTATTGACAGCAATATGGATATTAAGCGTATAAAAGCCCTAGAAAACCTTGGACTTTCTCACAAGGAAGCTCTTGTATACAGCGCCCTACTCTCAATGAAGAAGGGCGGTGTTTTAGGTATATCAAAAAGAGCGGGGACTAAAAGACCAACCACATATTTAGTATTAGAGTCACTCAAAAAAAAGAAGCTTGTCACTTCTACTAAATACAGAGATGTATTGGACTTCCGCGCCCTACCTATTGGCGCATTAAAGCAGTATGTGAAAAGGCAAGAGAGTGCTGTAAGGAAGTTTGTGCCTGCGATGCATAAGGAATATAAGAAGACAGAGCAACCTTTAAGACTGCGCTCATATTCCAAAGATGTTCATGGAGTAAAGATATTGCTGGAGAAATCACTTCGAGAAAAAAAGAAAATGCATATAATTGGACAAAGTAGTCACTTGGCTAATTACCTTGGAGATTATTGGCCCTTCTACCACAAAAGATCCAACCAAAAAGGAATTGCACCAAAGGTGAAAGAACGAAAAGGAGATGTAATGCTATTTATTTGGAGTAACAAGGTTGCTTTTGTAGAGTTTGGGGACCAATTACAAGTATTTGGTTTTAAGAATAAAGAGGTTAGCGAAATGTACCAAAATATATGGAACAATTATTAAGACAATTTAATTTTTCTGATAAAGAAATTCTTGTATATAGAACTCTTCTTAGACTTGGAAGTGCAAAAGTATCTGAGCTCGCGGACAAAACAGGAATACTACGAACAAGTTGCCAGGAATATCTGCGCTCTTTGGAAGAAAAGGGTTTTATTAACCACTCAAAAATGGGAAACAGATATTATTACAAAATAGAGGATCCAGATAATTTCAGGCAGAAGGTGAACGAACGTCTTTTTACAGTCGATAAAATATTTGAGGAATTTAACAAGCACAAAAAACATGAGGTCTGGAGAGTTCGCTCAATGACAAACTCAGATTATGCGAATATTCTTAAAAAGATAAAGAAAAGAGGGTATTACATGGAGGGGCACAAAGACGGAACAGTAGAAATGGCGCTTGTTGACACAGAAAAAGCTCAATCTGTATTGATAAATAGCGATAACAAAGAAACACAAGCAATTGAAATGGTTGGAAGCTCTTTGTATGAATTTCACAAGGATTTACTAGGCCCTAAGTAGACAAAAAGTTCTAACGCCCTCTAGTAGCCAGCTCAAATGAAAACAGCGCTAAGATTAGCGTTGTTTTTTGTTACTGGGGACTGGAATGCCGAACTGTGGTATAATCACAACATATTAAATAAAAAATATGAAGATAGATTTTAAGAGTCAGGAATTTTGGATTCCTTTGCTGGCCACATCTTTCGCGCTAGTGTTTGTCATTATGTCTTCTACTCAAAACACCAAAGGGGACTTCTCCTTAAAAATTTCTAGTGAAGATGAGACACCTAAACAAACTGTTATTGACCCAAACAAAGAAAATTCAGACAGATATTACGAAGCCAAAAGAATAAAAAAAGAGCAGATAGATAGACTCACTAATTTAATAAACAACCCTGAGAACACAATTAAAAAAGCATTTTCAGATTCAAATCTAGGCATCACGTTTGAGTACCCAGCCTCTTTTGGTGAAATCGGACAGGTGCAGCAACCGCATGGCATAAGCCCAAGAGAAATTGTTGAACAAGGAAAAGAGGGAATTCCCTTTTACTATCTAACACTCTCAAATTTTTTTGGAAGCCCTCGATACATAGCAATAACTGATGGAAAATCCGGGCTGGGCGGAGACCGCGGATTATCTTGGGAAGATGACGCTCTGGGGCTGAACAAAGAAAAGGTTGAGTCTGTTTGTAAGTGGATCGATAGCGGCGAATATGATTATAAAAACAGCGGTAAATCTCTAATGGTGTGGGGCGATATTAAAAAATGCACCATATCTCAAAACACCCATGGTATAACAGTAGCAAAAGTAAGTTTTTCTCCGATATACCCATCTCCTGGACCCCTAGCAGCACAATACTACTTATTTAATCCAAAAAATGAACTTAGTAGCATAGTTATCACCTCGCAAACCATTATTGAAAGAGGTGATATAAATAATTTTGAAACAATATTAGATGAAATGGTTGATAGCATTAAATTCTTGCCCTAACTTGGGTTCTAACGTCCTCTGGTAGCCAGCTCAATTTTCTGAAAGAGCTAAAACACTGCTACATACGGCAGTGTTTTTTATTCTAACATTGGGTAGCGGGACAGTCTGGAAAGATGAAATAATATTAGCTGTATTGACAACATCACTACAGACATGTTATTATGTATTTATACAAATATATATTTATGACTACAATACAAATTCGTGTAGACAAAAAAACAAAGACCTCTGCAAAAAAAATACTAGATCGTCTTGGATTAGACATGAGTACAGCTATTAAACTCTACTTAAAACAAATAACATTACAAAAAGGTGTTCCTTTTCCTCTTATTACAGAAAACGGCCTCACTGTACAACAAGAAAAAGAAATATTAAAAGCAGGTAAAGAGGCAAAGAAAGGAATAAATGTGACCGAGCCAATGGAGGCAGATGAAGCGATAGCTTATCTGAAAAAACTATGAAGATTAGTTATAGTAAAAGATTTACAAAACAATTTAAGAAGCTTCCATGCAAACTTCAGAGTAAAATTACAAAAACAATAGAAAGGCTTATAAAAGACCCAAGCGACACTTCACTAAAAAACCACAAACTTCGAGGTCTGATGCTGGGAAAAAGAGCCGTGTCAGTCTCGGGAAATATACGCTTAATATTCGAAGAATACAATAACTACACTCACGTAATATTTATTGATGTTGGTGGACACGAGCAAGTCTATAAGTAGAAATTTACACCACCCACCCAGCTCTGACGCTCTCTAGTACTCGGCTCACCTAAAAACAACATTAAGACTGGTGTTGTTTTTTTAGAAAAGAATAGCGGCACCCCGAAAGGTACCGCTTTTTTGCCATCGATTAGTCGCCGCCGCCGAGGCGCCTCAGAATGCGAACCCCACAACCTTCGGTAACGGACTTTTTCAAGACCGAACTAAAGCTTGCTTTGAGGAACGAACCTTCGGCTTCCTCACACTCGAATGTTGGCCACATTCGGGCGTTCCCCTGAAGCTCTGCTTCAGGAACACTGACGGTGATACTTGTGTCGACGAGGTATCTATCCCATCCTCCATTCCACAGGATAGTGACCTCTACTGGCTGCGCTGTCATAATGACCTCCTAGGAATTACCCCTCAGAGACCATCACCGCGCTTTGTATGACTTTCACACTTGACGATAAATCCTCGAGAGGAAAAACTGGAAAGACCTTAACACAAAAAACTCCTTTTGTCAATAGGTCTAAGCGTTTGTTTGACTAACTTAAGCTATTTTCTATTACAACCACAATACATCTCATTGTATCCCAACTTGCCTATTTCTCCCACATCTATTATTATACTACCCTGACTTGCTTATACCCCTTGCACGGAGGACAATATGTTACAACACCTCATTGAAAAGACTGCAATCACACAAGATGAGTTTGAGAGTTTGACCTGCGGAGACAGTCTTGTGGGGAATGATGGAATTGAGTGGTTGTTTGTCGGATACGCCAGAGGATTTGCAGACTGGGAGCCGATCAAAGTGGCCCGCTGCATTCACAGAGGCCACACACACCACCTCACCTGGGAAAACGGCTGTATAGTCAACAATGGGTCACGAGGTTACGGAAAGGACACCTCGATCGTAGAGCCACGACTTACCAGCGAAGCAGCCCGTGTACAAAAGCACGCAAGAGTCTGACCGTGTTACACCCCTTCGCTGCACGAGCCCAGAAGGAGCGCGTCCGTCCGTGTCCGCTCATCGAGCAACAAGCACGGGCGGGCGGACATGGACTTTCATACAAGAACAATTTGTTCTTTTTTTATTATTCCAGTTCTAACGTCCTCTAGTAGCCAGCCCAAATTAAAACAGCGCTAGGATTAGTATTGTTTTTTACTTGACAAACACTCAATCATAATATATAGTTTAAATGTAGTAATAAACTATATAGCAATATGAACCAAACACAAGTCACATTCATGAGCGATGCAAAACTAAAAGAGAAGGCACTCAAAAAAACAAAAAGAGAGGGAATAACACTAAAAGCATTACTAACAATGGCAATGCGTGCTTATATTCACGATGATTTGCGTATTTCTTTGCACGCAAAAAATGAATTCTACGATGATGTATTTGCAGATAAAGAAATTATAGAAAAAACAAATAAGCTAAGTAAGTCACTCAAAAAAATAAATATATAGGAGGTATGATACTGATTTTGACGAAATCATTTCTTCAAAAAGAATACAAACTGATTAAAAAATATTATTCGTTGGAGGATATCAAAAAAGCTGTAAACAAATTGCGTGGCCAGAAAGTACGACTCTCGAACCTGGGATATACAGGTGGAGAACTATTTAAATTAAGAATGGTTCACAAGGTGGCAGGTAGATTAATTGTTTTCATGTATAAACAAAAGAATCTTGTCATTCCAATTGTGATTAGATTAAAAAAGGATAAGGTGTTTGGCGAAAACCTGTCAATGAATAATAAAAAAGCAAAGATTCTAATTCTTAATTCATTAGATAGTGCAATCGAAGACATTGATCAGGGGAACTTTGAGAAGACCCAGTTCTAACATCATCCAGTAACCACCTCAAATAAAAACAGCGCTGGGATTAGCGTTGTTTTTTTATGAATATTGCAAATCTACATTTTTAAATCTTGTTTTTCTTTTGTACTCCACAGCTCATTGAAGTGGTGTGTGAAAGACTGCGTAGTCTCTTTGTCATCTATCTGCATAAAAGTCCTCCTGCTTGGCAGACTAATTAATGTTTTATTTTTGTAAATTAAGAGGGCAGCAGGAGTAACTACACCGCGCTGCATATATTTAATTTTGGTGTGTGCAATTTTTCTAAGCGTCTCTCCCATATCTTTTGCACCCTCATTTAACAGTATTCTAGAAATAATTCCCTGCCCTGCTCTTTTTTTATGAAAATCCCTTATCATATTTATAAACTCTTGATCAAATTCAGGAATTCCCAAAATCATTAGCTCATCTCCTCTTTGGAGTGTTTTTAAAATATCACCAAATGCATGTTTAAACCCTCTGTCTCCCTCAAATGTCATTACTTTTTGATTCCATAAGTGATTAAAGTATTGTTTTAATCCTTCCGCAATGGACTCACTTTTTATGTTGATTGCCAAGGGGTTCTTGTCCATTGAAATAATTGAACTAACATCCCCACAAATATTAAACCACATGGGTGCTTCAATGCTTGTTGGCATATATTTTACTTCTGCGTTGGATAATTTCTTTTTTTCTTCAACAATACCGTCCTCAACATTTCTTCCGTACAGAGCTTTAAAAGAAATTCCTTTTTCAATCAATTCATTATGATATTTTCTTGAAAACATTTGCGATTCTGATGTCTCGTTATTTGCGGAAGCACCCAATGCGTAGACTGTTTTTCCTTTTTGAGCTTGTAGATTCTGGCGCATTGCTCTTTCTATACCTTCAGCCCCCTCAAAAATTACAACTTCTCTTGTTTGTAGGTCAACTTTCTTCTTTAATTCTTCTGCTATTGCTATTGCTTCACTTTTTTTACTTTCAATTTCTTCAACTAACCTATCTGGATTATTTGCTGAGAACACACTTACACCTCCTTGCAGTGTCTTTGTTATTAAATCACGCTCCAAAAGTGCCTCAAGAGCAGTATAGACCAAATTTCTATGCAGGGAAGTGTGTTCTATCACTTTTCCAGCACGAGTTTTACCTAATTCAAACAAAGAAAGATAAACTTTCTCTTCGTTTTTTGAAAAACCTAGGGGCGTTAGTTTCATACTATATTCTGTCACATAATTTATGACAGTAGTATTATGCTAATTTATAGGCATTTTGTCAAATAAGTAGTTTGATTATCAGATACATAATGACTATATTTGGCTTTACTTAGCCAAAAAGACTTGACAAGTATAGTTTTTTATGATATAATGCTGTGTTATTAAGTTAAGACATTCCCATTTTCACCCATCTGCCTAGAGAGAGGCATATGAGTGGAGATCGGGAATAAGCCCGACCCCACACTTCCCTGGGAGGGAAATCATGACTCGCACTTCGTTCTTTCTCATTTCGTTGTTCTGTTCCCTCATCGCCTTCGAGGCGCAGGGAGCCTCGTTGGGTCTGGGAACCTACATGGCTTTCCCAAAGGCCATCAACGTCGACAAAGATCTGCCTGTCGGCGCAGCCCTGGGAATCCACGCTGTACAACCCATCGCTGATGGTTGGGCAGCTTTCCTGGAGGTTGGAGTGTTCACTCCGACTACCAAGTTGGTGGTACAGCCGCAGATGATCGTCGGGGCTATCAAGAAAGTGAACAAGCACTTCTTGGTTGGCGCCACTGGACTGACGCGCTGGGTCCCCAAAAAGAACACCTATGCCGTTGGCGGGGCGATCGTACCGATCTTCCCAGTCAGCAAGACGCTGAAAGTTGCCACTCCCGTGGCATACATCAGCTATGCCGGCGGGGTGGACCTGGTGTCCGTCTCCGTGAGGCTCAACTTCAAAATTCTGTAGGAGGAATTGGCAAGATTGGACTCGCCACCCCGTGCAGCCGTCACGTAAACTCGGCACATTCTTGTTTGTACAAAAAAGATAACAAAGAATCACCCTTATCAGGTGATTTTTTGTGTACAAAAAGTTCTAACGTCCTCTAGTATCCAGCTCAAACAAAAACAGCGCCTAATAAGGCGTTGTTTTGTATGTGTAAGATTAAGCAATAACAAAATAAAGAGTAGCTATTGTTATTAAGAACACAATTGGAGTAATTAGAACTCCGACCTTTAGAAAGTCTAGATACGAAATTTCTATATTCTTTGTCCTTAGAATTTTTCTCCACATTAACCCAGCTAAAGCTCCAACAATTGTAATGTTTGCCCCTAAATTACTTGCAACTATTACAGCATATACTGCCCCCTGATGAACAATCCCTGTCGGACTAAAGCTATCATCTAATAGCACGTTTAGGAGTAAAATTGTCATTGGCTGATTATTCATAACATTAGCCAAAACTATACTTAGTGCGCCAACGCCTAGTATGCTGGACCAAAGTGAAGTAGCAAACGAAGAAACAAAAACAGCAATAGACGAGATCACACCCACATCATTTAATGCTTGCACTAGCACAAAGAATGTAAAAATAAATGGGAATATTTTCCATGGCATTCTTCTTAGTGCAATTAAGAACTCGTTCTTCTCTTTTGGAATATTAAACACATCCAAACTCTTTTTCTTTTGCGTGTCTGTAAGACTATGTTCTCTCATTCTGTAGTACAGACCAAAACAAATGTCTTCTGCAATAAACACTACACAAAAAAACAAAGTTATTTTCCAAATATCCATTCCAACGTGCTGAGAAACAGAAAGGAATATAAGCATTGTAAGGAGTAGCCCACTGCTTAATACTGCATCAAACCAATTACGCACTTCAAACATGGTTGCTTTGGTTCTTTTGTACTTCCTAGTAATTTTGTTCCTAAACACCAGATAAAGAAGAGTGATTGTGCTTACACCAGCAACAACCGTTGGTAACCACATTACTTTTACATATTCAAGAAATCCAATCCCTGACGAACTTACAACCATTATATTTGTTGGATTGTCTATATACAAAAACATGCTCATTGTGTTTGCAGCAAAAAACTCTGCAAACAAAAGAGGAAGAATATTAATTTTTGCATGTTTACTTAGGTAGAAAATTATTGGTGTTAGCGTAAGTATAACTATATCGTTGGATGTAAAAATACTTAACACTCCAGCAAACAGGTAGAAGAACACAAATAATTTTATTCCACTTCCTTTTGCTGCCTGCACAACCTTATACGCAAGATAATCAAAAATACCTGTCACATCTGTACTAATACTCACATATGCCACAGAAAAGAATATTATCATTATTTCCCATGGTTTTATTTGTCCATCACCTAATATTCCAAAAGATATTGTATCTAGGTCTATTACCCTAATTAACAACAGAACAAGCAGGACAAGCAGGGGTCCAGAAGCCATGTCTATCTTAATTTTACCAACCCTAAACGGACGTATAATTACAAAAATGGAAAAGATTATTCCTAATAATATTAGAATTGAACTCATATTAATATTTGATAACGAAGTAATTATACCATACAACAAATAACCTAAAACAAAAGAACACCTTTGTGAGATGTTCTTTTGAATTGGGCCGAGATTTTGTATAGGTACTCGGCCATTTAACCTTTGTTGTTGTCGCTTGTCGGCGACTAGTCCTCCTTGATGTATTTGAGCCGATCCAAGATCGACTCCACCTCACGCGCGGGGAGATCCCACTTGAGATGCTTTCGGAACTTGTTGTGCTCCACGATCTCCGCACCGAGATCTCGGAACTTGCTCTGGAACTCGCCCGCCTCGCGTACGGCCACCGTTTTCACACCGGAACGTGCGATCGCCTTCCGAAGCCCCTCCGCATAGGCATCGTTGTAGTGCTTAACGAGGTGGGGAATGTCCTCCCTCTCTCGACGTCCCGTAAGGAAGACCTCATAGACCTTGTACTCCCGAGGCAACCCATCCGGGCGTCGCGCTGGGCAGCAACCACACACATTGTAAAATGCGCGCCCAGCAACAAGCAGGATACCTCTGGTACCGTGATAGACGTCACGGTAATCCACCAGTGTTGCGAGCCCAGGTGCTGCGCGGAACTCCACGAGTGCGGAAACGCGCTTGCGACCCACGATGACTGGCGTGATGATCACCTCATCCTCACCGAGCTCGGACATACGCACTGCCTGAACGATAGAAATGGTTTTCTTACACATTTTTCCCCTCCCAGGGTCGTTTGGTCCAAGGATAATTCCCTGCCTCCACTCATATGCCTCTCTCCAAGCAGATGGGTGGGGGCGGGAATGTTTTAAAGAGCGATGTTTTGTTCCAACCTTCTTGATTGTTAACAGAGCATTATACCCTATTTTCCCGCTTTTGTCAACCGTTTTAGACATAAGGGCTTGACAATATGGCTAAAATAAGCTATAATATAAGCATAGTAAAAAAGTGTCTTAATATTTAGACAACAGTAATATGGCCTCAAAACAAGCATTAAAGGATCTTGGGCTCTCTGACCAAGAAGCAGACATATATGTCTCGCTTCTACGCTCTGGCGGAGCTATTGCTAGTGCGGTAGCCAAAGATGTGGGTATAAAACGCACAACCGTGTACGCAACTCTTAAGGCTCTGTCAAAAAAAGGGTTTGTGACGATGTATTACAGAAAGAATAAGCAGTTATTTTACGCAGACAAGCCCCAACGAGTGGCAGACCATTACAAAAAGAAGGTGTCCTCTTTTGAAGACCTTATCCCCTCTCTAGAATCACTAGAAAAAAAACAGCTCAACATGGTTGGGCTTAGATTTATTGAAACAGTGGACGAATTAAAAAAGTTTTATGACGAAGTGTTAGAAGAGCATAAAGGAAAAGAGTACAAGATTATTGGAACAGCAAAGCATTGGCAAGGATTGGATAAAGAATTCTTTGTGCAATACAGAAAAGACAGAGCAAAGGCAAAAATAAAGACAAAACTTCTTCTTACAGAGGAATCCAGAAAAGATAGTCCTACAAGTAAGGAGCTGTTACGCGAGGTGAAATTTTTACCAAAGAAATATGGTTTCAAAAGTACGATGGATATTTTTAAAGACAAGGTGTTGATAGTGAGCCCAGAACTTTCTTCCCTCGCTGTGGTTATTGCTGTTCCAGCAATGGTGGATATTTTTGATGCTATGTTTACAATGCTTTGGGAGCAGAATAAGTAGTACAAAAAGCTCTAACGCCCTCTAATAAGCCCGTTTATCTTTATATCAAAAAAACACCTTTATAGGTGTTCTTTATGATGCCCCGAACTTTCTCCGTATGCTCGTGCATCGTGAGTGTTCGGGCTCCCTTTGTCTGCAAAGACCATGAGTGCCACCTCATCTGCGCATTCCCCTGTCCCTGAAGATGAACAGGCAATCACACCCGACACGCTCACACACGCCACAGTAGCGTTGGAAACGCTCCATTTGCTCTATCGTCTCGTCGCTCCACCTGTTGGGATCGAGTGCGATTTCACATGCTTCTGCAAGTGAGCGAGCTGGCATTTGTCTTTTCTCACAGGACGAGCTGTGCTTGTTATTGGTACCAGACATTTTTACCTCCTAAAACATATTTTATAGAGAATAGCTAGGGAAGTCAATAAATACTCGCTTCTAGCACCCCTCAATCCTAGATCAAAAAAACACCTTTACAGGTGTTGTTTTGAGTTTGACGATCCCTACTGTTTTCACGATCGTCTCCCCCTATAAATTTTATGAAGACGTCTCAGTCGTCGTCATCCTTGGCGACCTTGACCTTTCCTCTGCCGTTGCACACAGTGCACCTCACTTCATCACCATCTACATCGTCGTCATGTCGCATGACACTTACCCAGCCCGTTCCAAAGCAGGAAGAACAGCTCCTCCACTCCCAGTTTCTCCAAAATGTCATCACTCTCACCTCTCTGCGCATATAGCGCTAATTTCCGCAGCCGTAGGTTTATATTTCTAGGCTCGGATTAAGTGATGTTAGCGTAGCGCAAAAACGGCCGGCTGTCAATAGATGCTCGTTTAAAATCAACTGAATTAATTATTTTTCTAATGTCATAAAACAAAAAAACACCTTTACAGGTGTTGTTTTGAGTTTGACGATCCCTACTGTTTTCACGATCGTCTCCCCCTTAGAATGTGTGCAGACTAACGTCCACGCCCACCACGACTTCCGCTTCCGGTGCTTCCTCCGCCAGGAATGCCACCGCTCTGGTAGCGAGACCCCCTCCCACTTCTTGGGTCGTGATAGGGATCCATATTGGGATCGTAGTCGTCGTCGCTACTCGACGACGAGGTCGGATCCCACCCACAACTGGGACAGGACTGGACAGACGGTCTGCGCCTCACCTTGAACAGTCCGTACAGGTGTCCGCATGAAGGACATTGTGCCATGATTCACCTCTCTGTTTTGTTAATAAAACACTACACTATAGTGCCTGTTTTGTCAATATACAAGTTGTGTGTTAAGAAATCTGATATAATCTATATATATGAACAAGATATATAAAAAGATCTCCAAGGAAAAGTACGGTTTGCTATTAAAGGTGCTAAAGAGTTGGGGAGGGTTTTTTGATAATAAGGAAATTACCATAGAGCAAAACTCTACAGGTTTGGTTAACAATGTATACCGTGTAACTATTGGTTCTAGCAAAGAGAAATATATATTGAGAGAATCTCGTAGAGGAACGAAGAAAAATCATATTCTGCTGGAGGTGCAGGTGTTAGAATATCTGCACAAAAGAGGTTTTGGTCTTACTGCTCGAATAATAAAAAATGATAAGGAGAAATATTTGGTCTCTCACAGAAATACTTTCTATACTCTACAAGATTATTTACCAGGAAAAGCTGTTGGAAGTTGGGATAACTTAAAAAGATTTGATACTAAAAAAGCAAAGAGTTTTTTTGAGGCTAGCACCCTCTTCTCCAAGGAGGTCAAGGGCTTTAATACGGATTTACGAATAAAAAATGTAGAGCTAGCGGACTATGTTAATGGAATGACAAAGGAATTTAATAAACGTATAGGCCCTCTGCGCAAAACAGCTCTTGGTTCTGTGTTTACTAGGCACGAAGATGAGATTCGCTTGTTTATAAAACAGACTCAGGCAGAGTTTTTAGAAAAGAAGTTTGGGAGTTTACCAAAACAAATTGTACATTTTGATTTACATCCTGGAAATGTTCATTATATAGGGGATACTGTGTCTGGCATCTTTGATTTTGATTGGATTAGGTTTGATCACAGGTCTGTAGATATTGCAGCTACAATTGCTCAATCTTGTTATTACTATGGAGGAGTAAAAGATGGGATTTACAGGAAAGATAGGATAAGAAAAGGGTTGGAGGATTATAGGAAAAAGTATGGAAGAAGTGGTATGAAGATAAAAGAGGAAAATGAATTGATAAAGACGGCATTAAAGGGTTATTTGCTGTTCCAGCTTATATTTAATATAGATGAATACCTAGCAAACCAGAGTAGCCCCAAGCTAAGATATGCAATGAAGCATTTTCTTCGCCTAATAGTTATAAATGACTTTGAGCTTCTTTTTGATTGCTAGCCTAGGTACCCTTGATTTATTTTTCCTCTTCTGATATACTCTCTACGCAATATCGCGGGGTGGAGCAGTTGGCAGCTCGCTGGGCTCATAACCCAGAGGTCGCCGGTTCAAGTCCGGCCCCCGCAACAAAGTAGTATTGGACTATGCGGTAGTAGTTCAGTGGTAGAACGCTTCCTTGCCAAGGAAGAGGTCGCCGGTTCAAGTCCGGTCTGCCGCTCACTTAGAAACATCACATTTGTGGTGTTTTTTTGTTTATTTAGCCCTTTCCCCCTTGTGGACAAGTAGCCCTTTTGACTTTTTTGGATATTATGCTATAATGTTTCCATCGGGTGAAAGCCCGAGGGATAAATGTAAATCATTCCTCCCATTGTATGGCAATACAATAAAAGCACCTCCTTTTGGGAGGTGCTTTTATTTATGCTTTTTTTATACTTCTTCTCTGTCTTCACCCCTATCTTTTGTTTGCTATAACAACGTTCTGCATAAAATTACTCAATATTTTTGCACTTTCTGGAGCATCTGAGAATAATTCGGTCTGTTTATTATACTCTTCCTCACTCAAACCATATTTTTCTCTGTAGAATGTTATACGCACCAGATTATCTTCCCTCTTCCAAAGCTCTGGATGGAACTGTGCTGCAAAAAAGTTAGTTCCAGGGAATGTAATGTAATGATAAGGACACTTTTCTGTCGATACATAGTTTGCAACCCCTTCTGGTAGAATCTCTGCCCTGTCCTGCCTACCACAAGCAACCGGAAACTCTTTTGGTAGTGTGCCAATTAGAGGATCGTTATCTGAATTATCTGTGCGTTTTGCTACAAATGTTCCTGTTTCCATGCTTGATAGATCATTGATTACTTTCCCCCCTAAAGCTTGTACAGCTATCTGGAAACCATAACAAAGCCCGAGAAATGGTATGTTGTTTTCCTTGCAGTATCTTGTTATATCCTTGAGGTGTTCGTTAAAACTATCTCCACCAAGCACAGAAAACCCTCCAGAGCCTCCAATAATTACTGCATCGTATTCTTTTAGCTTTTCTAGTTCTATTTTTTCCCCTTTTACAACGTTAATACGATCAAAGCTATCTTCTGGAAGCTCTGCTGTACGCGCTATAACAGAAAATTCATGGTCTGCCATTTCTTGTTCTTTGCGAACCTGCACTAGTAGTAGTTTTATTTCATTGCCCATATTTTTGTTAAATAATAAACTCCATGCATATTACGATGGAGTTTAATTAGTCGGAGTGAAAGGACTTGAACCTTCGACCCCTGCGTCCCAAACGCAGTGCTCTAGCCAACTGAGCTACACTCCGGTTTTGTGGCTATGTGCCGAGGGTGAGAATCGAACTCACGACACGAGGCTCTTCAGGCCCCTGCTCTACCACTGAGCTACCTCGGCTTAATAACAATCGTCCATCCTCGGATGGACGATGTAATTTGTGGACCGAACAGGACTTGAACCCGCCACCTCCGCAGTGCAAATGCGGCGCTCTACCAGATGAGCTATCGGCCCGTATGAAACGCCATCATTATAGCAGGCTGTATATGCTGTGTCAAGACTGTTCTACGAGAGGGGAATTAGATCGTAATTTCATTTCCTTTTTCTGATCTTGTCTTAATTGCTGGAAAGTTCTCTTTGTCCAAGGTTCATTTGTTAATATATTCGCAACCCAACTACCACCAAGCAAATGTGGCATCATGACATAGTCTGCTCCAGCTTCGTATAGATCTTCTAGATATTTATTTTCGTAAAGATTAGCCATAATTTTTGGTTTGTCAGAAGCACTTCGTACATGCTTAATTAACGTCACCTGATCGTCCGATTCTGGCAAAGTTGATACTATTAGTTTTGCTTTCTCTAGGGGAAGGGTAGATAAGAACTCAACATCCGCTGCATCGCCAAAGTAACCATCTATTCCTCTGTGTTTTAGTCTTGAGACTGCTTTTGGGTCAAAGTCTACTACTGCAAACCTAATCTTCTTGTCCAACAAAGCTTGTACAACTTTCCAACCAATCCTATGATACCCAAACACCCAAACAGTGTATGGCTCCGTCTCATCCTCCATTTGCTGATACTTGTCCTTTCCAAATAAATTAAATATTGGAATAAGGAGCTGGTATAGTTGTTCATTATATGTGATGGCATATGAAGAAACAAAAATGGTTACCAACGCTACCATGGTAAACATTGGTATAACTGCCCCAGAGATATGCCCTGCCTGGATTGCTACAAACAACAAAATAAAACCAAACTCACTTACCTGGGATGCAGTGACAGCGGCAAGAAAGCTGTTCCTGCGTGTAAATTTTAGGATACGAAACAACACAAACAAGACAAGAGAGTCTCCGAATAATATAAACAAAGAAATAACAGACGCTGGCACAAGCAGGGCAGAAACATCTGTAAACTGCATCTCGCTTCCCAAGATTACAAAAAATAGAACAATAAAAAAGTCGCGGAGTGGTTTTATACGACTACTAATTTCTGGCTGATATGGAGAAGATCCCAAGGTAAGCCCGGCAATTATAGCCCCTATTTCTATAGAGAACCCTATAGCGTACAACAGGCTTGCTATCCCAAAACACCAAGCTATTGTAAATATAAATAAGAATTCCGATGAGCTGGCCACCTTATCCAATATCCAAGGCAGTAAATACCTCGCAAGCAGAAACACAAAGCCTGTGAGAGCAAGTAATTTTAGCACTAGAATACTTGAGGTTGTCCAAATGTCGCCATCTCCCTTTAATGAGGTAATAAAGACCATTACAAACACAGCAATAAGGTCTTGAACAACCATAAGCCCTATCACATGCCTTCCATAAACAGACTGATTGTCCTTCTTATCTCCAAGCAATTTAACTATTATAATAGTGCTAGAAAATGTAAGCGCAATTGCAACGTAAATTGACGTGATGCTATCGAAGCCAAGCCTAGTCAATATCAGATAACCTATAATACCAGTAAAGGTGACTTGTCCCAGCCCAGTAACAAGAGAGGTCTTACCTATTCTCTTAATATGGTCAAAGTTTAAACTCAGCCCAACAACAAAAAGAAGTAACACAACTCCAAATTCTGAAAATGCCCTAAACAGCTCTGTATCTCCATGAAGCAAATTCAAGAAAAGAGGTCCTGCTACCACTCCAGCTATGATGTATGCCACCAAAAGTGGCTGTCGCAAAAAACGAATGACAAATGCAATGCTAACTGTTATACCCAACAGCGCACTTGTTTGTAAGAAAATATTATCCATGCGTTTATTATACCAAAAAAACACTCAAATTGTGAGTGCTTTTTGTTTATAATTATGCGAGACCAACAAGTGGTTTGATTTTGTCGATGTCTTTGTCTATTCTTTTTAGGTGTTCATTCACAAAAACAAGCTCTTGGTCGTGTGTTTTTTCTTTTCCTCTAATAGCATCTAAGGTTTCTGCAAGATTTTCTGGTATTCTTTTGAGAATCTTTTCTACGTTCAGCGACACGTTGTCAATCTTAATCCTATTATCAAGAACATAGGTTGCTATGGTTTCCAATTGTTCACCATGATCGTCTAGTTTTTTCCCGTGCTCATCTAACTTTTTCCCATGCTCATCTA
>CAZTEU010000004.1:0-60796 GCA_964612105.1 uncultured Gammaproteobacteria bacterium | reverse complement strand
CCATGATCGTCTAGTTTTTTCCCGTGCTCATCTAACTTTTTCCCATGCTCATCTAACTTTTTCCCATGCTCATCTATTTTCTTTCCGTGTTCAATGAATTTTTCATCGTGCTCTTTTAGTTTTTTCAATATTTTATTGGTCATAGCTTATGAATTATATTGGTTAATAACAATCGTGTCAAGATTACTTTTTTACACCAAGAGCAAGTGTAATAACGCTCCTAACTCTTTTTAGTAGGTTTGTGGCAAGCGCTCCTCTTGTTTTTGCAATTAAACCAACAACAATAGAGGTGAGCCCTCCTGCTGTGGCTGTTAGGTACTTTTCTGCAACATCTTTCTGATCTTCTTTCTCTTTTTCTTCTTCTTGTTTCAGAACTTCTTCCACCACCCCAACTTTTTTTATGTCCCCCTGTTCTCTTGGAAGTAGCTGATGACCACTTTTTGTCTGACTTACAAAACCTTTTACCTGAACAATATCGCCAATTTTAATGTCACTCTTATTTATGTCCGCACCTTTCTTAAAATAAACCTTTAGCTCGTCTGTACCGTCGTCTATATACATGTATGAGCCTTTTACTTCTGTAACTTCTCCACCAGTAAGCACAAACACACCCTCAACACTCTCCCCAATCTGAGATGCTTCAATTTCCTGTGCGACAACTTCTATACCCGAGTCCAAAACCCCAATATCCTCCTTTGTTTTTATTTTCACCCTAGACTCTCCCTGTGATTCTGTAAGTTCTCCTGTTATTTGCACAAGATCACCAACAGCAAGCTCTGGAAACTCCTTAGAATACATGTATACCTGCACACCTGCACTTGTAGAACTAGAAGACTCTTCGTCTACAATATAGAAGTACTGAGAACCAAGTATCCCAGGAAGTACATTTATAACCCCTTGTACGCGCACATGATCACCTTTGTCGAAATCCCTTATATTTTGCACTGTTGTTTCTATAATAGTTTTGTTTGCTTCTTTAATATTATTTTCTTCCTCAATAGAAAGAAGAGGGAGGTAGCGGTTCTTTTCTCCAGGCGTTGGTTGGTCTGTCCAAACCCACTCCAATCCGTATTTTATATATGTAGCCCCCTCAATAACGTCTTTGTAACTAACTGAGGTTATTATAGAATTGTCTGCACCTAACAATCTTGCTTCATCGCCTGTATTGTTAAGAGCAATTTTTGTATCCTCACGCCAAAAATTCTTTACCTGCCCCGCATTAAGTATTGTGCCGTCTGGAATTGTATATGGTTTAGACCCACCCTCTTCGTCATCTAGTTTTAATCCTGATATGTTTATCGCCACGCTTCCAGGATTGTATATTTCTATAAACTCCATATCATCAGAACCAAACGGGTTTGGTAATATCTCAGAAATTTCCAAGTATGCTGACAAGTCTATATCCGCAAAAAAAGAGTCGCTTGTTTTTTCTTTTTTTATTTCTTTTTGAGTTTCCTCAACTATTTTTTTAGTTGTAGTAGCTATCTTGTCTGTGTTTTCACCATCCTTTTTCACAAACTTTGTTTTATTACCCTCTTTATTAATACTTTTTTCCTCAGTTGTCTGATTCTCATTATTATTTACTATTTGATTCTCAAATCCAGGTGTTGGTTTTTGTGTCCACAAAAAAGCACTACTTCCCTCTCGTGCGTATGCTGTGCCCTCTTCTACTTTTCCTGAGTAGGTAACCAAATCTACAAGTCGATTGTGGTTATCAAAAATTTTTACTTCCTCTGTTCCGGAATTGTTGAGGGAGATTCCTGTCTGCTTTCTCTTGAAAACTAAAATGCTCCTTGCCTCCAAAGTCGTGTTGCTAATCTCATATCTTTTAGAGCTTGCATCGCCTAATTTCCATCCAGAAATGTCTACTGTACTGCTTCCTATATTTTTTATTTCTATAAACTCGTTCTCATTATCACTACCAACAGGGTTTGGAAAGGCTTCGTTTATTACAATTGTTGTTGGGAGTGGCGGAATTGCTATCTCAGTTTTTTTTGTTGAGGTAGTAGATGTTTCTACAGTATCTTGGTTTGTTAAAAAAGGAATACACTCGAAAGGTATTGTGGATGTTGTTTCTGTCTTTGCGCCTATTGGGACCAAAGAAGTGCAAAATAGTGTGCAGGCAAGAAAGAAGTTTTTTTTATTCATATTCCTCCTATTAATAATTATGTGGGTATTAACCCAAATATGGTGTATTAGAGCAAACTAAGTCTGTATTTTATGTGTATTAGTAAACGATTCGTTTACTAATCAAAAAAACACCTTTATAGGTGCTCTTTTGATGTCCCCGAACCTCCCAGTGCGTTGTCCGTGCGGACACCACATTTGTGGTTCGGAGTTTGTTCTCCTTTGTTGCTACTACTCGTCGCCTTCTTCGTCCTCGACACCGGGCAGAAGTTCACCGACCAGATCTGTTGAGAGAAACTTCTGAATCCTGTCTGGATTCTTCGGATGACGAGCAATCGCCATGCGGAACTTGGCGTCGGCCATGGCAGGGGTTAGGCTCTCGAGACTAAGCGCTCCTGCTCTCTTGGCTTCTGCGCCGAGCTCGTAACGATCCAGGTTGACCCGCCCGTCCTCGAACGGGGACAGAATGCCGACATGAACCCCGGCTTCTGTTGCCATCTGGATTGCATGAATCCATGACGTGGCTTTTTCGCCAGACCCCCACTTGCGATTTGGAATGTTACCCGCACCCATGCACTCGATGATCACTCCCTTAATCTCACCATACGCAATGAGAGATGTCAGGACGTACGGCGGAGTGTCCGCGGTCACCTTGATGGTTACCACGTCTGTCTCGAATCTGTCTTCAAGATTGAGTCCAAGTACAGACCTGCGTACATCCAACTTCCTCGCATTCGGCATAATCAGGACGTGTGGCCATGCCTGGGCGATGGGATACCGACCGGGCGTGTGGAATGCGTTGAAGTCCGAATCGTTGCGCTTACGCACACGAGAACCGTCCAGTACCGCACCGACACACACAGTGTACACACCAACAACTTCATTGCGTACAAATGCTTTCGCGACACGCAGGGAGTTGGCAATTTGCATTGGCACGTCGGACCCAGCTTTTCCTTTGGACACCTGCGCACCAATTACGAACAGAGGTTTCTGCAGGGATATGTTGAGCGACATGGACAGAAACGCACACGTCTCCGACAAGCTGTCCGTCCCATGAAGCAAGATGAAAGCATCGTGGGAGTCGTAGTTCGTCTGCACCAGACGCCCCATCTCCACACGATCTCTGTGGTTGATATTGGTCGAGTCCTGCCGGAGCGGGAAGTCCTCGAGCGTGAGAGTGATGCCTTGGGGGATTTTGATTCCCTCGAGCAGTTCGTCGGCGGATTTGGCGGGGCGGAGAGGTTTTCCGACCATACCGAGTGTCCCACCTGTGTTGAGAACATATGCTCGTATGCTCATCTTCTTTCCTCCTTGTTTGTTTTTCTTTTGGCAACAAGACCTTAGCAATATTTTGGACTTTTTGTCAACCTTCTCTACTCTAATTGACAAAAGAACAGTGTTGCTGTATTTTTTTAATATAGAACGAAGTAAGGCAGGCATGAGATTACAACACCTTTGCTCTGGAGGGAAACGTGGGCAAGAAATCTGTAGAAAAGCTCAGGTTTGGCGGGTTTGTCCCAAAAAAAGTGCGACCAGTTGTTCTTAGCAGTCTTCCAAACTACCTTATTGGCAGAAGATGTGGCCATAAGGAGTGTGGTGGCCCCAATCTTGTGCCCAGCATTGTCCTCACAGACGTAGGAGCAAAAGCTCTTCCTTTCTGTGTTGACTGCAAGAGGTACAACAGATGATCTTTTGGAGTGTTCTCCGACCATGTACACAGTACTGGTCGGAGGAGGAGAAAAGTAGCCAAATATTGGCTATTTTTTTATTAATTAAACAACCATTGACTATTTGGGGTGTGTGCTATATATTAATTTAGGTTCTATTTTATAACGCTAACGCCCTTTTGGGTGGGGAGGAGTCGTGAGCCAGTCCACAGCGAAGAAGATTCCAGAAAGCAGAGTGCTCAAGCTTTCTCTTGTCAAAAGACTCAGGAAGTTTGGTGGCAGGAGAGAGTGTGGCGAAACCGGTTGCCACAACCGTGTATTGGAAGTGCGTGTCGTGGAGACAGACCACGGCCCACGATCACTTTCCTTCTGCAGACGATGCGGATCCTACTCCAACTGAACGAACACAGGAGAAGTCATGGTAAACGAAGTTTCGAACGGACCAAGAGCGCCAAAAGACCTGCCGCAGCCCCCTCCTGTCATCTTCTCGTCCATACCTGAGTTTCTGAAGGGAAACAGATGCGGACATGTCGGCTGTGGGGGCACATATTTGTCAGTCACATCGGTGTACACTGATGAAGGGCAAAAAGCCCTCTTCTTCTGTCAGAAGTGTAGCAGGCTCAACAAATAGCTCTTTTCAAGGGGTTTTCTCCGACCTTGTACAACACATACGGGGTCGGGGGAGGAGAAAAGTAGCCAAATATTGGCTATTTTTTGTTTTCACAGAAAATAATCATGTTTTCCACTGAAAATCCACAAATATTGCGTCTATTTGTATACACTACTCTATACATTGTGGATAACTCTGTGGGTAGGTTAGCCAAATTGTGGATAACTTTTCCACATTTATCCACTTTTTCTGTGTTTGTATACACAAATCTATACAAAAAAATTACTAAAAAAGGCTGTTTTGCAGCTAAAATTAGCCAAAAAACCCCTAATATTGACAAAACCGAAAAAATGTGGTATTATATATAGGTAAGTGATTCGCTCATTACATATTGGTCAGTTGCCTACGAGTTATCGTAAGCAACATGACTACCCACCAATTCTATTCCCACTCTCCTGTTCACTTTATAGCATGTTTATTATACGTGCTGGGGCCTTGGGTAAGGGTTGAGCGCCACTTCTCGGCAGCTCCCCGCAAAAACCTACCAAAACAAAAATAAATGCAAAAACTTCGAAGCGAACAGGAAAACGGTGCTTTCTCACTATATGTGGCTCATGCTTCGCGCTGATCCATCGAGAATCTACACCATGGAACGGAAGGTGGGTTTATCCTAGCGAAATCATAGTATTGCAGAACATAGTTCTGCACTTACCTGTTCCCTAGGATATAAAGGCGACTCGCCAGAAATTATCTTAGGGCGTACGTCGCCTTTTTATTTTGCTAAAATTAGTAAATTATTGGTACATATTGACAATTTCCACTCTTTTGTATATACTCTTACCACCTTGCGCTCTCAAGGTAAACATATAATCATTATGCCAAATCTAAAATCAGCTAAAAAAGCGCTTCGTCAAGCAGAAAAGAAGGCTTTGAGGAATAAAGTAGTTAAAAATGCTTACAAGACAGCAGTAAAAACAGCTCGTAAGGGTATTATTGCTGGAAAAGACGTAAAAGAAGAGTTGCGTCTTGCTCAAAAGAAGCTTGATAAAGCAGCAAAGAAAGGTATTATCAAAAAAAATACCGCTTCTCGCAAATTGTCACGCCTAGTAGCTCAAGCAAGGAAAGCGGGTAAGTAAATTACTACAAAGACTGTCGTCCAACAAAAACATCAATTAACAATGACTGGTCAGCTTGGCCAGTTTTTGTTTTGGTGTCTATTTCTAAGAGTTGTTCATACGCCTTCCTTAGTTCTTCATATGAGAGTCTTTTTACCATTGGCAATGTTTTTTTTACAACAAACGGGTGTAGTCCTAATTCTTTAGCCACTGCTCCACTATTCCCCAGCTCGTCACGATCAAATAAGTCTCTTAGTTCTAATAATATACGAAACTGCCTTATTAACATTGCTAGGATATATCCAGCATCTTTTCCTAACCTATACTGTTCTTGTAGCATAGCAAAAACTTTTTTTGTCTGCCCTGCAACTATTGCATCTACAAGATTGAAAATATTATCATCTACTTTTTCTGGAGCAAACACTTGCGCCTCTTTCTTCGTTACCTGCTCTTCTCCACTATACGCAATTAGTTGATCTATTATTGAACTCATCTGCCAAGTGTCTGCAATGTGTGTTGCTAGGTACTGTACAGCTTCTGGAGATATTTCTCCCCCTCTCTCTTTTATTTCTTGAGTAATCCAGGCACCCAGTTTAATACCCTTAAGTTCTTCAAAGAGCTGTGCGAATTTTTCTTTTTTTAGTCTTTCTAAAAGCGCTTTTCCATTTTTTGTTTTAGGTAACTCTCCTCCCTCCCAAAAAACCAATATTGTGTCTTGAGGAATTGAGTCTTCGTTTATTCTGTCCAAAACCGTCTTCATTAACTCCTTGTGTTTACTTGTAAGAAGCTTTTCTATTACAACCATACGCTTCTCGGAAAGAAACGGAGCAGAAAGAATCTCTGTCAATATTTCACTTGGTTCGTGACTATTTGCAACGATAGTCGAAACATTGATACCCTGCGGATCTCTGTCGCTTTTGAACTTTTCTTTTATTCTTTTAAGTTGTTGGCGAGAACGAAACGTGTCCTTACCGTGAAGGAATAAGATCATAGTGTCTGCATTGTAATACGTATATGCTTCTCTGGCAACCCAAAGCATGGTATAATTTTAGCATATGAAAAAACAATACTCTCTCAAAGAACTAAAAGATCACCCGGTGATTTCCCACAGAGGAAAGCTAAACATCTCTCAGCGTGCTTCTGATGTCCTCACAAACTTTCTTGGAAGTTGGAAATTCTTGACATTGTTTTTTGCTTTTCTTCTTGTTTGGATGTCTCTTAATGTATATGCGTGGGTGAGTCATTGGGATCCATATCCTTTTATTCTTCTCAATCTTGCACTGTCCTGTCTTGCTGCGTTCCAGGCTCCAATTATTTTAATGAGCCAAAACAGGCAGACGGAGCGAGATAGGATAGAGGCAAGATATGATTATGCTGTAAACCGCAAGATAGAAAGAGAAGCACAGGCTATGCAAAAAGATTTAGCTAGCATAAAAAGAATGTTGAGAAGTTTGGGGGCGTCGAGCAAAGCAAAAAAATAGTATGAAAAAAGACTTTCATACAGATGTCCTAATCCTTGGGGCTGGGATTGGTGGTTATGAAACTTTTCGTACTCTTGCGAAGCTGTTTAGGCGAAAGAGAATAAAAAAAACAATTACATTAATAGACCAACACAACTATTTCACTTTCACACCAATGTTGCATGAGGTAGCTTCCGGGGCGATAGAGCCTCAGCACTGTGCAATACCTCTTAGAGGCTTGGTTTATAAGACAAAACATAAATTTGTAAAAGCTACGGTAAAAAACATCGATCCAAAAAACAGGAAGGTGTTGACGAATCGTGGTGTTTTTTTATACAAGTATTGCGTGCTAGCCCTAGGGAGCAAAACAAATTACTACAACATCCCAGGTGCAAAAGAACACTCGTATCATGTGCGTGATTTGGAAAGCGCAATTGCACTGCAGGAAGCTGTTGTGGAGTGTCTTGAGAGCCCAACAAAAGAAGATATACATATAACTATTGTCGGGGGAGGTTTTACAGGCATAGAAGTTGCTGGACAACTAAGTCACATGTTTCGTTCAGATATTAAAAAACTGTACAAAGAAAAACGTCTACATATAAATATTATTGAGTCTGGAGAGACAATATTAAAAAACATGCCTTTGGTTGTAAGAAGGAAGGTTTCTGAAAGACTAGAAAAGCAGGGTGTTCATATACAAAATAACAGCAGTGCAAAAAAGATAACAGAGTCTGATGTTATATTAAATAATGATATAAAACTACACAGCGATATTACTGTTTGGTGTGGTGGTTTTCTTAACATAGCAGACAGTTTTCTTCCAAAGGGGTATACAGAAAGAGGTCGTGTGCCTGTCACAGACTGTCTTGTGCATGAAAAAGCAGAGAGCTTGTATGCTGTTGGAGATATTGTGCTTTTTCATGATCAGAAATCCGGACTTGTTGCCCCTCAACTAGGCGAAGCTGCTCATAAAGAAGGAAAATATGTTGCAAGAAATATTGTAAAAAAGATAAAAGGGAAGAAGTGTAAAAGTTTTAGGTTTAAATCACGAGGAACACTGATTCCTGTCGGGGATTGGTATGGTGTTGCTATTATTGGTCGTATAATCTTTTTCGGAAGAATAGCTTGGTGGATTAGGCGCACAGCTTACCTGTTTTTTCTTCCAGGTATTATAAGAAAAATAAAAATAGTTATTGATTGGACTTTGCACGCTCTTGGCTTTAGGTATATAATAGACATGCACGACCCTCGTGACTAGTTTTTAATTTATTTATTCTTAATTCAGGTCTATGAAGAAACTTTCTGGTTGCTGTGACCCAGCTAGCATGGAGAAGTGGGGACTTTTTGTACTTCGCTTGGCTGTTGGTGTGATTTTTCTCTATCACGGATGGGGAAAACTAACCAACATGGATGCTACAATTGGGTTTTTCTCTTCAATGAGTTTCCCTGCGGCTGCTTTCTGGGCATACCTTGTAGCTCTTTCTGAGTTTCTTGGTGGTCTAGCTGTAATCCTTGGAATCTGGGTTCGCTTTGCAGCAAAAGTCCTCTTCATTATCATGGTCATTGCTGTTTTGACCGTTCACCTAAAGGGAGGTTTCGCTCAGGCGGAATTAGTTATAGCTCTCTTGGGTGGTACTTTCGCCATAACCATGCTTGGTGGCGGACAGTGGCAATGGATGCGAGATAATGAATGTTGGAACTGGTGTGATATAAAGAAAAAATAACACACCACACAGAAAATCCTCCGCAAGGAGGGTTTTTTAATTAATTGTTGTTGACTGGACGATAGAACCTTGTTAAGCTTTGTCTGGTTCTAGCGACACAAAAACAAATAAGACCACAAGGAGGGTTCCGTGGCATGCAACAAGCTCTTTAGTGACGGTAGTCACCCGTTCACACTTCTGACACCAGCAAACCTCGCAGGGCTGTTCAAAACTCCGTACCCTGTTGGCGTCCTTTATCAACACAACCGCTTCGGAGAGGACGAGGCAGTTGGAAGTTGTATCTCTGTTGAGGGGGACGGGCGCACCTTCCACTTCATCCACCCAGACCTTCCCTTCCCTCAGGATCTTCCGGAGGGCGCAAGCGGCATGTTTCGTGTCACTGTCGATTCTGATGATGAGGGGAACGAGTGGATTGACCTGATACACGTAGAGACAGAAGACGCAATGCCAGCCAGTTTCGACTGGAAAGGGCTCGTTCTGAGGCCAATCCAAACCAAAGCAGTCTCTGTAACCATGATTGAGAGAATGTTCGATGTGCTGACCAGCCAAAGAGGTGTTTGCGCAAACGGCATCAACGCATGCAGACATCCTCATCGCGGTCTCTCAATGAGAGGGGCTGTCTTGTTCCGTAGACGAGACAGTATCGACACGGTGATTTGTGTGGACTGTGCAAAAAAGATCATCGCAGAGCCGGTTGGTGACTCAAAACCCTATGCACAGCTCCTTCTTAGGGGCTCTGATGTGCACTTTGGTGCATACGTCGAGGTTTTGGACAGGGTGATTACGAACGAGTGACCTTTTCTGTCCACCAGACACACTACGCAGCAAGTAAGGGGGTCGCCTGAGCTTTGAAAGATCGGGCGTACTCAAAAACAGCTTTGTTAAAAGCTGTTTTTGTTTGTCTATTTATGTTTTTACCTGACGTATCTCAGTGGGTTTTGTCTTTTTCCATTTACGCGCACCTCGAAGTGAATGTGCGGACCTGTGGATCTTCCCGTGGACCCCATAAGTGCAATTGTCTGCCCCTGATTTACTTGCTGACCAACACTAACATATAAGCGAGAGTTGTGAGCATACAAAGTTTGTATTCCCCCACCATGGTCTATAATAATATAACACCCATATCCCCCATTCCAACCACACTGTGATTTAACTACCCTACCAGAGCGAGACGCATATAGGGGAGAGCCAGTAGGTCCAGCAATATCTAACCCGGTATGTCTCCATCCATAATACTGTGTAAGCCTACGCACATTTGTTGGCCAAATATATCCAGAACCTGCTGGTGCGGTCGCAGAAGGAGGAGGGGCGGAAAGACCAGAGAGGGAAGTATATCGTCTTGTTGTGTATGTTGCTCTAGGAGTTGCCTTTCTTCCTCCTGGAACGATAAGCTCCTCTCCTATTACAATGTCTGAACCATCGTTTTGTAGACGATTTTTTTCTATTATGTCACTGGCTTCCGCGTCATATAGTTTTGCAATCCTGGAAACTGTTTCTCCTCTTTTTACCTTATGAAGAACACCTGTAGATGGTAGTATTTTTAGTGTGTCGCCTGGTCTAATATATGAACGTACAGATAGGTTGTTGGACCATAGAATTGTTTCTACACTAATTCCGTACCTTTCTGCGATTGCTCCAATTGTGTCGCCTGACCGCACCTCATACTCAACGATTTTTGACCGTTTTGTAGAAACCTCTCCAGACTCTGCTGGGATTGTAGCTACAGCATCTCCAGAAATTATTGTAGGCTTAGAAAGTGCTGTTCCTCCTGCACTAATACTAGATATTTCTTGAGGTACTACAATAACTTCGTCCTGGTTTACTCCCCCTGCATTCTGATTAATAACTGCCCCTTCTGTCCAAACCCTAGAATCTTGTTGAGCTAGCTGTGTAACATCTATTTCTATTTCTTCGATATCAAAATCCTGCTCACCGGGACCAATAAGTTCGTATAATAAAGTTTTTCTTCCAGGAATTTCAATCGTATCTTGAGAATACAGCTTGGTATGAGGAAACATTATAATAAAAGAAGCAACCAAAGCTGTAATTTGCAGGGTGTTTCTTTTTCCAAGCATGTCAAAAAAGCTATTCCTCCAAGGGTGTAGCCATTTTCCAATTCGTCTATGTGCCGTGTACCACAGCTTATATAACCAAAAACCAATTGTGTTGTTGTATATTTTTGCAACTAAAAAAACGCCCGGCTGTGATCTTTCCCAAAGCCAAAAAAGCCCCCGTTTGACATATACAAGCAGACGGAGGATTGCTAACAGTATTTTATACGCGAAGTAACGCATATGTTGTTAGTATGCCTAATATTATGTACGAAGTCAACTAGCAAAAAAGGGGTTTTTAGTTTATTGTTCCGTCTGGAACAGTAACCAAAACCTGGTCAGCCTTCTTTACTATTTTGTCTATATATCTATCCAAATCTAATAGGCGCTCTTCGTATTTTTTGTTCTTGATGCCCTCATGAAGAAGAAGCTCTCCGAGCTCCATTTTCCAAGAATCCGCGCTATTCTTTATCGCTACCGCCGCACTTAGTGCTGTTTCTCTACTTTCATTTACGTCTATCCCTCTTTGTTTTGCTTCTTCTGGATCTGTAATCGCCATAACCTCGGAGGCTGACATTGCTATTTTTGCCTCAAAATTATCAATCTTATAAAGCAGTTCTGACTCTGCAGATTTAAGAACCTCTTTTCCTTGCGCCTCAACAGGAACTACGATTCTGTTTTCTTCTTTGACTATTTTTTTGATTGGACTCTCCATTGGATTAATGCCAGTCTGAGATATTTGTTCTGGTGTCATATGTTTTTATTAAGCAACGTTGCGTTTTATGTTTTCTAATAGAATTTTAGCATTGTCTACAGCGCCTACCAGCCTAGAAAGGTTTTCGTCTCCAGAGTCTAGTGTAGCATTACCAATAAAACCCTCAGCGTCTTGTACTCGCGCTTCTAATGTAGCAAGAGGTATGGTCACATCGCCTCTGCTTGTGTTTATTTCCCTCAGCGTGTCCGAATCTACTTCTAGGTCTTTTAGCTTGTCTTGTGCCAAACTTGTCTCATCACGCTCTCTCCTCTCTCCTCTTTCTTTTTCTCTTCTTTCTTGCTCTCTCTGTTCTGCCCGCGCCCTTAGTTGCTTGTGCGCGTCACTCTCCCTTTCCCCTCTTTGCAAAGCAAGCTCTTCCTGATATGCCTCAAACTCTGCAGTTGTTACAGGAGCTGCTTCTATTTCTATTGCTGTCTTTTTTCTTGCGGCTTCACTAACACCTGTTCTAGTTGCGCCGTCTGCTGGTGTATTTTTTCTACTTCTACGATATACCATATTTTTGTTATATTGTATCAACTTGTTTTGTTTCTTCTTCCAACACATCTGCAGACACAGTTTCCGCATTCTCATCCACGTCTACTTGCCCAACCTCCACAGGGTCTGCATCTTCCATTACAAGAGTGGGTAGATTTTCTGTATTGTCTGGTAGTATAAAATTGCCGTCACTGTCCACTATTGGAGAGCTCTCTTGTTCCTCATCTAATTCAACCTCGCGTAACAAGTCCCCAAGCGACGATTTTGGTCTTTCTTCTCTTGGTGGGGTATACCCTCTTCTTCTTTCCATACTATTTTATAATAATTATTAGCATAAATATTATACCACAACAGAGGCCTAGGCATATTAAATTTCACTATTTTTAGCAAAATTTCGTATCCTCATACTTGACTTATTTGTAATATTTAGCTATACTTGCGCAGAATTAATATATCTTTATGAACTACACATGTAAAACTTTGGATAATTCTCAGGCTGAGTTAACTATTACTGTTACTCCGGAGGATTATAAAAAACACCTGGAGAGTGCTTCTGATAGGCTTTCTGCAAAAATTAATGTAAAAGGTTTTAGGAAGGGGAAAATTCCAGCAGATATAGTTAAAAAAGAGTTGGGAGAAATGGCCATCCTACAAGAAGCTGTAGAGGATGTGGTGAAAGAAACATTCTACAAAGCAGTTATTGATGAAAAACTAGAAACTCTTGGAATGCCTCAAATTAATATAGAAAAAATAGCTCCAGACAATGATGTCGTGTATAAAGCAACTGTGGCTCTAATGCCTGTTGTTAAACTTCCAAATTTAGATAAAATAAAAGTGGAAAAAAAGGAAGTTGATGTCTCTGATGAAAAAGTAGAAGAAACTTTTGATATGCTTCGTGGAATGCAGGCTACAGAAATTATAAAAGACGGGACAGCAGAAGGCACAGATAAGGTTGTTCTAGACATGGACATGCTTATAGACAATGTTCCTCTTGAGGGAGGACAAGCAAAAGATCATCAGGTATACCTGAGTGAAAAACACTACATCCCTGGTTTTTCTGAGCAGGTTGTTGGACTAAAGAAAGGTGACCAGAAAGAGTTTTCTTTGTCTTTTCCTGATACTCACTACCAAAAACACCTTGCTGGAAAAAAAGTTGATTTCAAAGTAAGCATTAAAGATGTTTATGAACGCCAACTTCCAGAGCTGGATGAGGAGTTTGCAAAAAAACTAGGACAGGAATCAGTAGAAAAGCTTCGTGAGCTTTTGCGTAGCAACTTGTTAAAAGAGGCTGACCAAAAAGCAATGCAGTCTGCTGAGGCAGAAATGTTAGAGCAGCTTATTGAAAAGACAAAGTTTGACCCAATTCCAGAAGTTCTTCTTAATAGCGAAAGACAGAAGATGTTTTATGAGCTAAAACGTGATTTAGATAAGAATAATATTCCTATTGATCAGTATCTAGCAGATATTAAAAAAACTGAACAGCAACTCTTCGAAGACTTCCGTGCACAAGCAGAGAAAAGAGCAAAAGCTGCTTTAATTTCTCGTCAGGTTGCCATGGACAATGACATAACTATTGCTGATGAAGAGCTGGATCGTGAGCTAGAAACATTAAAAGAAATGTACAAAGATAATAAAGAGTATTCAGACAACTTAGCTCGTCCAGAGGTGAGAGATACTATTGCAACGTCTATGCAGAACAGAAAGGTTATGGATTGGCTAAAGGCAAAAATACTAGGTGAGCAAATTATGGAAGATAAGAACCTAAAAGACCTTGGCTGTTGCGATCATTCGCACGAGCCGGGACACGTGCATAGTCATGAAGGCGAGAAGGTGGAGGAAGAAAAACAAGAAGACAATAAATAATACAAAAAAACCGGCGTGTGCGTCGGTTTTTTAATATATTTTTTTCCTGTGTTTTATCCTTAAAATCATAAGGATTGTTATTTTCCCTCTTTTGTCTACATCAAAAATCGCTCTGTAATTTCCAATACGAAACCTATGTGTACCGTGTTCGTACTTTACCAATTTCTTTGCGTATTTAATTGGGTTTGGCTGAGAAATGAAAAACCTAAGCTTGTTTGCAATTTGTTTCTGTATTTTTCTTTCTAAAATAAAAAAATCCCCCTTCGCTTTTTTAGTCATGTATAGCTTGTACTTCATATTCCAAGCTCTTTGCACACTTCTTCAAAATGATACACCCGGCCTTTTTTTATATCTTCTCTTGCTTCTGCAATGTCTGCGGTAAGTTTTTCTAAAACAGTCTCTTTCTCGCTTAATGGTTCCACCTTAAACATCGGTTTGTTGCGATTTAGCACAATATAGCGCAGGTTGTTTTTCTGTGCTTTCTTATATAGCGTCGCCATGTTTTGGCGGAACTCTCTTATTCCTATAATTTTCGTGGTCATATTGTATAACTATACCCTGTGTATCTTTAGTGTACACAATGCTTTCTTTTCTGTCAAACAAGACCAAGAGTATCTTTTCATTTGTATTAAAAATGTGTTTTAATATTTACACTATGAAAATCTCAATAAAAGTTATTCCTCGCTCAAGCAGAAACGAAATTGCAGGTCCGGATGTAGAGGGAAATTACAAAGCTAAACTAACTTCTGCACCTGTTGATGGTGAAGCAAATAAAAAACTTCTTGCTCTGTTGAGTAAGAAGTTTGGGGTTGCAAAGTCTTTAATTAGAATAGTAAAAGGAGCAAAGGGTAGGAATAAAATTGTGGAAATTATTTCTTAGTCAGTAAGGCAGATCCACACCTCCCTTATTAAATGGGTTACACCTTATTATCCTCCACAAAGTTTTTGGAATGCCTATAATCATTCCTCTTTTTTTTATTATACGATGACCATACTCACTGCAAGAGGGATAAAATTTGCAGTATCCAAACGGATGTAGTTTTTTTAAGGGTCCATGATCTGGTGAAAGTGTTTTCTGGTACAGGCGTATCCCCCACAAAAGTGGCAGGCACAAAATCTCGTGTATCTTTCTAAACATATTATTTTAGAAGTCTTGCACCCTTAAAAGTTTTTATAATTTCTTTTTCAATTTCCTTGTACTCTTTTTCCAGCATTTCTTTTTTTGCAATTACAGCAACCATATAGCCATTTTTTATTTTTTCTTCTTTTAATAAAAGAGCTACAGCCTCTCTCATCTGTCTTTTTAGTCTGTTTCTTTTTACAGCACTCTTATTAACTTTTAGCCCAACAACAAAACCAATTTTTAGTTCGTCTTTGTTATATTTCCTACGAGGATATTTTTCTGGATTAATGCTCCAAACTTTTAGTGTAACCAGATCACCACCAACAAAACGACCTTCCTTAAAAAGGATGTCAAAATCTTTCATGTGTTTTAGTCGGTGCTCTTTTGGAATCATAGAACTAAAGATCTTTTATCATTTTTAATTTTGAAAGATGTCCTCTGAGATCATGGAGAGCGAAGTCTTTTTCTGTACTATATGCTATTGCGTGTTTTTCTTCGTCACTTAGCAGGTCTATGGATACAATTATTTCCAAGTCTTCTTGGGTAATAAGAGGATCTTCTCCAGACATAAGCTCCTCTAGCGCCTTTCTTGCTTCTTCACTAAGACCTTCTTTGAAAACCACCACCTGCTCTGGACTTACATCATCTATTTTTGCAATTATTTCTAGAGGGTCTAGTGGTTTTTCTCTTTTCCTTCCTCCTCCTGGTTCCCCAATGCTCATATTTTGTCTTATTAATTTATGTCATTATAGCACAAATCCCGACAGTATCGGGATTTTTAGCTTATTTATCGTGTTTTTCTTCGTCTCTTACCTGATTTTTCATTACTGACAGATAATTTTTTTCTTCCCTTTACACGACGTCTTTTTAGGACTGAGCGTCCGTTTTTGTCTTCCATTCTTGAGCGAAAGCCGTGTGCTTTGGCACGTTTACGCTTTTTTGGCTGATATGTTCGTTTTGGCATAGGTATTGATTATTCGTGAGCACTATTATATAAAAGATGGTGGAAAAAGTCAACCTTTTTATGTATAATGAGCCAATTATTACTTGTAGTTATCCCCACTGTCCCCAACTTATCCCCAACTTACCCACTTTTTGGCTATATTAAGCCATTTTTTAGAAGCCTTACTTGTGATAAAATAGCCCTAATGTCCGTTTTTGGACCAAATATAAACATAAAACACTATGACAAACTACGAAATATGGCAATCTGTCCTCGCTGAATTCGAAATAAACCTCTCAAAAGCCAATTTCACAACATGGTTTAGTAATACTGGTATATCTCACTACGAAAGTGGCTATGTTGTTGTTTGTGTGCCAAATCAGTTCACACAGAGCTGGTTACAGAAGAAATATCACTCTCCTTTAGTGCAGTCTCTAGAGAGAGTTACAGGAAAACCTGTAAAAAAGGTGGAATATCAGGTGCAAAATATTAAACATTTAACAGAAAAAGAGGCTATTTTAGCACCAAAACCAGTTGCTATAGAGCAAGAACCTGTAAAAACCCCTGTTAGGGTGCAAACTCCTGCTGCAAACTCGGCTGCTGGTAGATTTGGTATTAATTCTCACTACACATTTAAGAGTTTTGTTGTTGGAAAGGCAAATGAGCTAGCACATGCAGCAGCCCAAGCTGTAGCAAAGCGTCCGGGGGAGTCATATAATCCTTTATTTATATATGGAGGTGTAGGATTAGGAAAAACACACCTTTTACAAGCAATTGCTCACCAAATGCTAGAAGATAACCAAGATCTTCGCGTTTTATATGTTAGTTCTGAAAAATTTACAAATGATTTTATCTCTGCTGTTAAGGAAGGTCGAGCAAAAGAGTTCAAGGACCGTTATCGTAACGTAGACTTATTCCTAATTGATGATATTCAATTCATTGCAGGTAAAGAGCAGACTCAGGAAGAGTTTTTTCACACATTTAACGAGCTTCATCAGCAAAATAAGCAGGTTGTTCTTACAAGCGATCGTCCACCGAAGGCAATTCCTTCTCTGGAAGACAGGTTACGCAGTCGTTTTGAGTGGGGAATGCTTGTAGATATTGCTGCTCCAGACCTAGAAACCCGCTCTGCTATCTTGCAGATGAAAGCAGAGGAGAGGCAATTCTTTCTTCCAGAAGATTTGGCCTATGTTATAGCCTCCAGCATACAAAACAACATACGTGAGCTGGAAGGGGCTTTAAATAAAATTATTGCTTTCCATGAACTAAAGAAGATGGAACCAACAAAGGATAGTATTAAAAGTATTTTGAGCACTCTCACGACTCAACACATTAAAAGATCTATCACACCAAAAGAGGTTGTTAATATTGTTACAAAATATTTTGATATCACAATAGAAGACATTGTAGGTAAGAGTAGGGAGAAGAGACTCTCTTTCCCAAGACAAATTGTTATGTTCCTGCTTCGTGAAGAATTAAAGCTATCATACCCAGCAATTGGAGATGAGTTGGGAGGAAGAGATCATACAACAGCAATGCATGCACACACAAAGATTAGTACTTTTGTAGAACAAGATGCAAAACTAAAACAAGATTTGCAGGTAATAAAACAGCAGTTGTACACAGAAAGTGTGTAGGTCTTGTTTATAACTGTTCATTTTTCTGGGATCTTCTATGTTCACATCTTGTTAATAAAAAGATAGCTATCCACAGTGAGGAAAAAACGGTACACACCTGTACAAATTAAGTACACGTTTCGTTCGCGAATTAATAACAAGAGCAAAAGCCAATACACAACTAAACAAAAGCTTTTTTCCAAGTTATTAACACTATTAACACCCCCTACTACTACTATTATTTATATAAATATATAGAATAAGAATAAAAGGCTATGTTATTCACATGCACAAAAGAAAATTTAACAAAGGCTCTGGGACTTGTAAGTGGAGTGGTTGGGAGAGGTGTTAATCTTCCAATACTTGGAAACATTGCAATACATGCAAAAGAGTCAAACGTGGAAATAATTGCAACAGACTTAGAGATAGCAATGCGTGTAGTTGTTAGAGCAAAGGTAGATAATGTAGGTTCCTTCACTGTACCAGCAAAAACAATTCTAGATGTTGTTAGTGTGTTGTCAGATACTAATGTAGAAGTTTCACTCAAAGAGGGTGAGTTAGAAGTAAAAGCTGGTTCTACAAGCACGAGTATAAAAGGCGCTTCTACAGACGATTTTCCTGTAATACCAGATATACAGGAGGAGACTAACTATCTAATAGATGCAACACATCTGAGAGAGTCCTTGTCAAAAGCACTTGTTGCTGTTGCTCGTAATGATATAAGACCAGAACTAGCTGGTATATATGCAGGCTTTTTTACAGAACAGCACAAAGGTTTGGTTTTGGCGGCGACAGACTCGTATAGGCTTGCAGAGAAGAAGGTTTCTGTAAAACAAGGAGACTCAGAATTCTCCTGCATTATCCCAGCTAAGACAGCTGGAGAGATGGTTAGGATATTGAGTCTATCAAAAGGTGAGGGTGTAGAAAGTGATGCTAGAGTTTGGGTGAGTGAGAATCAGATTGCTCTACGTTATGATAATTTTGAAATGACAAGTAGATTGGTGGATGGAAAATATCCAGACTATAAACAAATAATTCCAAGTGATTTTAATACAAGTGCTGTGTTTGCTGTGGAAGAGATAACCAAACACATTAAAGGGGCTAGTCTGTTTACAACAAGCGGCGTAAACGCGATATCTTTCGATGTAAACGCTTCGGAGAACACAATTGCTATATCATCAACAAGTGCGCAAACAGGCGCTTACAGCGCAATTATAGAGGCAGACGTAACGGGTGATGAGAACTCAACATTACTAAACCACAGGTATGTCTATGATGGGCTAAATAATATGAAAGGAAATGTGGCTTTTAGTTTAAACAGCTCAGACGCACCTTGTTTGTTTAGGAGTGTAGAAGATGATTCTTATCTGTATATTGTTATGCCTATTAGGCAATAAAAATAAAAGCAAAACAAAAGCCTAGAATAGTCTAGGCTTTTTTAATATGTAGTTATTAATTAATAGAAACCTTAATTGATGGTCCACTGTGTTTACCACCATCATCTAATTTTATTTCAGTTTCTAATAACCACTCACCCTTCTCTGGAGTATTTTTCCATTGGAATGAGATTTGGTTATTAAACAAATCTGAGAAGTCTTCTATTATTTTTATAACCTCTGTATTTCCATTATGCTTTCCTGTGACAGTAACTTGCTTTATTTTGTCTAGCTCGTAATGATCAAAGAAGAGGGTTCTTGGAAACTTATTTTGGCTTATTGTTTTTGGAGCATCTGCCCAATACACACTAGGTTTCTCTATATCTGCCATCAATGTGAAAGGCACTCTTTCTTCCAAACGGTTTCCTACATCATCTTCCACAAGAACCACAAGCGTGTGCTCTCCTGGTGTTAACCCTTTTGCGTAATAGTTTAGGTTGAAGGGGTGTTCTCTAACAACACCTACCCAAGCATCATCTATTTTATATGACACTTTTGCAACTCCGCGAGGTGCACCAACACGGACATCTGTGTCTATCTGTCTACTAAAAATTGTTTCACCTTTTATTGGGTACACAAGTTCCAGTGTTGGTTGTAACTCCATGGAGTATTCATCGTCTATCTCTGTTGGGGGCTCCTCAAAACTAATATCCCAATCTGGCTCCTCCTCTTTCTTTCTTGTAATCCAATCTTGTATTGCAGTTTCCCAAATCGTGTATTGTGGGTCATCTGATGGGTTTTTAGGAGAGGGGCCGCGAGGGTTATCTTTTTTTACATAATGCAAAATAGAGTGAGGCTGTATATATGTTCTTTGTACAATGAGGTGTTCTGGTGTAGAGCTTGTTGCTCTGCGACCGGACGTATTGTTGATAGAAAGAGTTATATTTCCTCCTGCACTTCCGAGAAGAGCTGGTTTTTTAGCATCGTTTTCTGGAGGGTTTGGGAAACCTTTTACAGGAGACCCTTTTAGGGCTTCTGTCATAAAAGCTTTCCATATTGGTCCAGCAACCTTGCTTCCACCATAACCTCTCTTCATTGGTGTGTTATCTGTGTTTCCTGCCCAAACTCCAGCAACAAGGTCTGGAGTGTATCCAACAGTCCACGCATCTACATAGGCGTTTGTTGTTCCTGTCTTTGCTGCTACAGGACGACCAGGCAGGGTAAGCACTCCTCCTGTCCCAAAAGCAAAAGCTCTCGCAGAATCATCACTTAGCACATTAGAAATTGTAGCTGTTATTTTTTTATCAAGAACACGCTCCCCTCTCTTCTGTTTCCATTTGTATAAAACGTCCCCAGACCTGTCCTCCACTTGTACAATAGAAACAGCTTCATGACGCACACCCTCGTTTGCAAAAACTCCGTAAGCAGATACATGCTCTAGTAGTTTTACTTCCCCTCCACCAAGCACCAGAGACAGACCAAAAGAGCCTTCACTAAGTGTGGAGTAACCAAGTCTTTCTGCAAAGTCTACTCCTTTTTTTGCTCCTACAAGATACAAGGCTTTTACAGCTGGAATGTTGAGGGAGCCTTGTAGAGCCTGTCTCATGCTGACAGGACCCAACTCTTTTAGGTTGTAGTTTAATGGTTTGTAGTCTTTTCCACTTGCTGCAAAGTTTGTGACTACATCAAACAAGACAGTAGAAGGTGTGTAGCCTTTTTCAAAAGCAGCGGTATATACAATCGGCTTAAAAGAAGATCCAGGCTGACGCAGGCCTTGTGTTGCAACATTAAACTGTCCATCAATTTCTTCATTAAAGAAATCAGCAGAACCAACCATGCTCACAATGTGTCCGTTTGTTGGATTAAGGGCGACGAGAGAAGCATTGTTTGCTTCTGCGTTTGTTAATTTCTCTTGACCAACCTCTTCAAACGCCTTTTCTGCAGCCTCTTGTTTCTCCCAGTCCAAGGTTGTAAGAACATTTAACCCTTCCGTGTTAACCATATTCTCCCCAAACATTTCTACAAGCTGCTCTTTTACATGAAGTACAAAATGGGGAGCTCTAATGTTATCGAAGCGCTGCTCTAGGGTAACTTCTTCTGCCTGTGCAGACTCTTTTTCTTCTTTTGTGATATACCCTTCGTCATGCATTCTCCTCAACACAAAATCTCTTCGCTCTTTTAGTGCATCCTTGTTTTTTAGATATCTAGAAGGAGCCTTTGGAAGACCAGCAAGCGTTGCCAACTCTTGTAAGTTTAGCTCGTTTGTTGACTTACCAAAATAATTTAAAGAAGCCGCCTCCACTCCGTAGTTTGTTGAGCCGTATGGAATCTCATTAAAGTAAATTTTTAATATCTGTTTCTTTGTGTATTTTTGTTCCAGCCTAATTGAAAGAATCGCCTCTTTTATTTTCCTAAGAATAGATCTTTCGTTTGTAAGAATCGCATTCTTAACAAGTTGCTGGGTTAGTGTGGATGTTCCGCTTATCCTTTTTGTTGTAAACACACCAAAAACAACAGCACGAAGTATGCTCAAAGGACGAATACCTTTGTGTTCGTAGAACTTCGTGTCTTCTGTTGCGATTACAGCATTAATTAGCTGTTCCGGAATATCTTCATATTCAATAACGGTTCTTCTTTGGTCTGTAAATATTTCATAAAGCAAATGCTCTCCGGTGTGATCATATATTTTTGTACTTTGGGCAACTTTCCTGTCTGTTAGTCTGTCTGGGTCTGGTAAATCTTTACTCACCCAGGCAACGGTTATTGTTCCAAAAATAAACAAAAGGACAGCTCCTCCTAACCCTCCCCAAATAATCTTTTGCCTGACCTCTTCCTTAGTTCCAGAGCTCATGTGTGGTATTTTCTTACGTACCCAAACAGAGAATGTCCATAACATAACAAGAGCCCACCACGTGACTTTTATGGGTGCAAGCAATACACTTATCCACCAAGCCTCAGTACGTAGTAATTTACCGCGACTGCGTGTTTTTTTTGCTCCACCCTTTGTTTTCTTTGTATATCCGTACCTTCTTCTTTTTGTCATAAAAAAAGCTTATTTTAGCCAAAAATCTATAATAATTTACATGGCATTATTATAGCACATTTCTTGATTTCACACCTTATCACACCTTGACAAAAACCTCAAAAGGTGCTATAATGCGCGGTTGTTTATTTAGGTATAGACCCTTGTAAAATAACACTAAAATTGCTATTATATTGCAGTCTATGAAAATTTATTTAAAGGACAAAATACTAATAATTGCAGTCATTATGGCTCTGGTTTTTGCTATGAGCCCAACTCAGATTGTGAGAACATCCAACTATGAGATTGTTGCTTCTGTGTTTCCAGAAAGAGTGTTAGTGTTGCCAGAGTATGGAAACTATTTTATGAAAAATGATTTTCCTGTGGCAGAAGACCGCGATCCAGCACGTGTAAAAAGCATTATTGCAACAGCATACTCCAGTGATCCATATCAGACGGATAACACCCCGTGTATTCCTGCTATCAACTATGACTTGTGTGAAGCCGCAGAGCGTGGAGAGGTAAACACTATTGCAGCAAACTTTTTACCAAAAGGAACGCAGGTGCGCTTTCCGGAGGTTTACGGTGATAAGATATTTGTTGTAAGAGACAGGATGAATGCTCGCTATAACAGAACAAACAGAATTGATTTCTACACAGCAGTTTTAGACGAAGATGGTGTTTTAGACACACAGGCTTCTAAACAAAAAGCAAAAAACTTTGGACTAAAACGCATGGAGATGGAAGTGTTTGGGAAGTAACATATCAACGCAATACTAAAAAAACAGCCACAAGGCTGTTTTTTGTTCCATCAATTATCTGAGGTACCGGCGAGATTCGAACTCGCGAATAAAGGTTTTGCAAACCTCTGCCTTACCACTTGGCCACGGTACCGTTTTCAGGCGCTATCATATCATAATTAAGTCTTTTTTTCAAGAGGTGTTTGTGCTAATATGAAGATATTATGAAAAAGAAATTTGTTATCATCGACGGTCACGCAATTATACATCGGGCGTACCACGCAATACCCGGTTTGACCATAAAAGACGGCACAATTGTGAACGCTGTGTTCGGGTTCTCTTCTATGTTGTTAAAGGTATATGAGCAACTCAAGCCGGACTATTTGGCTGTTTCTTTTGATGTTGCAGGAGGCACTTTCCGTGATGAAATCTATGAAGATTATAAAGGAACACGTCAAAAAGCAGACCAGGATCTTTATGACCAGATTCCTCTTGTGTATGATGTGGTAAATGCCTTTAATATACCTATTTACGAGAAAGAGGGTTTCGAGGCAGATGACGTTATTGGTACAGTTGCAAAAAGACTCAAAAAAGAAAAAAAATCCATACAAACGATCATAGCTACAGGAGACGCAGACATGTTGCAGTTGGTAGATGATGAGAAGACAGAAGTATATTTGCTAAGAAGAGGTTTCTCTGACATGAAGCTATACAACGAAAAAGAGGTGGAGAAGAAGTTTGGCTTTGGTCCGGACAGGGTCGTAGACTACAAGGCACTAAAAGGAGACTCTTCGGATAACATTCCAGGCGTTCGGGGTATTGGAGATAAGACAGCGACGGAGCTTATTAAAAAAATAGGAGGAATAGATGAAATATATAAAGATCTAAAGAAAAAGGACTCACAAGTGCGTGAACTATTTAAACCAGGAGCAATTAAGAAGCTAGAAGAAGGAGAAGAAAGTGCTAGAATGAGTTTTGACTTAGCAACAATCCACACAGATGTCACAGAGCTTGGTTTTAAGCTAAAAGACTGTGACGCATATAATTTTAAAATGGAAGAAGTTTTGAGTTTACTCAGGAACTATGAATTTTTCTCACTACTTTCGCGTGTTCCTGGTAATGAAAAGAAAAAAAAGGAAGAAAAAAAACCAAAACCAAAAACAAAGATTAAAGTGCAGACAATAGATTCACCAAAAGCGGTTAAGTCTTTTGTAAAGCACGTTCGCACAGTAAAAGAATTTGCCTGTAAGGAAGTTTTGACTGGAGAAGATATTATAAACGCAGACCTTGTCGGACTTAGTTGTTTGGTGGAAAGAGATCACTACTATGTCCAACTAAACAAACTAGCCCCAAAAGATTTAGAAGATGTTTTTTCTGTTTTTGGAAGTAACAAACACTTAGTTGTGGGGCACGACCTGAAAAAACTAACAAAAGCCTTGCTGGTTGCTGGAACAAAAGTGGAGTGTAGTCTCTTTGATACTATGATATCTTCATATATTGTAAACTCCAGCACACGGGCACACGACCTTCGCTCTGTTGTTCTGAGAGAGACAGGCGAAGATTTGGGAGAAAAAGGGGCGCAAGGCAGCTTGTTTGGCGAGGATCCAGGTGTGGTTGCAAGAGAGCTTAGTTTGGTGGTGGAGGTATACAAGAAGCATGAAAAAGAATTAAAAAGCGAAGAGAATGATGCGCTGTTTGAGGATGTTGAGATGCCACTAATTACCACACTTGCTCAAATGGAACTAAATGGAATTGCAATAGACACAAAGATGATGGAGAGGTTATCAAAGCAGGCCAGAAAAGATATAGATGCTCTTGTGAAAAAGATTCACAAACTTGCGGGGGAGGAGTTTAACGTTTCTTCGTCTGTACAACTAAGAGAGGTGTTGTTCGAAAAACTCAACCTTCCAACAAAAGGAATTAAGAAAGGAAAAACAGGCTACTCTACCTCTGCAAGTGAGCTGGAAAAATTAAGAGATGAGCACAAAATAATTTCACTGGTAGAAGAATATCGCGAACTGGAGAAACTGCGTAACACATACATTGATGTGTTCCCAACCCTTATTAATAAAAAAACAAATAGAATTCACACGAGTTTTAATCAGGCGGTTACGACAACAGGTAGGTTGTCGAGTTCAGAACCAAATTTACAAAACATACCAGTCCGCACAGAGCTTGGTAAAAAAATAAGAGACGCCTTTGTTGCAGAAAAAGGAAATGTTCTTATAGCTGCGGACTATTCGCAGATAGAGCTCAGAATAGTTGCTTCTCTTGCTGATGATGAAAAGCTAATAGACATTTTTAAGAAAGGTCATGATGTACACAAAGCAACGGCAGCTATAATTCAAGGAGTTCCTCTAAAAGATGTCACGAAAAGCATGAGATCAAAAGCTAAAGCGGTAAACTTCGGTGTTCTGTACGGAATGGGAGCACACGGACTTTCTGCGCGAACAGGTTTAGCACACTACGAGGCAAAAGAGTTTATCGAAAGGTACTTTAAAGGATTTGCAAAAGTAAAGAAGTATTTAGACAGCACAACAAAAAAAGCACAGAAGAGTGGTTATGTAGAAACGCTGTTTGGTCGTCGCAGGTACATCCCTGAGTTGTCCTCGGATAATTTCCAGATTAGAAACGCAGGAGAGAGGATGGCAATAAATATGCCTGTACAAGGAACAGCTGCAGACCTCATGAAAATGGCAATGATAGATGTACACAAACACCTCTCTGAAAAATATAAAAAGAACGAAGTAAAATTGCTGTTGCAAGTGCACGATGAACTTGTTATAGAAGTAAAAAAAGGGTTAGAAGATGAGGTGGGAGAGCTTGTAAAAAAGATAATGGAAAATGTAACAAAACTGGACGTTCCAATTGAGGTGCATGTAGGTGTAAATACAAGCTGGGGGCAAATAAAATAATCGTAGTTGCATTATAAAATCCCGATAACTCGGGATTTTATTGTGACCGCACACGATAATCATCATGTGCCCTTCCCAGAGGTCACTTTTTTGTTGTTTTATGAACCGACCTTATCATCCGGGCGCTTTCATGTCAACAAATATTTACAGATTTTTTGACCTTTACAGTGGAGAAACTGTGTGTTAAGTTATTGGCGTCGAAAAAAACTTACAAATACACTATATATGGCTAAGATTAAGCAACTCCTGTTAGATTTTGGGTTAAGTCAGAAACAAGCAGACGTTTTTCTGTGTATCGTAAAACAAGGAAAGTCTACAGCTAAGGGAATATCAGACAGGTCAGGCATTACAAGAACACACGTATATGACCTTGTGGAGCCTCTCGTGGACTTGGGTCTGATAATAAAGACGCAGAAGGACGGAGTAAAACATTTTCATGCTGTGGACCATGACGGACTTCTTTCTGTAATATCCCACAAGCACTCTGAACTAGGAGAACTAAAGGAAGCTTTTGTAGAAACGGCCAGCGAGTTTCATAAACTAAGTGCAGGAAAAAAGAAACATAAAACAAACGTTCGTTTTTTTGACGGCATAGACGGAGTTTATAGAATATATTATGAGTCTAGAAATGATCTTGCAAAAAATCCAACAGGGAAAGAGCTGCTTACTGTTTTTTCTCCAGACAAGCTACAAAAAACAATTCCAGGTTGGTTTGAAAAAACGCAGATAATGGATGATGACTTAGATATTTCTAAAAGAGGAATTTTGTTTCCATCGTTTATGCACGACTTGTATGTGGAAACAATGACTCACCGTAACAAAAATCATAAATACAAGTCTTGGCCAAAAGAGCTGGAGGAGTTTCCTACAGACACGCTGTGTTGGTTAAACAAAATAGCATATGTGGACTTGGGAGAGCACCCTTCTGGTGTTGTAATAGAAAACAGTGCTGTGGTCAGCACGTTTAAAAACTGGTTTAATCACATGTGGAACACGCTAAGCTAGCTACTTGCGGTGTTTTTCTCCCAGAAGCAGAGCAACAACACCAATGATAATCATTATGTCTGCAAGATTTATAATTCCTGTAAAGATACGCAAGTAATCAATCGTGTATCCAAACATTAGTCTGTCTATAAAATTAGAAAGCGCACCATATACAATAAAAATAAGTCCAGGCATAGCAAGCCTATTCTTTTTTTCTTCCTTAATTATTATGTAATACAGCCAAAACAGAACAATAGGAGTTCCAATAATCAAAATGAACTGTGGAAAAGGGAGAGAGAAAGCGATTCCTGGGTTTGGAAAAAACTCCCAGCCAAACCAGGGTTTCCAGATGTATAGACTAAAAGAAGGGTAGGTGTTTGCAAGATACTTTAGTCCTTGGTCGAGTAATAAAAAAATCCCCCCCAATATTGCAATAGTATTTGTTGGAGGGATTCTTCTCATATTTTGTTATATCTCGTCCTTGAGTGTTTTTTTACAGCTAACACAAGAGCCAGAAGTTGGTCGCACTTTTAGTCTTTCCACGTTTATAGGTTCATCACAGTACTTACAAATACCATAGTCGCCTTTATCTATACGCTCAAGTGATTTTTTAATATCTCGCAACCTCTTCTCCAGTGTAATTTCCAAAGACTTGTTTACTTGGAACTGCTCTACTTCGTGCACACTATCGTCTACTTCATCTCCCACATCCTCAAACTTTGCATCGTACTCCATGCCGTCCGCAACGTCTGTATTTTTATCAGCAACAACCCCAAGCTCGCTTTCAATGCGTGTTTTTTCTTCCAAGAGCTCTTTTTTTATTTCCCCCAAATCTTGTTTTGAGTGTTTTTTCCCCATATTCATGACTTGTTTATTAGGTCTGTATTATATTGCAAAAAAGGTTTTTTTGCAAGTATGAACACCGCGACATTTACTTGCAATGTTTCTTGTTTTCACTAGCCTATTCCTCCATTTTCGGTTTATCTAGTTTTATTGGCTCCAAACTTTTATCCCCTCCCGTTATTTTTATCACATCTTTTTCTATCTTCCCCAGCTCTTTGTATGCAGTATTGTAATGATTAACAGTTGTTCCCATGCTGTTCCCAAGTTTTTTCATGTAATCTTCGTATGCAAGGATATGCTTCTGTAGTGCACTTACGTTTTTACGAATATCTTTGGCGCTTTCCTCTATTTTTAATGCTCGCAACCCTTGTAGTACAGTTTGTAAGTATGCAGCGAAGGTTGTTGGTGAAACTATTATAACTTTTTTTTCATTGTAAGCATAATCCACCAAACTTCTTGTGTTTACTTTTACAGCACCAACTTCATTTACAAGAAGATCATAGTATATTGCTTCGCTTGGTATGAACATGAAAGCAAACTCTAGTGTTCCGTACTTAGGCAGGATATATTTTGCTGTTTCGTCTATTCGTTTCTTTAGGTCGTTCTTAAACTCGCGCTCCAATACTTTTTTGCGTTCTGGATCGTCTTCGTGCACAAGTCTTTCATAATTATCCAGAGAAAACTTTGCATCAACAGGAATTAATCCGTCTTTTGTTATAACAACAGCATCCACCATTGAGCCATTCTCGAAAGAATATTGTAAATTAAAAGCTGTCGGAGGTAAAATATTCTCTAAAACAAGCTGTAATCCAGCTTCTCCTAGGTTTCCACGCTGTTTTTGGTGTTTTAATACCTTCTCTAGGTTGTGTAGTTGTTCAGAAAAGCCAATAACCTGCTGATTTGTCTTATCTAAGCTTGTAAGCTTCTCTGTTATGTCAGCAATCATCTTAGCACTCTGACCTGTAATCCCCTGTATAATTTTTGTACTCTGTCCAAACTGCTCCTGCAGTGTTTTATTTATATCTAACTGAGTTTGTTGCATTGTTTTACTACTCTCAGCCATTTTTGTGTCCACAGTCTTGTTTAGTTCTTGTATTTGTTGCTGAAGCATAAGGAACAGGCTATGATCACCTTCCTGTGGTTTTTTTAGCTCTGTTAAGCGCTTGTTTATAATATATATAAAAATAAGAGAGACGATAAGCAGAGAGGATAGAGAGGTTATGAGTACAGTTTGCATATATAGACTTGATTTTTATGATTAGTTCCCCTATTATAGCACCAGCAGTTTAGTGTGCAAGTGTTTTGCTTAAAAAGGTCAAAAAGTAAACGAAAAGTTTACAAATGGGGTGTTTTAGCCCGTTTGAGTTGACAAAATATAGAAAATGTACATGTTTTCTAAGATAATTGTACGACCCAAAAATAACCTATAACTAAGTAATTTACTAAAACTGTATTTTTCTAACAAACATAGTAATAGTTTCAAAGGAAACTAGCCTGTGGATATGACCTCATAGTTCAACTGGATAGAACGGTTCCCTCCTAAGGAACAGATCTGCGTTCGAGTCGTGGTGGGGTCACAAGACAAAAGAAAAAGCTTCCTACGTTTGGGAGTTTTTTTAATGAAATAGTTCGTATATACCCCCAAAATCCGTTGTTATCGCGCCTAGAGTTCGTATATACCCCTGATTTTGAGTATTATCGCGCCTAGAGTTCGTATATACTTTTCAGATGTATACACTAGTGTATACAAACAGATATATTTTGAGCGAGTTTTTGCATGGGGGGTCAGAAAAGCGTGAGTCTTTCACTTGTTCTGACCTGTGCAGTTAGGGGCAGCAGACATTACAATTAGAAGGTTCGCTGTTTTAAAGGATAATACCAACACCACCTCTCTGTCGCAATAAGTGATAATTTGATATTTCCAAAAGCAAGTGATACCCTGTAACAGCTATTTCAGTTTGTTTGCAAGCAAGGAGGTCGAGATGAAAGCAGAGAAGATGTGGTTTTGGAGATTCTTTTTTTGGATCTTTGAGGTGTTTTTCCTGGCTCATCTAGCCATACACTTTTTCATACTATCCAAAGATGCGACAACTTCGGTAGATGTGGCCACAAGACTGCTTGTTGCGGGAGCACTGATGTTCTATGTTCATGTGGTTCGTCATAGCAAAGCTACGCCCGTTTGCAACTGCAAAAAAAGTGTGGGTAGGACAAACCCAGAAGAACAAGGGGGTACAGGCTTGCTAACGCGAACCTTCTCTTTTATAAAAAATTATCTGGGTTTTAATTAAGCTTGGATTACAACAAAAGCAATGTCGTAAAATAAAACAGACTTATATGTTATTGTTGTTTTTATCTACCAAACCACCTAATAAATGAATAGCCCATAACGTCAAATTGACAAGTGTGGTATTATAGTATAAGTTATTCAACTACTATGAAATATTTTTTCAAACTAGGACACCAACCACATATATCTGCCATGGAAATTGAGGCAGTTTTAAAATTACAGAATATTAACTTTGCATCAAAAATGAGAGATGTAGATCTTCTTGTAGAGACAGAAGAGAGGTTAGATTCAGGAGAAATAATGAAGAGGCTTGGTGGGACTGTGTATATTGCAGAGCTTATAGGAGAAAGCAACAGTTTAGATGTTTTGATTGCAGACTATATCTCTAAACATATTCCAGAGGCTAAGATTCACTTTTCTGTACATGGTGGAGAGAAAAAGCTAGGACTCATTATTAAAAAGGAATTAAAAGCACGAGGGCGCAGTGTAAGATATGTGGAGCCAAAAAACACAGCCACTATTTTGCACAACAATCTTGTAGAGAAAGGAACAGACTTTACAATATCAGGAAAAGAGGTTTTTGTTACACGTGCCATTCAGCCGATAGAAGAATTGAGTAAAAGAGACTATGGAAAACCTGGAGTAGACAGCAAAAGTGGTATGCTCCCTCCAAAACTTGCAAGGACGATGGTAAATCTTACAGGCTTGGACAGCGGAACGCTGTTAGACCCTTTTTGTGGTTCTGGAGTTCTGCTTATGGAAGCATCTTTGCTTGGTTTTGATGTGATTGGTTCTGATATTTCACAAAAAGCAGTCAACGATACAAAGAAAAATTTGAAGTGGATAGAAAAAGAAGGAAGAGTTTTTGATTGTGATGCAAGAAAAATATCTACAAAAGTAGACAAAGAAACAGTAGACGCTATTGCGTCTGAGCCGTACTTAGGGAGACCTCTCGGAGGGAAAGAAAGCTTAGGTTTTTTGAAAGGTCAGGCACAAGAACTTGCCTCATTATATATAGACTCTTTTGAAAGGTTTCATGTTGTATTAAAAGAAAACGCACCGGTCGTCTTTATTATTCCAAGGTTTAAGTATGAGGATGATTGGGTTACGGTAGACTGTGTCGAACAAATAGAAAAACTAGGTTTTGAACAAACACACGAACCACTTTTATATCATCGCAAAAAACAGTTTGTTGGAAGAGAAATATTTTTCTTCAAAAAGGTTTAGCTTCTAAAAATACATTATAAAAGCAAGAACCCCCGTGACCGAAATCGCAGGGGTTCTGCTTTTTGGTCAACGGGGGTTTGGTCACCTGGGACCTTGTTCCTCGTAGCGTCTCAGGCGCTTCTTCATCTCCTTGAGCTTCTTGAGAATATCGTTCGGCTTCTTCGTTTGAGGCGGGAGTTTGCGCTGTGTTCTTGGGGCACCAGAGTAGTTTCTGATGATTTCTCCGCTCAGCTTCTTGATGTCCTCGATCACACGCCCCGAACTCTGTCTGACGAAATGATCAAAGCGATCTGATTGGAAGGTCGCCACATCGAACTCTGCCTGCAGACGAGCCTTCCTCATCTTCTCAGCTTGAGAGGAAAAGAAACCAACCCTTCCCCAGTCTGTCAGTCCTTGTACGGCGATGTAAGAAGTGTGGAAGTCGAGATTCCTGGATTCCCAGTCCTTTGTTCCTGGCCTCAGGTACATGTGTTCCGGCATCTTTCCGAGTGCCTCCACCGCCTTGTAGGCAGAGAGGGCGTACTTGTCCATGTCTTTGGGAAGAGGAAGTCTCGACTGAAGCCTTTTGATCTTCTTCACCATGTCGCGAACGATGTTCTTCTCGAGCTTGCCGGCGTCGTGTTCCGCAGTGACCATCTTGATCCTGAAAACCGAGATGAGAATCTGACGGAACCACTTGACTCGCTCCTTCTCCTGCTTGGATAGTTGCTCGTACAGCTGGACTGTCTGATCCCCCGACGTTCTGATTGCACTGAGCCGTCTTGCCCAAAGAATACGACACTCCTTGAGCCGAGGGTCATGGTCTGACAAGGTCTTGAAGGTCTTTCTGGGGCACTTCTTGCGAGCCACACTTTCTGCACGCATGATGTTTGCGAGGTGTTTGTGCAGAGCAGGCAACGACTTGTCGAGGAGAGCTTGGTAGTTTGCGATCTCGTGGTTGTAGTCGCTGATCACACGGACGAGTTCCAGGTACATCCTGTGAACCACCCGCTCCTGATCCCTGGTCAGCTTCTTGAGCTTTCGCTTGGGAACATCTGGCTCGTTGTGGTGCAGGGCATGGTCGTAGCCCATGTCTACCTTCTTCTCGACGGGAGAGGTCTTGGCGACCGAACCTTCCGGCTGGACACGCTGTGGTCCGCCACAGCCCAGCATGGAAGCCAGGCAGATGAGTAGAATGAAACGCTTCATGACAGGAAACTCCTTCTCTGTTGGAGGTGAAAAGCATAGCAAGACCCGATATTTGTTCGGGCAAAGCTTTCTTTCCACCTCAGCTAAAAAGAACGCACACCTGACTGTATCACAGGCTTATATTGCTGTCAACAGCCTATTTTAGTCAAAAAACCCTTGACAAAAGCACTTTTTTATGTTATAATACCTTTGTTCATCGTGCCAAAAATAGCTCGATGACTAAAAATAAATACAAACACAAATAATAATTGTATGATCTCTGCAATTCCGCCCCTAAGTGCGAAGTCTCGTGTTTTCTTTACTCTTTTTAACAAAAAGAGATATCTGGTATTAGTATTCAGCATTGTAACTGCTGTTTTTTTAATCTAACAGAGCTGTGACGCGCTTGTGTGTATGATATACGAGCATAATAGAAAAGACTTCATTCATCATCAACAAAAGGTATCGACTTCTACAGTTCGGGAGTCTGTTTTTGGGGTTGAGGATGGTATGGTGTCCACATTTGGTGCAATTACAGGAATTGCAGCCGCTACAGGCGACCCTTTTATAGTACTTCTTACAGGTATTGTAATTATTTCTGTTGAGTCTGTGTCGATGGGTGTAGGTTCGTTTATTTCATCAAAATCAGAGATAGCCATAAACAAGAGAAAGCTTCATGAAGAAAAGATAGAAGTAAAGGAAGAGTTAGAACACGAAACAGAGGAGATGAAGGAGTTGTTTATAAAAGACGGATGGCCAAAAGCTATTGCTAAGAAGATGTCAGAGGTTACTGCAAAAGATAAGAAATTAATGCTAAGAGAAATGGCATACCGAGAGTTAAAGGTATTTCCAGACAATCTTGGCTCTCCCAAAAAGAATGCTGTCGCCATGCTATTTTCATATATTGTTGGAGGGCTTGTTCCTCTTTCCTCCTACTTCTTTTTTCCGATAGACAAAGCAATAATATTGTCTATCCCGATTACTCTGCTCGCATTGTTCATGGTAGGAGCAGTAACCACAAAGTTCTCAAAACGCAACTGGTTTAAGGCAGGTTCTGAAATGTTAGCTCTAGCAAGTTTAGCAGGGGCAATTGGTTATGTAGCAGGACAACTAGTTGAGAGGTTTATATAATAGAAAAAACACCGGAAAGGTGTTTTTTTGTTTGCTCATTTATACATTATGTCGCCACATGGAAGTAGCAAACATCTCCATCCTGCACTTCATAATCTTTTCCTACAAGTTTCATTTTCCCGGATTCTTTCACTCCGCTCCAACCGCCTAATTCTACAAAGTCGTTCCAATTCGCAACATCCGCTTTAATATATCCTTTTATAAAATCCGTGTGAATTACTCCCGCTGCATCTGGACCAAGCGTACCAGCTTTGCATGTCCAAGCCCTTGTCTCTGGTTCTCCGGAAGTTAAAAAAGTAATCAAGTTTAATAATTTGTATCCTGCAGTAATCATTTTGTCGAGCCCTGTTTGCTCCATTCCAAGCTCATTCATATACTCCTTTGCTTCTTCATCAGATAATTCTACGAGCTCAGCTTCCAGCTTTGCGGAAATATATATATGAGGAGTGTTATCTTCTACAATTAATTTTTTCTGATTCTCGCTTGGAAGCTCATCTGTATTTATTACATACATTATAGGTTTCATTGTGAGCAGGTGCAGGTCACGCATTATTAACAACTCTTCTTCTGTGTAATCTAGGGTACGCGCTGGTTTAGATGCTTCTAAATGCGAATTTACTTTTTCTAAAAGTGTAATTTCGCCCACGAACTCTTTTGCAGCAATTCCTTTTGCTTTGGATTTTACATTTGCAAGCCTTTTGCTAACTGTTTGCCAATCTGCAAGCACCAATTCTAAATTTATAACGTCTGCATCTTCCTTTGGGTCCACTTTGTTGTGCACATGAGTTACCTTTCCATCTTCGAAAGCACGAACTACCTGCACAATTGCATCCACCTCGCGAATGTGAGAGAGGAATTTGTTTCCCAAGCCCTCTCCTTCTGAAGCTCCCTTAACTATGCCTGCAATATCTGTAAACTCTATCGCAGTAGGAATTATTTTCTGAGACTTGGATACCTCAGCAAGTGGAGTCAGCCTTTCATCTGGAACCTCAACAACACCAACATTTGGTTCTATGGTGCAGAAAGGGTAATTTTGAGCGTCTGCCTGTTTGGATTTGGTTAGCGCATTGAAAAGCGTTGATTTACCAACATTCGGCAGTCCGACTATTCCTATAGAAAGCATACTGGGCATATACTACCACAATTAGAAACTAATTCAATGGTTGTTAAATATTTGGTATAATCTATTCATTAACATAATACATATAATATGAGTTTTGGAAAAATAGCAACCACCCTAGTAATTACACTCCTTCTTTCTGGATGTAGTGTTAGTACAAACATAAACAAACCCGCAACAGAAGTAAAAGATATTCCAGCAGTAGGTTCTTCTTATGACATAGCCTCAACAAAAACAACTGTAATGGGAGCTAGTGATAAACAGTTTACTGTTACAGCAACAGGTGAGAGTCTTATGCTTATGAATCTTGCAGACGCGGAGGCGGGGGCATATTTGGTTGTTGTTCCTCAGGCAGGATCTGAAGTTGTTGTAGACCCTGTAAATGGTGACCTAACTACAGAAGGGAGAAGTTATGGAAATGAGTATTGGAAGCCAGGAGTGTATGTTCTTGGTGAGTACGACAGGGCGAATAACTAATTTAAAAGAATATAGAAAAAACAGACGGCTATTCCGTCTGTTTTTCCTTAAAAGTAAACAAAAAGTTTACTTTTAGCCATATCTTGACAAATCACTGGACAATTGCTACACTATTCTGGCTTATTACATTATATAAACAACGTAATCACTATTGTTCGGAGGTCGGTCCGGACGTTGGGGGGTAGTGAAATAGATTAATTATGAAGAATTACGAACTCCTCTGCGTCCTTCCTGGAACTCTGGCAGAAGCAGATCTACCATCTTTGGTGGATGGTGTGGAAAAAGTACTGCAGGAAGCAGGCGTAGAAAACATACAAAAAGAAGACAGAGGCAAAGCCCGCCTAGCGTATCCAATAAAGCATATCCGCTATGGATACTTTTACCGCTTTGACTTTGTAGCAGAACCGGATCAAATTTCCGGAATTCAAGAAAAACTACGTCTTGACCGCCAACTCTTGCGTGCTATTATTTCCATATTCAATCCGGAAAAAAGAGCAAAGATGCAAAAGGCTATTGAGCGTGCGCAAGTACAGCAAGTAAAGCAAAAAAAGGAAGCTTCGGAAAAAGCTACTGTAAAAAACTTGCAAAAACCAGAAGCTGTCTCAGAACCAAAAAAAGTAGAAGAGGTTAAAGAAAGTAAGGAAGAGGTAAAACCAACAGAAGAGGTTGCAGAGACCAAGGCAGAAGAAGTGGTCAAAGAAGAGAAGACCACAGAACAGCCAAAAGCTTCTACAATAGAACAGTTAGACAAGCAACTTGATGAGATTCTAGACAAGACTCTTGAGAACGTATAAGTGATGTCGTTGCGTAATTATTAAACACCAAAAATATGGACCTAAATCGCGCAAGTGTTCTCGGACGATTAACTCGTGACCCAGAACTAAAAACAACACCGTCTGGAAAAACTGTAGCAAACATGACAGTCGCAACAAGTTATGGTTGGAAAGACCAGGCAGGAAACAGACAAGAGAAGTCTGAGTTTCACAATTGTGTTCTCTGGGGAAAGTTAGGAGAAATAGCTGGACAATACCTAGTAAAAGGACAAAGAGTCTTTGTAGAAGGGCGTATAGAAACTCGTAGCTGGGATGGTCAGGATGGCGTAAAAAGATATCGTACAGAAATCATTGCAAAAGACATGATAATGCTGGACGGACCAAGAGGTTCTGGTGGAAAAGCATCAGCACCAGTACAGCAGGGCGAACAACTCCCAACCATACAAGCAGACGAAGAAATTAACGTAGATGATATACCATTCTAAATATGGCAAACAAGAAAACCAAGAAAAAACAGTGTTACTTTCTTGCAAATGATATACGTGATGTGGATTATAAAGAAGTGGAACTACTTCGCAAGTTTATGTCCTCATACAACAAGATTTTGCCAAGACGTAAGACAGGACTTTCCGCTACATACCAGCGCAAAGTATCAAAAGCTATTAAGCAGGCACGCATTGCAGGCTTGATTCCTTTTGCTCCAAAGTAAACACAAGCAAATTAAGAGAACCCCACTTGAAAGAGTGGGGTTTTTTGACAAATACACACTGGCATGAAATAATTCTTGCACTGCTTTTGTCGCGAGCCCGCTCGCGCCACGCATGACGCCAAAGAGGCTATACGCCTCACCATCTTGACCCCACTTCGGTGGGCACATAGGAGAAAGCATATTTTCGCACAGGGGCCCCTGTATATCAAGCCCAACACAAAAGGGGGCGCGGCGCTGGACGTGAGGATTATCACACTCGAGACTTGTCTCATGTTCTGATCATCCAAAATCGTCCAGCCCGCCTCAGAACTTATCTTAGATAATAAACACCAACAGGTGTTTTTTTATTTTGTTACAAAACAAAAACTCTGCTATAATATGTACATTAACAATTGAATCACTTATGTCAAAAATCCCAGCAGTTCGCAAGGGGGTGATTACGGTTGCAGGACACGGAACACGTTTTTTGCCTGCAACTAAAGCCATGCCAAAAGAAATGTTGCCTGTTCTAGATAAACCGGTAGTGCAGTACATTGTAGAAGAAATGGCAAGTAGTGGAATTACAGAAATTATTTTTGTTACGAGCTCTCAGAAGAGAGCAATTGAGGATCATTTTGATCGTAATCTTGATTATGAGCAATATCTCAAGAAAAAAGGAAAATACGATCAGATAAAAGACCTAGTAAGTCTTGCTAAAAAGGTTAGATTTATATACACAAGACAATCCAAGGCTTTGGGAAATGGGGACGCACTCTTATGTGCGCGCCAGATAATTGGAGACGAGCCCTTTGCCTTTTCTGATGGTGACAGCATTATAGACTCTAAAACCCCTGTAACAAAACAATTGTTAAAAGTCTTTGAAAAGAAAAATGCACCAATAATTGGAGTGCAAAGAATTGGTGACAAACACGAAATGACCAAATACGGCAATGTTTTTGGTAAACCCACGGGAGACAATGGGTTATACAAAGTAAGCAAGTTTGTAGAGAAGCCAGAAGTGAAGAAAGTATCACCAGAAGGACTAATTGTTGGAGGGATGCGCTACATTTTTACAAAAGACATTTGGCCAATCTTAGAAAAACAAAAAGCAGGTCGTAGCGGAGAGGTGTGGTTGTCTGATTCTGCAGATAAATTAGCAAGGAGAAAACCGTTCTACGCCTACGAATATGAAGGTAGGTATTTTGACACGGGAAACAAAGTGGCTTTGTTAAAAACAGCTCTTCATTTTGCTATTAAAGATAAAGAGATGAAAAAAGAGATATCCAATTTATTTTAGTATGAAGATAAGACTTTCATTCATTACGCTACCAATTACTTTATTTATAATAGGCTTTGTATTTTTTGCTCCGGCTTCTGTGCAAGCAGCAGGTATTTGTGGTTGTGTGGACACAGCTAACAAGTCCACAGTGGCTGCTGGGGTTGCAAATGAAAAAGACTGCATTAATCTTCCAAAAACCAAACCACTTATATTTAAGACATGTTCATGGACCCCTGAAAAGGTTATGTCCAAAGCAGAGGATGAGTGTCGCTGCAAGAGTCCGAAAGGCAAGGCAATAGTGGTTAAGGCTGGTGGAGACAAAGCATGTGCAAATTATCCAAAGCTCAACCCTCTTGTTGCTGTAAGTTGTGAGTGGGTGCTTAGTGACGCTCCAGTGCCAACAAAACCAACAGGAGGAAAAGGCTTTGCTCTTACGATAAATCAGGCAGAAAAACTAGACAACCTAAACCAATTACCAAAAGGAACAACATTACCCAAGCTAATAGGAAGAATAATACGGGCAGGAATGGGGCTGTTGGGTACGGTTGTGTTCGCTCTCCTAATATTTGGAGGAGTATATTTCATGGTAGCTTCTGCAAGTGGGAATCAGGAGGGTATAAGTAAATCCAAAGACGTATTGGTGTGGACTGTTGCTGGATTGTTTGTAATATTTTCTAGTTACGCAATTGTAGACATGGTTTTTGATCCTTTCGAATCTAGCGTGTCATCTCCAAAAGTAAACAGTAGTTCATCAGGAAACAGTGATACAACTAAACCGGTGGTTCCAGACGCCCCACCAACACCAGACGTTAAGCTAAAAGACGGAAAGCCATGTAACAACCCAAATCAGTGTGAAAGTGGGCTATGTAATTCAGCCGGTAAGTGTGGAAAGATAGCGCATGGGCAGGTATGTGAAAGCAACAGCGAGTGTGTCGGTGGTTTCTGTAGTAAATACAAGCTTCCAAACGGAGGAACAGATTATAGGTGTTCTAATGGTGGGGCTGGAATATGGTGTGAAAAAGCAGATCAGTGTGCTTCTGGATTTTGTAATCCTAAACTGGGCAGTAAGGACTTGTTTTGTTCTGACGGCCTGGGTGGTGCAGGTTGCAAGAATAATAATCAGTGTGTCTCTAATATCTGTGGAGGCTACATAGAAAACCTGCAGCTTGGGAAATGCAAATAAAAACACCTATTAACACTCATTAATTATGAAAAAAACTCTTCTCTCAATAGGAATAATAGCAGTATTACTCATAACGGCTGGTCTTGGCTGTAAGGGTCTTTCGGAGGAAGAAATACAGACAGTTCAACCAGAGACTTTGGAGTACTGGACTGTTTTTAATGACACAACAATACTGAACAAATTTGCTGAGGAATACCAGAAAGAAAGGCCACAAGTGCAGATTAATGTGCGTCAGGTGAGATATGGAGAATTTGACGAACTCTTTGTTAATGCGCTTGCAGATGATGTACAACCAGACATAGTCTCACTGCATGTAAGATGGTTACCAAGATACTTAGGGCGCCTGTCCATAATGCCACCAGCTGTGTCCGTATCTCGTTTAGTCACAAAAGGAAAATATGCAAAAGAAACTGTTGTGGAGACACTAAATAATGAGATGCCAAATACAGATGTTGTAAAAAGCGCTTTCATTAATACAGTAGGTCGTGATGTTGTAAGAGATAACGAAGTGTATGGACTTCCTCTTTCTGTAGACTCTCTGGCAGTTTACTATAACAGGGATATATTAGATCGTTCTGGTGTGGCTATACCGCCAACAACATGGTCAGAATTACTAGAGGTGGTTAAAAAGGTTACAAAGTTTGATGCACTTGGAAATATTGTGCAATCTGGTATAGCTATTGGGACAGGTAAAAATATAAACAACTCACCGGATATAATCTCTGCTCTATTTTTACAAAATGGGATTCCTGTTATTAAAGACGGCTTTGTGACATTTTCTTCTGGAGTAGAGCAGAATATAGAAGGGCACCCAGCAAGAGAGACACTACGCTTCTATACAGATTTTGCTAGGCCAACTAAAGAAGCATATAGCTGGAACGAAAGTCAGGGAGATGCGCTAGAGGCTTTTGCTAATGGACGTACAGCATTCTATATTGGATTTGCTTTCGATGCAGGAGAAATTAAAGCAAGATCTCCTCAAATTAATTTAGGTGTAATTCCTTTGCCACAACTTAATCCAGGGGACCCTAAGAATGTTGCAAATTATTGGGTAGAATCTGTGGTCGCTAAATCCACAAATCAGAACACAGCTTGGGATTTTGTAAGATTCATATCTACTCCAGATAAGATTGCTGAATACACAAAAGCAACAGGAAGACTTACTCCGCTAAGGTCTCAGGTGGCAGAGCAGGCAGAAGATAAAATACTAGGACCTTTCACCATTACATTACTTACGGCAGAGAATTGGTACAGAGGTTTTGATTTTGAGACAGCAGGGCAGGCAATGAGGAATATGATTGATCAGTTCTTAGAACCATACGGTGATGTAGACCCATATCAAAGAGATGCAGCGATTATTAATAATGCTGCAGCTGTAGTACAGCAAACATTATAATTATGGGACGTTTTACTAAATACATATTATTTGTGGCTCTAATAATGGTATCTGGAGTTTTTGGTGGTAGTGCATATTCAAAATGGTCATTAGATAATCTGTCTTGTCCTCAGATTAATCCAGAGACACACAAACTTGCCCTATTTGTTCTGAGCACAGAATCTAACACCAACGGAAAAGAACCAAAATCAGGAACAGAGGCGTGCATTGCTTTCCCCAAAGGCGCAACCAGCGCATCTTTTGCAGAAATAGCAAACCCACTACTTCCTGTTACACTGTTCGAGGCTAGTTGGGCTGAGGAGGAGGCTGTACCACAATGGAAGAGCTGTCTTCCTGGTTGGACAGATGAGTTTACAATAGACCCAAAAGCTAAAGAATTAAAATATGAGTTTGTAACACATAAGAGTTTCACTTGTACGCTAGAACAACTCCCTTCTTCAAAACGTGTAAGATATAGGATGCAACCACCGGGTGGGGATTTATACTTATACTATATTGGTGAACCTAATCCAAAAAAACAGGGAGCCGGCTTCTCTAAAAGTGGAATAAAATGGGATATCAGCAATTCAAATTTGTTGTTCCCCAAGAAAAAGTTTGAAAAGACCCTTGTGTTTTCATCTGAAGGGGAAACTAAACTGCAATCTATTAAATGTGTAACAAATGATGGGGCGGTGTGCCTACAAAAACCTGTTGCAGACGACCAGAAGAGTATAGAGGTTGACATAGAGTGGGATTTTTCAAAGGATTCTTATAAGATTGGTCAAACATATACAGTAAATTTTGATATTAGAAGAGTGGGCTTATCAAAACTAACATCACTTTTTACACTTAATGTAAAGTTACTTGGCGAGGGTGCTGAGTGCATTACTTTACAAGGAGTGGAGGCTTGTGGTGCAATGGTTGGTTGTAAGTTCTACAAATCATCCTGCATGACAATGGAGCAGTATAATATCGCAACTTTTGATTGCAAGGATCAAATAAAAAACTATGACTGTACAAAAGAGCAAAATCAGGCTGATTGTAAATCTGCGTGTATAGAAGCAAACAATTGTGCATATTTCGATAAGCAGTGTAAGAAAAAGTCAGAACTTACAGCAGAAGAGCAGCAGGCTTTATTGACAGAACAAACAGAGAAATACCTAAAGAGTAGGTATGGAAAACCAGAGGGGTATGCGGGACCACTTCCAGACTGTGCTTTTTCTGGTACTTGTGACAATATTAATGATTTAGTGGAGCTATTCATCAATCTTGGTAATGCCCTCCTCACTCTTGTTGGAATGTTTGCTTTTGCATTCTTCATGTATGGAGGATTCTTAATGATTACAGGCTTTGGAATGGAAGAAAGGATAAAGCAAGGGAAAGCTGTTCTGGTTGCTTCTATTATCGGGATAATAATTACTTTTAGTGCGTATATAGTCACAGATTTTGTTCTGGACTCACTCCGTGTGGGCGATGACTTTCGTGCTGTTGGCACATTAGACTTACCTAAATAATATGAAAACAATACTTACCCTTGGAATCATGGCTTTGTTAGTTCTTCCTATTAGTCCTGCAGTAGTAAGCGCACAAGACGCAGTGCCTACGGAGGTGTATCTAGTAAATCCAATTGGTGGAAAGGTGTCTACAGAAACAGACCAGAAAAAAGTAAAAGCAGATGCAAAAGGAGTTACGGAGTTTCCTGTCCTTCTAGGTGGAATTATACAAACAGCACTTGGAATTATTGGGTCTCTAACACTTCTTGCGTTTGTTGTGGGAGGGTTTTTGTGGCTAACAAGTGCCGGCAGTCCTGAGAGAGTAAAAAAAGGAAAAGATATTATGGTTTGGGCTACGATTGGAGTGTTCATCATTTTCTCAGCATATGCTATACTACGCACAGTTATGAAAGCTTTGGGACTTACTGGTGTGATATAATATTGAACAACAATATGAAAAAAATCCTACAAAGAAAGGGGGTGAACACATGAGCACAACACTAACAATGACACGCACTAAGATTTTTCTAGCAATTATTGCAGCAGCAGCTATGGTATTTGTGTTTACTCCAGCGACTACAAATGCTGCAAATGGAGACACAGGAGCCAAATGTATTGCTAAAACAGTTAACGGAAAAACAACATACAGCTGTACAAAATCTACTGATGTCTGTTCTGCACAAACTTCATCCGGAGTATGTCAGGCAGCAGATACTTTTGGTATCAAACCAGTTGGAGATGATATTGGTTTGGGAAGCAAAGATCTTAGAAAGACAGCAACAGGTATTATTAACGTAGCATTAAGTCTACTTGGTATCGTGGCTGTAGTAGTTATCTTAATCGGTGGTTTCCAATGGATGACTGCTGGAGGTAACGAAGAGAAAGTTACAGAAGCACGAAAGCGTATTTTCCAAGGTATAATCGGTTTGGCTATTATCCTTTCCGCTTGGGCAATTGCGTACTTCGTAATTCAGCAACTATCACAACAGACAGGATCTGGAACAGTACCTACTTTGAAAGCAACATAGTCCGCGTGGGGGGAGTGTATACGTCCCCCCACGACGTTCTTTATATGAACAAGTCTTCTGACGCGAGTCGGAGGACAGATTCATATAATTAACACTTACATATGAAAAAAAAGATATTACTTTCACTAGCTTTTGTGCTATTGATGGGAGGAATGGTATTTGTTGGAGCAGATGCACTGGCTCAGCAGGATCCAGACCCCTTAGGACTAGGTTATGGTGAAGCAACAGGTTTGGGTAATGAAGATATTCGTACAACAATAGCAAAGATAATCCAAGTTGCTCTTAGTTTGCTTGGTATTATAATGGTAGTGATTGTTATATATGCTGGTTTTGAGTGGATGACAGCTGGTGGCAACGAAGAGAAAGTGACTACTGCTAAGAACAGACTAGGTCAGGCAGTAATTGGGCTTTTGATTGTTCTGTCTGCATACGCCATAACGAATTTTGTGGTCACGAATCTTTACGAAAAAACAACAGGGCAGGCATATCAGGTGCCGAAATAATATAGCACTGAGCTATGAAGATATGGCGTGTTACAGCATTATGTATAATAATGGGGATAGGTATCTGGAGTCCGGCTCTACCGGCAGATGCTAAGTTTGGTCTTGAGGAAACAGCAAAAGAAGTTGGAAGTGGTTTCTATAAGTCGGGACCAGAAGGACAGCTTGCAAACAGAATTGGAAATGTAGTTGGAGCACTACTCACTCTTACAGGAGTAGTGTTTTTCATTCTAGTCCTGTACGGGGGCTTTCTTTGGATGACATCTCGTGGAAATGAGGAGCAGAGTAGCGAAGCTCTTAAAACTATATTTAGCGCAATCATTGGAATAATAATTGTTCTTGCAGCATATGCCATAACTAGTTTTGTTTTTGAGAGTGTGGGTGCTGGAGGGACAAGTACGATAAAGCCAGGAACTGTGGCGGTAGACGGCAAGTGTAATGTAGATGCGGACTGCAAGGATCATACAGCTGTGTATTGTTCATCCGGAAAAGAAAGTGTGTGCAGTAAAGCCTGTAGCAGGAAATTAATATAAATATGAAAGTTATTACTAAAGCATCTGTTATATGTGGGCTAGCAATAATGCTGTTCTTTGGTGTTGCACAAAATGTGTCTGCTGAAAAAGTAAACTATAACCTAAGCTCAATAGCTCGTGAATCTACTCTTCTACCAAAGAAAGGCACAGGCGATAGTCTGGCACAGATAGCAGGTAATGCATTAGGAGCTGTACTGTCTCTTGTATCTGCATTATTCTTTCTACTTATCCTCTACGCAGGATTTATGTGGATGACATCACGTGGTGATGCGGAACAAGAAAAGAAAGCAAGAGAGGTGTTATTTGGTGCAATTGTAGGTGTTATTATAGTGTTGAGTGCATACGCAATTACAAGGTTCTTATTCCAGAGTATTGGGGTGTCAGATTTGGTGCAAGTAGAGGTTCCTACATCTCAAAATGATTCTGGTGGACAAGTAAACGAGTGTTCGTCAGCTTACAGCGATTTTAGTTGTACAGGAATCTCTAACTGTGGTGGAATACCTGAAACATATGCGGTTGAACATGATAAGGTAAAAGAAGGAGTATATGCACCTGGTGACAAATACATACTAGGGCTGTGTGAAGGAGAAGGAATTGAGTGTTGTATTCCTTTAGAAAAAGAAAAGGCTTGTCTTATCCCAGACAAGGAAAACCAGGGAATGTACAAGTGTTTGGATAAAGTAAGTCCTCTCAACTGCTCTGCTCAGCAAGGTGCTGTAAAAGAAAACCTAGAGGCGTGTCAGCAGGACATGTTCGCATTAAACTCTCAGAGTGGAGCATGTCTGTACTTCACAAAAGATACAGGACAATGGTCATGTAATACATTTTCTAAAAAAGATTGTGATGCAGAAGGTGTAAAAAATAACACTCCTTCGGTATATTACAGCGCAAAAGATGCTGGTGTTGAGTACAAGCAGAAATGCACAGACGAGCGGGATAAGAGGAATTCAAAGCAGGTATATTGTCTGTTGGACAACGGAAGTTGTGTGTTGATGGACGATAAGGATTGTGAGAAACTAAATCCAGCAACTAACAGGAGCTTTGGTTTTTCAAATAAAGACAAGGAGACTTGTGAGAAGATAAAAGGAGGTACGTGTGCTCTTGAATACGGCACAACTGGCATGGAGTGTGTAGCAAATATTTCTGGTTGCAAGAACGACGATACACCTAAAGGTGCAATTAATAAAATATTCAATGAAAAAAAGAAGGGTGTTCCTGGCAATGGTTATATAGGAGGAGTATGCCCAGGCTCACAAGTGTGTTGTGTAAAGAAATAATATGAGAAAGAATATAAGGAAGATAATAATGGTAATTGCCTGCACGGCACTATTTGTAGGTGTTCCTGCTTTTGCTCAGCTTGGTTTAGATGAGACAGCTTCACGATCTGGGCTTAAGGGGCAGAGCAAAGGAAATATTGTGGAGATTATAGGGGATGTTGTAAGTACCGCATTGTCACTTGTTTCTATCGTATTCTTTGTCCTTATACTATACGCTGGATTCCGTTGGATGGTAGCCAGAGGTAACGAGCAGGAGATAGAAAAGGCTCAAGGTATAATTACATCATCCATCATTGGTATATTAATCATTTTTGCAGCATATGCAATTACAGCCTTTGTGTTTAGGGCAACTTCTGGAGAGCAGAAGGTGTCTGTAGATGAGGGTACGTGTAGTGTATACAAAGCCCTAGACAGTGGTTTTGGTTGTTACGATGCAGGTACGCAATGTGACCCTACAGCAGGAGACAAGGTAAAGGCTGCTTATGGGGTAAAGAATGTTGGAACATATACACCAGGAGACAAGTATATTGGCAGTGCGTGTCCTAGTGATAAGAACAATATAGTGTGTTGTATAGCAAAACCATCTGAATAATATGAATTTGAAGAGATTAATAATAATATTTGTTTTCTCCATGATGCTGGTGCCAGGGATAGGTATGGCACGTCAGACTTTCGATTCTCATGGTGCAAATCTAGAAATAATTACACAAAAGGCAGGGTCAGAAAAAGTGGACGCAAAGACCTTCGCAGCGAGAGTGATTCAGATAGGCTTTTCTGTGTCTGGTCTGGTCTTCCTTGTAATTATGGTATATGCTGGTTTTAGGTGGATGACAGCTCGTGGTGAGGAGGAAATGGTTAACAAGGCAAGAAACACTATTATAGGAGCAGTCTTTGGGCTAATCTTCATTGTAGGTGCATACGCCATTACTTCGTTTATTACAACGAGGGTTATAGATGGTAAGGTTCCAGCTGGAAGCAGTACGCAAGCTCCTACACTTGGCGGAGAACCCCTAGGATGTTGTGCAGATCGTTTTGGTACTACAGCGTCTATTAAGAATTACACATGTAAGATTTCTACAGAATCTACTTGTAAGACAAAAGCAAAAGTAAAAACAGCAGGAGATGTGTTTACAGAATACAAGTGGATTGATGGACTTTCCGGAAATGAGTGTAAGCTCGAATGTGAAAAGCTCATAGACATAGATGTTGGAGACTACTTGAATCCATTTTAATTATTAACTCTTTATACCTCAGAAATATATTATGAATAATAAAATAATTAAACTTTCCACTATTTGCGCAATGGTTGCTGTGATGGCAATTGGTGCCCAGTCTGTTTTTTCTCAAGGATTGAAGGATGCAAATAACAACCTAAACTTTGTCGGCAGCAAGGCAGGGGCAAACACCGCTGCAGACCTACCTACGCTTGTTGGTGGAATAATAAGCGCTGCCCTTACTTTGGTGGGTATTATCTTCCTAATACTGATGGTATATGCGGGATATCTTTGGATGACAGCTGCGGGAGAAGAGGCGCAGGTGGAGAAGGCGCAGAATATAATAAAGGCATCTATAATTGGTATAGTGGTCGTGCTGAGCGCATATGCAATAACTACATTTGTTACAAGCAGGTTATCTGCCTTCTAACCATTTCTTATGAAAAAAATAATATTGTGTCTAGCCATTGCAGGTTTAATTGCTGTTCCATCATATGTGGGGGCAGTCAATTTGGGAGTGGACGAGGTTCACAAAGCTGGAAAAACAGCTGGTTTTAAAAAAGCAACAGAAACAACTTTTGCTGAGACTGTTGGTCAAATTGTAAACGCGGCCCTTTCCTTTGTTGGAATTATTTTTACTGTACTAATGGTATACGCAGGATACCTTTGGATGACAGCTCGTGGTGAAGAAAGTCAGATTGAAAAAGCAAAGAATATTATTAATGCGTCTATTATAGGAATAATAATTACGCTTGGTGCATATAGTATAAGTAATTTTGTTGTGGGAAAAATGTTAGATAAGGTTAGCGCACCTGAGACACAGCTAAAACCCCAAAAGTAAATATGAAGAAGTTTATTGTATTATCTTTATTGCTTGCTCTGGGACTTAGCCCAGGGATTGTTGGGGCTCAAAGTCTTAAGACAAACGTTACAAATCAGCTAAAGGCTGGTGGAGATACAGCGGGCTATCAGGTAAAAAACCCAAAGAGTCCTCAATTGATAGTTGCTGATGCAATAATGATATTGCTTAAGACAGTTGGTATTGTGTTCACCTCTCTGGTGCTATACGCAGGATACCTGTACCTTACATCTCACGGTGAAGAAGATAGGATACAAAAGGCGCAAAGGACAATTCGTGGAGCTGTAATAGGATTAACAATTACTCTTATGGCTTATGCTATTACAAATTTTGTAGCAAAGAGAATATACAATGCTTCTACTGGAGCAGATACATATAATACTGAGTCATCATCTTTCCAAGGTGGATTTTTCTAAAAACATAATATGAAACGTTTATTAGTTACAGGTTTTATTGGGCTGACACTGTTTGCAGCAGCACTTGTTTTGTCTCCGACACAGGTGTCTGCAGACCTAAAAGCAGACATTGCAAAGCAGTCAGGGAGTTTTGCAGGTAAGCAAGGTGCAGGTTTTGGAAATGCTCAGCCACCACAACTTATTGCAGCGAAGATTATAAACTCCTTATTAGGCCTACTTGGTACTGTAGCTCTTGTATATGTTATATATGCTGGCTACCTAATAATGACAGCAGGGGGTAATGAGGAGCAGGTTACAAAAGGAAAGAATGTGTTAAAGAATGGAGTAATTGGCTTAGCAATTATACTGAGTGCATACGGACTTACAAAACTTGCTGTTAGGTTTGCTACTGGCAATCAAGCGCAACAAGGTTCTTATTGTACTATAGAGCAGGACGGAGGAAATCCGGATGACCCTCTTGGGACAGGTAAGATTAATAGTGCCATTCCTGGATGTGAAGATTACTAAAAAAATCCCCGAGCTAGTCGGGGTTTTTTATTTTTTCCAATATTATTTCTGAAGCAGACTTTTCCTGCAAGGGCTTGCTATGCTTCCTTCCCTTGGTTGAGCTTACATAATAAAGAAGATCTTCTGTGTTGTGTGCAACATCTCCTATTCCTCTCTCCAATAGGAACTGTGCATTTCCTTCCTCCTGCCCTGGAATTGGGTCTACTGCTATTAACCATTTTCCAAGCACAGCACACTCTGTGGTTGTAAGACCTCCTGGCTTGCTAATTATTACATCTGCAGACGCCATGTACTCCTCAATCCTGTCTGTCCAGCCTATTACAGAATACTCTATATTTTCCGGAGCCTCTAATTTTTCTAGTTTCTTCTGCAAGGCCTTATTCTTACCAGCAATCACTGTAACCTTTACATCTTTCGTTAGTTTAAACAATGTTCTTACTACATTATCACTGTGTGCCAACCCCTGACCTCCAGAAAGAACTAGGATTTCTTTCACTTCTGCATTATATGCAGGAGTATTTATCTGTTTGTAAAACTTTGGGTCTATTGGAATTCCACTTACAGTTATGTTTTTTCTATCAAAACCACGGTACTCTAACTTCCATGCAATTTTTTCTGTTGCTACAAAATAGTCTTGTGATTTGTGTGAAACCCAAAGCTCGTGCAGGTCATAATCTGTAACAAGAGTACCAATGCGTGCCTCACCCATTGAGGTATTGTCCAGCATGTCTGTAGGGAGGAAGTTTGTGTATAGTATGTAGTCTGGATTATATTCTGAAACATACTCATTAAACTTATATGCGTTTATTTTTTTGAGTTTCTTGTTGAGCTTTTTTAGCTTCTTTGTAATTTTTGGATTATTTGTTTTTTCATATATATATCCCCACAACTCTGGAGCTTGTCTAACGAGCAAATCATAAGAACCGACCACTGCTTTTTTCATGGGAAGACTGATATAATCCATTAAGTCTATGTGTTGTACCTCTAAATCTGGATGATTTAATTCTGCTGTCTTTTTTACTGCTTCTGCAGCGCGTACGTGACCAGAACCAGCAGAAACGGACACCAATAGTAGCTTTTTCATACTCAGCTATCATACATCAAGTAACTTCCTATGGAAAGAGCCATGTTTTTGCCTTTATGCTATAATTGGGGCATGAGAAATCAATGCTCCTGTGAGAGTCAAAATACTGAGCAAAACAGCCGAAAACTCGGCTCTCTTCTAATAACCGACAATTCTGGCAAGTGCCTATATGCAAGTAAGAGTATTAAGGAGAGAATGGGATATGATGCTCCAGAAGTGATTGGCAAACAGCCAGGGGATCTTTGGGGTGGTCATATGGACAGACAATTTTATGATGAATTGTGGTACCAAATTCGTGAGCATAAAAGCCCTTTTGTTGGCTTTGTGTCTAATCAGAACAAAAGTGGGGAAAGAATGAGAGAGAGAATTCATGTTGCTCCAATAATTAATGAAAAGAGTGAAACTAAATACTACGTTGAGATACAGCCCCAAAAGACTGATACAGGTGAAAGATCATTTCCATCTAAGTTTTCTGAGACCATGTCTGACAAGTCCATTACAGCAGGAGAGTGGTATTCTAAGTTAAGCACATGGACAGGTATTGAAGAGCAGATAGATTTTTCACCCAGTATGCCTGTTTCATTATTTATCCAAAAGACCTTTATTGAGCCGACTCAATTACGCTTCAAAGAAAGAGGGGTGGACTATTGTCTTGTAAGTGATGCGCAGAATGATTCAGAAGCATTTCAGGAGCTGTATAGTAAATATTACGAACAGATATATAACTATTTTCTTCATCACCTATCACTTCAGAAAAACATCTCTCAAGACCTTACTCAGGAGACATTTTATAGGGCACTAAAGAGTCTCCATTCATACACACCGGGTAATTCATCCTACAAGACCTATCTGCTAAGGATTGCTCACAACCTGCTGGTTAATCATTATCGTAAGAAAACAACTTATTCCATAGATGATGAGCAGCTCAGCATTATTCCAGACAAGGACAGGCTGTCAAAGATGCTGGATCGCTCAGAAATATGGGGGGCAATTAAGAGTCTGTCTGGAGTTGAAAATCGTGTGATGTCTATGAGATACAAGGACGGGTTTTCCGTACGAGAAATTGCTGGTTTGTTGGATAAGACAGAAAATGCAATTAAGCTAATACTGAGCCGTACCAGGAAAAAGATAAGAAATCTATTAAACGACTAGAAGAAGGTGTCAAATATGACACCTTTTTTGTTTTTAAGTGTTTAATACTATGCTTAGTCTTAAACACTCAAACCAGTATGCCAATCTACAAGATTCAAAAGAGGAATGGAACCATAGTTGACTTTGATCGTGCCAAAGTCGAGGAAGCAATCTCTAAAGCTTCCACAGCAACAGGTAATAATGACAAAATTATTGTACAGACCCTCTCAAAGGACGTTCAGATACACCTGGACGAGTCTTTTAATGGTCAAATTCCAACAGTTGAGCAAGTGCAGGATGCTGTTGAGGAAACATTGATTAAATATGACTATGGTGAGATTGCTAAGGCATACATATTGTATCGTGACCAAAGACGTAAACTACGTGAACAGAATGATGTTGTCGTTGAGGTTGATAAAACTGTAACAGAATACCTAAAACAACTAGATTGGCGAGTTAGTGCTAACTCAAACCAAGGATATTCTCTTGGTGGAATGGTATTAAATACAGCAGGAAAGGTTATAGCAAACTATTGGTTGTCATATGTGTATCCAGGAGCCATTGGAGAGGCGCATCGCAATGGAGATATGCATATCCATGATTTAGACATGCTTTCAGGGTATTGTGCAGGGTGGAGTCTTAGGGCTCTTCTGGAAGAAGGATTTAATGGTGTGCCAAACAAAATTGAATCAGATCCACCACGACACCTTAGTTCTGCTGTCTCTCAGATGGTCAACTTCTTTGGAACACTACAAAATGAGTGGGCAGGAGCACAGGCATTTTCCAGCTTTGATACATACCTGGCTCCCTTCGTTAAAAAGAAAGAACTAAAAATTCGTAAGGGTATTGCTGAGGGAGGAATGTTGTTTAGTTCAGACCAAGCAAGAGACGAGTATATAGAAAAGGAACTGTACTCCTACGTACATCAGAATATACAGTCATTTGTTTTTAATCTAAACATTCCTTCACGTTGGGGAACACAAACTCCGTTTACAAACATTACTTTAGACCTTATTCCACCTGATGATTTGAAAGACCGCAGACTTTTGCTAGGAGGAGAAGAGTTTGAATACACTTTTGGAGAGCTCCAGAAAGAGATGGATATGATAAACAAGGCATATATAGATGTTATGACTCAAGGAGACTCAAAAGGTAGAACATTTACCTTTCCTATTCCAACATACAACATAGTGAAAGATTTTGATTGGGACAATCCAAAATACGAGCAGTTGTTCGAAATGACAGCTAAGTATGGAACTCCATATTTTCAGAATTTTGTAAATTCAGACCTAAATCCTGGAGACGTTCGCTCTATGTGTTGTCGTTTACAGCTAGACATGACAGAGTTAAAGAAAAGAGGTGGAGGGCTGTTTGGGTCCGCAGAGATGACAGGTTCAATAGGGGTGGTTACAATAAACGCTGCTCGTATAGGGTACACGTGTAAAGGCTCAAAAGAACAATTTCTTAAAAGGATAGAACACTTAATGAATTTGGCAAAAACATCATTAGACATTAAGCGTAAAGAAATACAGAAATGGATGGATGCTGGGCTGTATCCATATACAAAACGATACCTTGGTTATCTAAACAACCACTTTTCAACAATTGGTGTAAATGGAATCAATGAAGCAATAAGGAATTTTACAGGTGATGCAGAAAATATAGGCACTCCGTTTGGAAACGAGTTTGCAAAAGAGGTTCTAGACTTCATGCGTAACAAATTGCAGGACTACCAAGAACAAACAGGTAATTTGTATAATTTAGAGGCTACTCCAGCAGAAGGAACCACATATCGCTTTGCTAGAGAAGATCAAAAGCGGTTCCCAGACATTATTCAATCAGGCACAGAATCAGCCCCATATTATACAAACTCATCACAACTTCCTGTCGGTTATAGTGACGATGTATTTGAGGTGTTAAAATTACAGGACGAGCTACAAACACGGTATACCGGAGGAACTGTTTTACATTGCTACATGAATGAAAGGGTTAGTGACTCTATTGCCTGTAAGAATCTAATTAAGAAGGTTCTTACAAACTTCAAATTACCATACATTACAGTCACTCCAACCTTTTCTATCTGCCCAAAACATGGATACCTAAACGGAGAGCACGACTATTGTCCAAAGTGTGATGAAGAGCTAGGTATTACAAGCTGTACAATAGACCACTCGCTTCGTGAGGATCATCTAGAAACAACAAGCCATTAATACATATTTAATAATTTACTATGACATCACAAGAATTACAGAGCAAACGCACACGTTGCGAAGTCTGGACCCGTGTTATGGGATATTACAGACCTGTTTCTCAATTCAACAAAGGAAAGAAATCCGAACACTACGAAAGAGAACACTTCGTTGAGTGTATTGCTTCAAATTCAGAGTTTACACAGCAGTACAGCTAGATTGTATGCAATTGAGCGGTGTACAGAAATTTACCGTACTAGACTATCCGGATCGCACTGCCTGTATTGCGTTTACCCCTGGGTGTAATTTTAGGTGTGGTTATTGTCACAATCCAGAGTTTGTATTGCCTGAGAAAATTAAACAAATAAAAGATAGTTTTATAGCGGAAGATGTATTCTTTCGCTTTTTGGATGATAGAAAAGGATTATTAGATGGTGTGGTTATTACAGGAGGAGAGCCAACTATAATGAGGGATCTTCCAGATTTTATGAGAAAGATAAAAGACATGGGTTTCTTGGTAAAATTAGACACAAACGGAAACAATCCAATCATGTTGGAGAGTATATTGGAACAAGGTATTGTAGATTATGTAGCAATGGATGTAAAAACCAGTTCACCTCTGTATAAAGAACTTGTTGGTTCGCGGGCAATACCAGAACACATAGAGAAGAGTATAAAAATGATAATGAATAGCGGTTTGGATTATGAGTTTAGGTCAACCTTGGTTCGTGATCTACACACAAAAGAGATTTTAGAGGATATGGCGGGTATGATAGAAGGTGCAAAAGTGCTATACTTACAAAAGTTTAGAGAAGGTAAGGTTTTAGACCCATCTTTTGCAGGATACAAGTCTTTTTCTGATGAAGAGTTAGAAGAAATAGCAGAAATGTTTAGAGGAAAAGTTAATAAAGTAATTATTCGTCCTTAATATAACAAATATGTGTGGAAAACTTCTCACAAAAAACACACCTGCGCTTCTGCGTATAGGTTTGGGCTGGATCTTTCTTTGGGCATTTATAGACAAGGTGTTTGGTCTTGGTTTTGCTACAGAGGCTGGTAAACACTGGCTAACAGGAGCGTCTCCAACCATGGGATTCCTAAAGTTTGGTACCAAAGGTCCTTTAGCTGGAGTGTTTCAAGCTATGGCAGGTAGTCCTGTGGTCGACTGGTTGTTTATGCTCGGGCTTCTGTTAATAGGATTAGCCCTAATCCTTGGAATTGGCATGAAAATTGCTGTTTGGAGCGGATCCCTTATGATGTTATTAATGTGGTTAGCTGCACTACCGCCAGAGCACAACCCAATAATAGATGATCATATTATATATATCCTTGTTCTTATTGGTCTGCTACAAACTAATTCTGCAGAAAAATTTGGACTAGGGTCATGGTGGGGGAAGACAGGGTTAGTAAAGAAGTATAAGTGGCTGAAATAGAATATTAGATAGTTATAAAAGACCGTCCATTTGGGCGGTTTTGTTATGGTAGAACGCAGGGCTTGACAGGGATAGGATGTTGTGATACTATATACCCATACCCCCAGGGGGAGGGATAACCAATATAATTATGAAAAACAAAACTTGTGAGAACAGTTGCAACAAAGCATCTATAGATAAGCGTCTAAAAACAATTGGGGGACATCTTAATAAAGTAATAAGCATGGTAAACGAGGATAGGTACTGCATGGACATTCTCCAACAGACCACCGCAGTCAAGAACGCAATGAAACAAGTGGAGATTTTGTTGCTGGATTGCCACCTACATGGATGTGTTGCAGAAGGACTAAAGAAAGGAAAAAAGAATACAGTAGATGAACTGCTTTTTTTGTTCAAAAAAATGAATAAATAATTTTGTTGTATGAATCACAATGATCATGATAAATCTTGTTGTAAAGATAAAAAGAAAGAAAAGAAAAAGAGGATAGACTATTTTCTCTGGGCTACTTTTGTTGTTTTGGTATTAGCTTACGTCTATTCATATGTTGGTGGTTTGGGTTTTTTCACGAATGAGGCAACTTCAGTTTTTTCTGACAGCATTTATGAGCTCATGAACAAGATGGCATGGGGGTTGTTGTTGGGAATAGTGTTTGTTGGTTTATTAAAACATATGCCTCGTGAGTTTTTAGCAGGAGTTCTGGGCAGAGGAGGAACCTTCTCCGGAATATTAAGAGCAACAGGAGCGGGCATCTTACTTGATTTGTGCTCTCACGGTGTTCTGCTTGTTGGAATGCAATTATACAAAAAAGGAGCAAGTCTTGGTCAGACAATGGCATTTCTAATAGCAAGTCCATGGAACTCTCTTTCTCTTACTTTTGTACTTTGGGCGCTTATTGGTTTTTGGTGGACACTTATATTCTTGCTTGTTTCGATGGTTATAGGGATTGTTTCTGGATTATTTTTTGATTATCTTGTTAGAAGAGGAAAGCTACCAAAAAATACTAACACTTTGGATTTACCTAAAAACTTCTCCTTGAAAAAAGAGGCAAAAGAGCTTCTTAAGAATGTGAGTGTGAGGCCGAGAGCTTTGGTAAGGGTGGTTGTAGACGGTTTACTCGGGTCTAGGATGATCCTAAGATGGATATTCTTTGGTGTAATTCTTGCTTCACTAATCCGTACTTTTATCTCTCCAGAGCACTTTGCAACATATTTTGGTCCTTCTGTTGTTGGGTTAGCACTAACAATACTAGTAGCAACCATACTAGAGGTCTGTTCCGAGGGGTCTACTCCAATTGCTGCCGATCTTCTTACAAGAGCAGGCGCTCCAGGAAACTCTTTTGCATTCCTAATGACAGGAGTTTCTACAGACTATACAGAAATTTTATCTCTTAAAGAGACAACTGGTTCATGGAAGACAGCTTTCTTTCTTCCTTTAATTACCCTACCTCAGGTTATTATAATAGCCTGGATTATTAACCAGATAGGGGTGGGCTGATTGACTACTTTCTATTTTTGAGTTATCTTATTAAGACACTAAATATTTTATTATGACAGACATTTGGTTCGCCGCAATTATAAGCGTGCTAGCAGTAAGTGCAATATCCCTTATTGGAATATTTACTTTATCTGTAAAAACAAAACTTCTTAACAGAGCTTTATTTGTGTTTGTAAGCTTTGCTGCAGGAGCAATGCTTGGAGATGCATTTATCCACCTACTTCCAGAAGCAGTAGAAGAAAAGGGCTTTACCATAGAGGTTTCATTATCTATTCTACTTGGAATAGCCATTCTCTTTTTGGTAGAAAAAGTTATTCACTGGAGACATTGTCATCACACTCCCACAGAACATCATGTACACCCCTTTGCAATTATGAACCTGCTTGGAGATAGTGTTCATAATTTTATAGACGGACTTATTATAGGAGCAAGTTATCTGGTTAGTATACCAATAGGAATAGCCACAACTATTGCTGTAATTCTCCATGAGATTCCACAAGAGATTAGTGACTTTGCTGTTTTGGTACACGGTGGATTTACAAAAGGCAAGGCACTTTTCCTTAATCTTGTTACAGCTCTTGTTGCTGTGCTTGGTGTAGTTGTTGCTTTGCTAATTGGTTTTCGTGCAGAGAGCTTTGCAAGCCTACTAGTTCCGTTTGCGGCAGGGTCGTTTATATATATTTCATCTGCTGACTTAATTCCAGAAATACACAAAGAAGTAAGACTGAGAAAGTCTATCGTGCAATTTATAGCCTTCCTCTTGGGAATTGGTATTATGTTGGCGTTGCTTTGGTTGGAATAGTTTGACTAGAAGCTAAACACACTGTCTGGAATTGCAAATTCATTTATTACACGGGCATTACGCTCGTGTTTTTTTACAAGTACAATATGTTTTTTGTTTATAAACACAGGAACCCAACCCGGATCCTGTATTCTTTTGGCAGTAAAGTAAGTAACCTGTTTCGGTGCCCCCTCGAAGCCTAATAAAATTACATTTGGGCTGTATTTCTCTTCTACCTTGTACCACACGTCTTCATCGATAAGCATTGGTGTATATTCATCTACAAAGAAATTTGCAGGAAATGCTTCTGGGCGATTATCTACAAACAATTGTAGTTCTGGAAAAAGATACCACGATGCATACCCACCGGAGTTAAAATCATTAATAAGTGGTCCAGATATATCATTATCTCTAATAAACTCACCTGCTTCTTGTGAACCTATTGTAATACCGGACCCAACTGCACTCCAGGCATGAGGGATTCTTGTGAAGGATATTCCCAATACAATAACCAGTGAAATAGCCACAAAAGAATACTTTGTATTTTTGTTTTCCCATATTTCTAATTTGCTAACAAGCATACACACACTTGCAGAAATAATTGGAAGAGTAACAATTGCAAACATAGCTATATTTCTTACTATCATCCAAGCCAGAGCAGAGAATATTATAGCCAAAACAGTGTCTACAAAAAGACTTTCTTTCCTTTTGCTTATCATGAGATATAGAAGACTTACCAACAAGACAAATAGTGACAAATAGAAAGTCGTTGCTATGCTTTGGCTAAACACTACTGCATTAGCTTTTGTTACAGAAGCAATCTCACTAACTTCTATTCCGTAGTTACCAAACACAGTGAAGGGATATATTATTGCTTTAATCCCAAAAGGGTTTATTAGCATTAGCAACAAACTTGTAACAAGTGCCATGCTAAGTTTTTTTACCTCCAAACCTCTCTTGTTCCACTGCTTTGCTTCATCTAATATGAAAACTCCCAGGATAAACAATCCGAATATGAAATAAATATGAAGATTAATCCAGAGCAAGAATAAAAACGGAATTATGTACAGCAACTTTTTATCTCTTGTCTCTTTGTAACTATACAGCAGCCAGAGAAGAACTGCTATGAATAAATAACTAAACAGTTCTGGACGTATATTACGCCTGTTTGCTAAAAGTGGAGTGATTAGAAAAACAAAAGGCGTTGCAACATACAAACTGGATCTTTTTATTGCAAGATTGTAGGAGAACAAAAGAGTCGCAAGAGCTAATAAAAACCCAAACACCTGCAAACCAACAAAACCACCAACAGACCACACTAAGTACAGCACCACACCTGTACCCCAATGGTGGTTAACAAAAGGAAATTCTGTATGAGTGTATGAATAATAGTTTGTGTTTAATAAATTATGTATACCCTCTCCGGATTTTAGTGATGATACAATTATCTCTCCGTTTTTTAGGTGCCTTCCAATGTCTCCAGACCCTATATCTATTGGTCGCACAAAAAACAATGCGAGCCATGTAGATAAACTAACAACAATAAATATATAAATTGCTAATTTTTTGGATATAGATCTCATGATGAATTATTTTAGGGTTTTCCACCAGACTTCAAATTTTACATATATATTACTACAATAGAGAGATAATGTGTAATATAATTATTTTACTTGGCTCACCAGCAATGGTGTTTTTTTAATTATTATCATATACTAGTAAGTACTCACCAATCACCAAAGGAGGGAAAGCATGTGTAGAGCTTGTCGTTGTAGTTGTATAGGTGATCCCTTGTTGGATAACCCGTACTGCGGACTGTGTGCAGAAGAGTCTCAAGAGGACAAGGATTTGCGGCGCAATGTTGTGCTCGCAATGTGCGAAAGCTCTGGTTTTGATGTAGACAAGAGCAAATCTACAGGCGACATCTTGAGAGCGCTTATGCGCTTCCATGCTATGCGTCAGGAAAACACGAGGAAGATTGATGAGATGTCTCTGGCATAGCCTCAAAAAACAAAGCCAGGAGGGGGAGTAGATGAACATCAGAAAGATTTTTGAGCTCATGATGGGATACGACACACTTGTCTTCCAGTTCGCTCCAGGAGCAGAAAGCGCACCACAAGAACCTGTAAGGGTTGATGTATACAGAGGAGACATGCGTGTCGGCAAACAGTCTGTTTGGATTCGTTGGGGGCACGGTGCCGAGTACGTGTTTAGAGCTGACTCTGTCAAAAGTGTCACGCCTGCGTGAGAAAGGGGACCCGAACCACCAGTGCAACATTGCTCTGCGGACGTGGTTCGGGAGCAACAAAAGAACACCAACCATGGTGTTTTTTTGACACAAATAAAAAAACCCGCCAGCGGGGTGGGTTAGTAGGATCTATTAGAACTTTTCTTTTACAGATTGATATGCAATAATATATGCATTAAAAATAAAATTACTAATATGTCAGAAACAGCCAGAGAGGTGCCAAGGCATCTAAGAGTAGTATCAAATGAGGAAGGAAAGCCTGGTGTAGACGAGGTTTACAGAAAATTTGAATCTATAGATGAGGTTATGGAACATGCAGATGTTGTTGCAACTGACGCCGACATTGAAGCTATATTTCGTCGTATAGATACTGATCATAAATTCGCAAGGAGACTTCAGGACAAGCTCCCAATTGGGAACACTAAGTATGGGGTCATATTTGGTGGTGGACCCGTGCACAAGCAAGAGCAGGCATCAGATATTGAGCATAATGACCAAGAGTGGGGAATGAAAGTGCAGGCAGTACTAGAAAGTTATTTGGATAATGTGGAGCCTCAGTCTGCACGCCAGAGAACTGAATCTCAGTGGGCAGATGGTGGTACAAAACAAGAGCTCGGCTTGCGACTTGCATTTATGGATAAAGACAGAAATTTAAGATTGCAAAACTTTCGACCCGAAATGTTCGAAGATGAAGAATTGGCAGAAAATCCAGACCATCTCGGTAGTCATCTTTATAAAAAATACAACCTCAACTATGATGGGCAGTATGCTATTGAAGGGGTATTGAACATATTGGATGCGGTAAAAGAAATCGAGGAGGAAGATGCCGCTAAGGAGCAGGGTGATAAGAAATTTGAAAAGCTCTAAACAGAAATTAGAAAGATACCAACTTTGGTGTTTTTTTGATAATAAAAAAACCCACCAGCGGGGTCGGATATGGGGCATGTTCAGAACTTTGGATTGGGTGGGGATTGAGGAAGTGCTCCAGAATGATGTTTGTTTCTTTGCGTGCAAACACCCTATTGATTTCTAAAATATGAGCGTGGAAGTTTCTTGAAGTGGTAAACCAGACCGAAGCCTCCAAAGAAAACTATAAGATATGTGAGAATAGAGTATATAAGCTTATATGAAATTTTTATTTTTGTCGGATCATTTGAATCATATAATAAAGGAACTGTTTCTCCAATTTTGTAATTTTGAGAATTTTCTCCCCAAACACTGGTTCCGACTTGTTCATTACCACTATTATCAACATATTTAATTTTGGCGTATAACCAATTGTCTACCTGAACATATTCTACCACCTCTCCACGCGATTTTTCAAAGGATATTGTGTCAACAAATATTTGATAACCAAGAAATAAAAGAAGTGCGAAAGAGGTAGCTAAGAGAATAATTGGCCAAAATAATTGACTAGGGTTTGCTAATTTTTGTTTTTTAAGATGCAGAATAAATACAATAAAAACCGTTGTGCTCAAAACAATATAAGCGATTCTAGTTATTTCAATTATTGTCAAATTCATTTAACTATATAATATCAAAAGTTCTAAGCATGTTTTTATGTACTTCGTGGTGTGGAAAGAGTTCTATAACTAGAGAGGGTTTGCCGTTGCGAGGAATATAATAGACGTGTATTTCTGTATCATCTCCCCAGGTAGTGGACGCGATAATTTTTTGTGCGGGATTGTGGTCTATAATAGAGTCACTAAATGATTTTACTCGAGGGAAACCATTACCAAAATCTTTTTTATTATATTCTTCAATCCACTGGTCTAACGAAAGAAGGGTTGGGTAGATGCGCAATATTGCGTCTTCTCCATCTATATAATAATAGTCCTCACCGCCACTTGGCATTACTTCAAAGTCCCAATCTCTATGAATTGAAATATAATAGCCAAGAGGGCTTTCGTAGTTGAAATAACCTTCAGATAATAATTCAAATGACGCAAGATCAACAGGGTCAATTGTTTCTAGAATGTGGTCTGGTATTTTTGTGGGGTCGTTATTAGGGGGAGGGGTTGAGGGCTCGCTAGGTTCTTTAATAACAGTAACAGTATTAATGCTCGATTGCGTACTATCTTTTTTAGTGTTGGCGACTTTTTCTAACTTTTGAGTATTTCCTGATAAAGTCTCTGTTTTTTGTGGCGAGGATATAGTAGTTAGTGTGGGTGTTTTTTTGTTTGTCTCACTAGGGGAAATAGTGTTGTCCACTCTATCCTTCCACACGAGCTTCGCAACAAAAAAACCTGCTCCTCCAAACACGAAGGCAGTCAACGCAACGATCATTACTACAATTGTCCATGTTGGGTGAACAACCTGTGCGGTTTTTTGAATTTTTTCTGTATTTTCTATGTTGTTATGTGTTTCTTCATTTTCAGCTTCTGGTTTTATTTTTGTGTCCATAGGTAGTTTTTAAAAAATAGCTCTTTCAGTATAGCATTTTTTTTGATAAATAAAAAACCCTCAGCGGGGT